>DJEQ01000028.1:4695-7655 GCA_002431355.1 Oribacterium sp. UBA5894
ACGATTGCAGAGGGCCTAGTGCGTCTTAGGGGTCCTATTTTAGATTTTTCCGTTGAGTGTGAGCAGCTTTTCTGGAGCCCCCTGCCGCCGGTGCCCTGACTCTACTTTGTACTCAACTTTTCGCGCTTTCTGCAGCGCGAGACTCTGCGGCGCGGGATTCTGCGGCCTTCTGGGCTTCCTTTTCTTTCTTCTCTTTCTCCTTCTGCTCCTTGGCCTCCTTCGATTCGATGGCGGCCTGCTCATCGATCTGCCCAAGCTTGACCATGAGCGCAGATTTCTTTTCGAGCTCTTCCTTCTCCTTCGCGCGTCCGTACTGCTCGGAAAGCGTCGGGAGATCCGAATAGAGATTCGTACCGAGGCCGAGGCGATTGCCTTCGATCTCGACGCCAAGCGCTGCGAGGGTCGTCGGGAAATCATCGAAGGTGGTGAAGTCGCGGCGCTCTGTGCTTACTGGCTGGACCGGAGCATTGACATAGGCCGTGAAAACGGTCCGCTCATAATCGTCCGGCACATCCTTACAGAAGTCGTGATCCATAGTCGGATGATCACCGGAGATCACGATGGTGGTATTCTCGTACCAGTCCTGGGTTTTACACCAGTCGAGGAAGGACTTCAGCTGCTGCGATGCGCAATTGTAGACATTGGCATACTGATCCTCGAAGCGGTTCGGGCAGAGCGGGCATACATAGCCGTCCGGGAAATGGGTATCAACAGTCAGCATCGTAAGATTAAACGGCTGCTCCTGGTTTCCGAGACGGTCGAGCTCTTCCTTCGCATACTGGTAGAGCTTTCGATCCTCGAAGCCCCAGTTGACCCAGTAATTGGCCGGAAACTTATGCTGGTTCTTCCAGTAGCTGAAGTCCTTGATGGCATAATTTCCGTGGGTCTGGAAGTAGAGCTTCCGGCCGCCGAAGTAACCGACGGAGCCGAGCATCAGCTCCTGGGTATAGCCCTGCTTTTCCAGGAGATCACCGATCGTGAGGATGTCCGGGAAGAAGGATTTCTGCGAGTCCATCGCATTCTGGTCAATGGAGATCTTCAGTGGCAGGCCGGAGGTCTGTGCGAACATCGCGCCCATCGTCCAAGTCGCACCCGGCATGGCATAGCCACCGTTCAGGGTCGTGTCCGTGCCGGAAAAGTCTTCATTGTCCTCAGCAATCTGCGTGAGCTCCGGAATCGTATTCTCCGGGAAGGCACCGCCGGATTCCTGATCTGCGAAGGTCACCTCGGTGGACTCCATGAAAATGTAGATGAGGTTCCGTTTTTTCTCCGGGAAGCGAAGCTCCACCGTTTTCGGATCGACGTAGTGATCGTCGATGAAACGGGAGGTTTCAAGCTGAGATTTGATGTAATTTCCGATGTCGAGATCGTCCCAGGCGTCGTGAACGGTGTAGCCGGTGGTGAAAAAGGCGGCGGCAAGCGCGAGCAGTACCAGGCGCCGGTAATTCCGTCTGTGGCGACAGAGGAGAAAGATCACGATGACCAGCAGGGTCACGATCCCGGCAGGGACAGCACATTGCAGGATGTATTCCCGGACCATGGCGGTGCTGGTGCCCTGAAGCGGGGCAAAGAGGTGATAGAGTACCTCGTCGACGGTCAGCTCCGACCAGGTATGCATAAGCCAGTGCAGGCTGAAAAAGAGAAGGGCGGATAAAAAGGACAGGAGCACGGTAAGGATGGTCGTCATGTCCCGAACGACGGCACGGTGAGTATGATAAAAACGCTTCATGATGTTTGGCCTCTATAGTAATACGTATAAAATCAGAGTATAGTTTATCCATCCGTATTCCTGCGCACAATGTACAGAATCTCTAAGTTTTTCGAATTTTACCTGTACTTTTCTGAAATTTTACTAAATATAATTGACGTTCATGAAAGACTTCGTATATAGTTTTTGTAACTATCGGCTTTTGTCCTGTACTTCATACGGGCAATGAGCCATCTACATTAACAATGACTGTTTTTAACAGGATGTGATACATCAGAAAGGAATCTATGCCCATGGTTTTACATGACAGCGCTGTGCAGTTTGCAAAGCAGCATTCGGAGATCACAGAGAATCGAAAGTATCAGAAGCTGCGGAACGTTCCACGTCACGGAAGCACCAATACCTTCGATCACTCCGTTCGTGTCGCCCAGATGGCTGCTGCACTTGCACCGTTCGTCGGTGTGGATGCAGAGAGTGCCGCCCGCGTGGGGCTTCTGCATGACTTCTGTCTGATCGACTATCATCAGACAGACAAGACCATCCATGATGGCCGCTGGTACTGCTTTTATCATCCAGAGGACGCGGTAGAGAACGCAGAGGCCGAGGGCTTCTACCTCTCCTACAAGGAAAAGCGCGCGATCTGGAGCCATATGTTCCCGCTTTCCACCTCGATCCCGACCTCTCGTCTCGGCTATCTCCTGACACTGAGTGATAAGACCGTCGCTGCACAGGAATCCTTCGCCAATGCCGTTGAGGCCTGGGTACACTTCTGCTTCCTCCTGAACCGTGGCCGTCTGCGCGTCGCGCGTGTGGTACGTCGGAAGCATTGAGCATAGGAAGCAATCAGCATGAGTAAATTAATCAATCCACAGGAAACCATCAAAATTATTCAGAAAAACGATTTCCGTTTTCAGAAGCGCTTCGGTCAGAACTTTCTGATCGATGCCAGCGTACTGGAAAATATCATTCGGAGCTCGGAGATCACGAAGGACGACTGCGTTCTCGAAATCGGTCCGGGAATCGGAACGATGACGCAGGCCCTTGCGGAGGCCGCCGGACAGGTCGTCGCCGTGGAGATCGATGCGAATCTCATTCCGATCCTTCATGAGACACTGAAGGATTATGCCAATGTCTCCATCCTCCACAACGATGTACTGAAGCTTGACCTCCATAAGGTCATCGATACCTACAATCACGGAAAGCCGGTCAAGGTCGTCGCCAATCTTCCATATTACATCACAACCCCGATCAT
>DJEQ01000064.1:0-3327 GCA_002431355.1 Oribacterium sp. UBA5894
CGCGCAGCGAGACGAGATACAGCACTGCTGGAAGTCATAGAGCAAGGGGCTGTGCCCCGGTACATCATGTCGGGGAAAAAACACTTCAACTTCGCCTGAATATATACAATCATAAGATTTTCGAAATTGTACATATGCTTTTTGGGTCCAGAAGGGCTTTTTTTCATAAAAAGTATATACGCGAAGGCATTAATAGAAATCGTATATATGAAATCGCCTTCTGCAAGCTTAAAAACCAAAGATGAGTATATACGATTTCTGAAATAGACCTTCCGTATACATCCCATGCTGCTTTTTCAGCCCACATGCCTCGAAATCGATATATACGTTTTCTGAAAAGAATCCATCGTATATATCGTCACAGTTTTAACAAGGCCTGAAGTAGGAAATTTTATATACAAAGTGCCGTTTTCCAAAATCGTATATAGTTTCCAGTTGATTCCAAGCTTTACTGACACCTAGAAATGCCCAGTGAACAGTAGTGGAGGATGCGGTAAAGTGAAGGGGTGTTTCTGAAATCAAACACCGCGAAATACCACACAGAACGTATCCTAATTCTTTTGCACCGGCACAAGATGCTGATCCCAATACGCCTTCACCATCGCAATGAAGTCCTTTGCAGCATCGGTGAGATAGGCCCCCTTTCGATAGGTAATACAGAGATCCCAGGTAGGATGATTCGGCAGTACGAAGCATCCGATCCTGGGATTTTTTTCGTCTGCATAGTAGCGTGGCACGATGGCGCAGCAGAGCCCGGCCTCGACCAGTGTTGGAAGGCTGGCCGTGGAGTTCGTTTCCATCATAATCGTCGGCTCGAAACCGGCATTCTGAAAGATATCATCTGTGACCTTCCGATTGGTCGAGGCATGCGACAGTACGACGAAGGGCTCGTACTGAAGGTCCCGGAGATGAATGACCGGCAGTTCCGGGCCACTGAAGGAGTAGCGATCGCACAGCGGATGCTTCCGCGGCACCAGAACACACATTTCTTCCGACCCAATCGTCCGATAGTCATCATTCGTCCGCTGATCTGCGCGAAGTGTCACGAAGCCGAGGTCAATGTTTCCGTCCCGAAGCTCCTGCTGCAGGCGTGCCACACTCATTTCCTGTGGACTGATGCGAAGCTCCGCATACTTTTCGTGCAGAACCGGGTAGATTTGCGTAAACATGCGGATGCCACGATTTGTCGTCAGGCCGATCTTCAGCTCAGACTTTCCAGAATGCGTGATATTGTAGATTTTTTTGTAGGTATCCTGCTTAATGAGAAGTGCTTTTCGGGCGCCCTGCAGATATACCTCCCCCGCTTCGGTTGGATGCCAGTCCGTGCGGGAACGTACGAAGAGCTGCGTCCCCAGCTCCTTTTCCAGCTTCAGCAGCTGCTGATTCAGGGCCGACTGGGAGATGAAGAGATTCTTCGCGGCCTTTGTAATGTTATTTTCCTTCGCAATTTCCACCATATATTCACATTCCCGAAAATCCATGGATCCCTCCTGAAGTGTAAAAACGCTTTTTTATCCTGCAGGCGATGCCCTGGAGAGAAAGACGTAGCTTATCCCATCCTGACACGCTCGTGACAGCTCATGATTAGTTTTCCTAATGCTTCCATAAGCAAAACTAACAGTAAAACTTAGAAAACTATGCATGTTTAATAAGCTATGCTTATTGTAGCATAAGAGTTATGCGCTTTACTATAAAACATGCGAAAATTATACTTTTCACATAAGCAATCGATGATCACAGCCGAGCGCTGTGGATAGCCGCATCCTTTACTGCAGGAAAGGTGCATAGAAGATTATCGTGTTATGTTTCATATGAGGAGGAAAAAATGATTCCAGTTGTAGAAAAGATGGAAGTATTTCCAGTGGCTGGCTTCGATTCCATGGAGCTGAATCTTTCTGGTGCACATGCACCATACTTTACCAGAAACATCGTGATTTTAACCGATTCGAACGGTGTGGAGGGCGTCGGTGAGGTGCCAGGCGGACAGAAGATTACAAACGCACTCGAGGCGGTCAAGGATCTCGTCATCGGCACCAAGATTTCGGATTATAAGAATACACTGAACCGTGTACGTGCATGGCTCGATGCAAATATTAAGGATGATGTCCGTGGCCTTCAGACCTTTGACCTGCGGACCGGTGTGCATGTGGTGACCGCTATTGAGGCACCGCTTCTTGACCTCCTGGGCAAGTTTCTGGAGGTTCCAGCGGCGTCCCTCATGGGGGATGGTATCCAGAGAACCTCGGTTCGCTTCCTTTCCTACCTCTTCTATATCGGAGATCGGAAGAAGACCACACTTCCATACATGGATGAATCCGACTCGGATTGTGAGTGGTACAGACTTCGGAACGAAGAGGCCATGGATCCAGAGCATATCGTAGCGCTGGCAAAGGCCACCGTCGATAAGTATGGCTTTGAGGACTTCAAGCTGAAGGGCGGCGTTTTCGAGCCGGAGGAGGAGTATAAGGCTGTTGCAGCTATCAAGAAGGCCTTTCCGAATGCCCGTGTAGACCTCGACCCGAATGGCTGCTGGTCACTCAAGAAATCCCTTGAGATGGCGCCGAAGTTTAAGGAAATCCTTGCCTATATCGAGGATCCATGTGGTGCCGAGAATGGCTTCTCCGGTCGTGAAGTGATGGCCGAATTCCGTCAGGAGTCGGGTATGTTTACCGCAACCAACATGATCGACACCGACTGGCGTCAGATGCGTCACTGCATCGAGCTGAAGGCGGTGGATATTCCGCTCGCAGATCCGCACTTCTGGACCATGGAGGGCTCGGTCCGTGTCGGTCAGCTGTGCAATGACTTCGGCCTTATGTGGGGCTGCCACTCCAACAACCACTTCGATATCTCGCTGGCCATGGTGGCACAGTGCGCTGCAGCCATCCCAGGCCGCATGAACGGCATTGATACCCACTGGATCTGGCAGGAGGGCAGAAACCGCCTGACGAAGAAGCCAATGCAGATCGAGGGTGGCTGCATTCACCACATCGATCAGATGGTCGGCCTCGGTATCGAGGTGGATCGTGAGCAGGTACTGAAGGCAAATAAGCTCTATCTGGAGAACTGCCTTGGTGCGCGTGACGACGCCATTGGCATGCAGTTCCTCGTACCGAACTGGAAATTTGACAATAAGCGTCCGTGCATGGTGCGCTGATCAAAGAAACACGAAAGGACCCCTGCTCATTCCCTGGGCAGAGGTCCTTTTTTTCAAGGAGGAGCGAGGCGGGAGGGGCGGCCCCCCAGAAGCCATGCGGAGAGTTCGTTGAAAAATCAATCCAGCTTCCCCTAGCGGCACTTAGAGCAATTTTTCCTTAGCACCCTCTG
>DJEQ01000064.1:3417-14380 GCA_002431355.1 Oribacterium sp. UBA5894
TAGTGCCGCTTGGGGTCCCTGGACTAGATTTTTCCGAACTCGGAGTACTGGCTTCTGGGGGCCGCCCCTCCCGCCTCGCTCGATTGGAAGAAAATCCTGTGCTGTTCCAGCGGAATGCAGCATAAATATATGTTTACGTTCAAAAATTAACGTAAGTTTTTCTAATGCATCTATAAGTAAATCTGAAAGTAAAACTTATCGAAGTGAAATGCTTCGATAAGTTTTACTTAATTTAGTATAAGAGTTATGAGCTTTACTTCGAATATTGTGAAAATTATACTGATGTCATCAAAAAACGAGTGAACCATTTGTGGAGAATAAAAGATAAGTTCGTGAAACGGAAAAGCACGAATGACAAAGAGTATGAATTTTATAGGCAAGGAAGCCTATGGAAGATAGAACTTCTGCCTAAAGCAGAGGATTGTCCGGGAGACGGACAGGAAAGGGGGAACTTCAATGTTCTTAAAGAAATATGGCGACGTGATCGTCGGCATCTTTTACGCAGCACTGGGGATTGCACTGATCATCGGTGCTGGAACGCTGCCAAAGTCCAAGGTGATGGAAATCGGTCCGGATTTCATGCCAAGGCTTGTCGGCATCATCATCCTGGTACTGGCGCTGCTGCTTCTGTTCTGGACGATCAAGGGACTGAAGAAGCATGTCAGCGAGGTAGAGGCCTCGGGCTTCAAGGATACCTCCGATTACAAGAGAGTGCTAGGCAGTCTCGTATCGGCCATCGTGTATGTGAACATCCTGGAGCCGATCGGCTTCATCGTCAGCACGCTGGTGTATCTCTTCGTTCAGATCACGATCCTTGCGCCCGATACGCATCGTACGAAAAAGGATCTGATCCAGTACCTGGTGATCGACATTGTCTTCACCTTCATTGTTTACTTCCTGTTCCGCTACGGATTCAAGATCGTGCTTCCGGCAGGAATCTTCGCACTGTAAGAAGGAGGGAAAAATGAACGCATTAGCTCAATTGGGTGCCGGCATCGTATCCGTATGTCAGCCGGTTTCCTTACTCTTTATGATTGCCGGTGTGGCCATTGGTATTATCTTCGGATCCATCCCTGGACTTTCTGCTTCCATGGCGGTTGCCCTGATGCTGCCGCTGACCTTCAGTATGGAAGCGTCGCTCGGAATGAACACACTGGTTGCTGTCTATATCGGAGGTATCTCCGGAGGACTGATTTCTGCCATTCTTCTCAATATGCCAGGAACTGCTTCTTCCATTGCAACCACCTTTGATGGCTATCCAATGGCACAGAAGGGGGAAGCCATGAAGGCCCTCGGCATTGGCATCGTCTTCTCCTTCCTGGGATCCCTGTTCTCCTTCTTCATCCTGTCCTTCTTTGCGCCGATACTTGCAGACGTGGCACTGAAGTTCACACCGGTGGAGAACTTCGGTATCTGCTTCTTCGCGCTGACGATGGTCGCCATCCTCTCCGCAGGTAACATGATCAAGGGTCTCCTCGCAGGTCTCTTCGGACTGGTGTTCTGCTTCATCGGTATGGCACCGATTGATGGTACACCACGATTTACATTTGGAAATTCACAGCTGCTGGCAGGCTTTAACCAGCTGACCACCCTCATTGGTATCTTCGCGGTGGCCGATATTCTGAAGTCCGCGGAGGAGATGAATGCAAAGGGCGTCCAGACCATCCCGACCTCGAAGGTGAAGGGCTTCGGCTTCACGATGAAGGAATTTGTTTCCTGGCTGCCAGGTGCGCTGAGAGCCGCCCTCATTGGCACCGGCATTGGCATCCTGCCTGGAATCGGTGGTTCAACCTCCGGCATGCTCGCCTACGTAACTGCAAAGAACATGAGTAAGCATCCAGAAACCTTCGGAAAGGGCGAGCCGGAAGGTATCGTCGCTACAGAATGTGCGAACAATGCCACCATCGGTGGTGCGATGATTCCGCTCCTGGTACTTGGTATTCCTGGTGATGGTGTCACCGCGATGATGCTCGGCGGCTTCCTGATTCACGGCCTGTCCGCGGGACCGCTTCTCTTCGTAAAGAATGCAGACGTTGTATACGGCATCTTCGCAGCCTGCATGGTCTGCGACCTCATCATGCTGATTGTTGAGTGGACCTGCATCAAGGGCTTCGTACAGATCCTGAAGGTTCCGAAGCATATCCTGATGCCACTGATCCTTGTACTCTGTGCGGTCGGTGCCTATGCCACGAATAACCGTGTATTCGATGTACAGTCCATCATTATCTTCGGTGTGGTTGGCTATCTGTATCATAAACTGAACCTTCCGACGACGCCGTTCGTTCTCTGCTTCCTGGTCGGCTCTATGACCGAGACCTACCTTCGTCGAGGCATCATGAGCTACAAGAGCTTCGGTGCATTCTTTACACATCCGATCTTCGACGTGTTCTTCTTCATCGCCTGCGGTGTGCTTCTCTGGTCCATGATCAAGGAAATCCGTCATGGTGAAAAGAAGGTTGACGACTAAAGCACATGGGAGCACCTGCGGGAATTCCTGCAGGAAATGGAAAACATAAAATCATGAGGAAGTCCCTCATCTAAAAAAAGGAGAGTAACTATGAAAAAAAGACTTTTATCCGCACTTCTGGTAGGTAGCATGGCCCTCGGCCTCGTTGCATGTGGATCTTCCTCCACACCGTCCTCTACGACGGCTGCGGACACCAAGGCAGCAGACGCTGCAGGCACGACAACTGCTGCAGGTGCAGCCACCGAGACAAGCGCCACGGACTGGAAGCCATCTGGACCGATTTCCCTCGTGCTGCCAGCCGGTGCAGGTGGAGATACCGATCTTTCGGCTCGTATTTTCGCACAGTATGCAAAGGAAGCCACGGGCGCTGACTTCGTGGTTGTGAATGCAAGTGGTGCCTCTGGTTCTGTCGCTGCAAACCAGGTACTGTCCGCTGCCAATGATGGACTGACCGTGCTCTATGGCCATAACCTTGTGAACGTGGCCAATGTTGCCGGCATTACGGATTATGACTACACCGCATTTACCCTGGGACCAACCTTCGCAAAGAACGATGCACAGGGCCTCTATGTAAATCCGGACAAGTATAAGAGCCTCGATGAGTTCATTGAAGCCGCCAAGGCAAATCCTGGAAAGCTGAAGGCCTGCACCGAGGTAGGTGCCTATACCTACTATGAGCTTCTGAAGTTTGAGCAGGTTGCCGGCATTGACCTCGACCTCGTCGATGTAGGATCCAACTCTGATAAGGTTACCGCAATGCTTTCCGGCCAGGTCGACATGATGCCAGGTGCGTTCGTTAATACGAAGGATTACCTCGATGCCGGACAGTTCATCTGTGTCGGTATCCCGACCGAGGAGAGATCCGAGCTCATGCCGGATGTGCCGACCCTCAAGGAGCAGGGCATTGACATCGTGTATCCTGACCTGGACTACTCCTTCTACTTCCCAGCTGGAACCGATGACGCGGTCATCAAGTGGTTCGAGAACACCACAAAGACCGTCGATGAGAATGAGAAGTGCCAGGAGGATCTCAAGAACATGGAGATCAATCCGTACTACCTGTCTGCAGCAGATTCTGTAGAGAACGATAAGAACTATCTTGCAACCTTCAAGGAGATTGCAGCGTCTGTAGAGAAATAATTCAACAGAGCTTTCCCTTTCCGGATCCGGTTCTGGCTTCGGCCGAGACCGGATCCCTTCAAAGAATCAGAGATCATTTCATGAAGCCTCATGGAGTGATCTACGACCCTTTGATCCATGGCAGGAGACGATGCGGAGGGATCTGCCATGACGGATGCAGACCTCATTAGAACGGCTCCCTCGTGATTGCCCGAAGAAGGAGGATATATGGCAGAGCAGAAAACACAGAACAGCAAAGTGACAGAGCTTGCGGCAGAGAATAAGCGCATGCACATCATGGCGTATGGCCTCATGGCCCTTCTTTTTCTCGTACTGTTGGCCACCGTGCTCCGGCAGTTTGCATTGACCTCCATTCTGCTGATCGTGGCCATCCTCTACCAGATGTTCATCGTGCGGAAGCAGCAGAAGAGCTACCTTCGGAAATGCGAAAATACAAACCTTGAGCTGACAACCTTACAGAAGCTGGACGGAGTGAAGATTGAGGAAAAGCCGGAGGATGCTTCCGAAGCGGAGTTTCTGGAGGCTGGACTTTTCCCATTTGTCCCGAAGACGGTCCGCTTTTTTAAGAGCATCACAGGAAAAAAGGGTGCATTCCATATACACTCGACGGATTGTTCGGCAGCAGAGCGCCAGCATGAAACGGGTGTGGCTGCCGACATTGTGACTGGAAACTGGACGCAGATTGAGCTTCCAGAGGATACAGGGCTCCATGTATGCATCCTCGAGGATGGACTTTTCCCAGACGAGCTTCGAAAGGAATTCTATGAGGGGCAGAAGCTCGTGGAGCTTCCGCGACCGGAAGGTATGCCGGGCGCGCTGCATCTGTATGCGGAAGGCCCCGACGCACCCCTTCCTGGTGGAGCCTTTTTTCAGAAGCTTCGCTCATTTACAGCGTATACGCCGGGCAAGCTCGTCGTTCGAATTCAGGGCGATACACTCAATGTCTTCATTCGAAATCGCTTTTTAAGCAGCAGCTTTTCCGTGCGCGAGCCGCTCACAAAGGAGGAGCTTCTTCGGGATCCCTTCCCGGAGCTTGATCATATTCTCGAGCTGATTCCATTTTTAAAAGGATAATGTAGGAGGTAAGAACATGTCCGATACACCAATTATTACAAAGATGCAGGTCATTCCGGTCGCAGGCTACGATAGCATGCTGATGACCCTGTCCGGCTGCCATGCGCCGGCATTTACCAGAAATCTGGTCATTCTCGAGGATAGCGCTGGGCATCAGGGCATCGGAGAAATTCATGGCGGTGATTATACCTGTGACTGTCTCAATGCAGTAAAGCCACTGGTGGAGGGACAGCCGATCTCGAAGTATCGGCAGATTCTTCAGAAAATCCATAAGCTGTCGAATCCAGCCGCAGGCGATGATGGTGAGGGCATTCAGACCCTGGATATTTCGAAGCTGAAGTTCGTCGTGAAGAGTGAGTGGGCACTCGAGTGTGCGATGCTCGACCTCATGGGACAGTTCCTGGGCGTCCCAATGTGCGACCTCCTCGGCGAGGGGCAGCAGCGGAAGGAGGTCGAGGTGCTCGGCTATCTCTTCTATGTCTCCGATAAGAAGAAGGTACCGGCGGGTGAGATGCAGTATCTCGACGAAAGCGACAGCAAGGATCCGTGGTTCCGCCTTCGCCGAGAGGAGATTCTGACACCAGAGCGTGTGGTCGAGGAGGCCGAGGCCCTGACCGAGAAGTATGGCTTCCAGAATTTTAAGCTGAAGGGCGGCGTACTGAAGGGCTCCGAGGAAATGGATGCTCTGCGTGCACTCAAGAAGCGCTTCCCGCATGCCCGTATCAACATTGACCCGAACGGCGCATGGAGTCTCCGGGAAGCCATCGAGCTTTGCAAGGATATGCACGATGTGATCACCTATATGGAGGATCCATGTGGACCAGAGGCGGGCTATTCTGGAAGAGAGATCATGCGTGAATTTAAGAATGCAACCCAGTTCCAGGTGGCCACCAATATGATTGCAACCGACTGGCGGCAGTTCTATCACACCGTGAGCCTGAATGCCTGCGATATCATCCTGGCGGACCCGCATTTCTGGGGCTTCGATGGCGCGATTCGTATGTCACAGCTCCTGACCTCCTGGGGCCTTACCTGGGGTGTGCACTCGAACAATCATTTCGACATTACCCTCGCGGCCTTTGCACAGGTCGGCGCCGCTGCGGTGGGCACACCGGCACCACTCGATACCCACTGGATCTGGCAGGATGGACAGAATCTCCTCGATGATACCCCACAGATCATCGGTGGCAAGCTGCAGGTACCGGATGCACCGGGCCTCGGCGTGCATCTCAATATGGAAAAGGTCATGGAGGCAAACAAGCTGTATCGGAGTCTTCCATCGCATGATCGAGACGATGCCAAGTCCATGCAGTACCTGATTCCGGGCTGGACCTATGATCATAAGAAGCCAGCACTGGTGCGGTAAGGAGAGGAGCAAGCGTTCGGACATCAGGCTTTTATGAAAGCTGCAGGGGATCGCTGCTGAATCGAAACATTGGCTGCAATGAAATGAAAACATAATGCGCTTTGTGAGATTACATGAAACAAATTGAAATAAAATGAAATCAACAACGGCCTTTTGACAAATCAAGCAGAAAATAAAAAATCTTTGGCTACTTTCCTTCTAGTTTTAAAGGAAGGAATCTCATAAGATAACAGCGTGAGATGCGAGAGCACTCCACAAACAAATAAAGTACATCAACATTTTTCAAAAGAAAGTGAGGAATACAACATGAAGATTGGATTTTTAGGACTTGGTATTATGGGTAAGCCAATGGCAAAGAACCTTTTAAAGGCTGGCCACGAGCTGATGGTATTTGATTTTAATCAGTCCTCGATCGATGAGCTGGTGGCTGCTGGCGCCAAGGCTGGCAAGTGCGGTAAGGAGCTTGCAGAGTTCGCAGATGTGGTCATCACGATGGTACCGAACTCTCCAAACGTACGTGCCGCTGTCTTCAATGAGAACGGTCTTGCAGAGGGCTTCCGCAAGGGTGAGTCCGTACTCATCGATATGTCCTCCATCGACCCGGTAGAGTCGAAGAAGATCGGTGCAGACCTCGAGAAGATCGGCGTCGACATGCTCGATGCTCCTGTATCTGGTGGTGAGCCAAAGGCCATTGATGGTACGCTTTCTGTCATGGTTGGTGGTAAGAAGGAGACCTTCGACAAGTACTACGACATGCTCATGGTGATGGCTGGTTCCGTAACCTACGTAGGACCGCTCGGTTCTGGTAACGTTGCAAAGCTTGCGAACCAGATGATCGTGGCTGCCAACATTGGCATCGTGGCAGAGGCACTCACCTTCGCAAAGAAGGCTGGCACCGATCCGGAGCTTGTATATCAGGCAATTCGTGGCGGTCTTGCTGGTTCCACTGTTCTGGATGCCAAGGCGCCGATGATGCTTTCCGGCAACTACAAGCCAGGCTTCCGTATCGACCTTCATATCAAGGATCTGAACAATGCCCTTAATGCTTCTCATGCCATCAACATGCCAGTGCCAATGACGGCCCACATGATGGAGGTGATGCAGGAGCTGAAGAACCACGACGAGGGTGCCTGCGACCATGACGACATCGTTCGCTACTATGAGAGAATGACAGGCGTTTCCATCGTAAAGAAGTAATCTGTCCTACAATTTAAAGTCATCATTACCATAGTGTGATCGCTTCATACGGATAACTGAAGCCCGGCACCGAGCGCTTTTTCTTCCATTTTGGCGCCGGTGGCCGGGCTTTTTCATACGTTTCGCTTTTTTAAGCCTTCATTTTTAGAAATCACAAGGGCAGCAGACGAGGATTCATCTCTGATCGCGATGTGTGTTTGGCAGGCTGCTTCTTTATGAAGAAAGGATAGTTCCATGAATACAGATTTTATTAAGGGCGTGGTTGTTCCGATTATCACCGTCATCGATCAGGATGAGAAGATCGATGAGGCCGGCATGCGGAAGCAGGTCGATTATGTCATCGACGGAGGACTGCAGGGCATCCTCGCGTTCGGCTCGAACGGCGAGTTCTATCAGCTCGAGGAGGATGAGATGGAGCGCGGCCTGAAGATCATGGTCGATGAGGCCGCAGGCCGCGTACCGGTTTACTTCGGCATTGGCGCAATCAACACGAAGAAGTGCATTCGCCTCGCGAAGATGGCCGTGGCCAATGGCGCTTCCTGCGTCTCCATCCTTCAGCCAATGTTTCTGAAGCCAACACATGACGAGCTTTATCGTCATTTTAAGGCGGTGGCGGATGCCATTCCTGAGACCCCGGTGCTGCTGTACAACAACCCAGGCCGTGTAGGGTACGGCCTCAGCGCAGATCTTGTGACCGAGCTTGCCCATGATGTCGAGAATATCGTCGGCATGAAGGATACCTCGGGTGACATCACGCTGACGGAGGAGTGCGTACGCAGAAACCGCGACGTGAACTTCAAGGTCTTCGGCGGCAAGGATACCCTCCTCTTTGCATCCCTCTGCGTCGGTGCGGTGGGCGGCGTATGTACCGCAGGCAATTTCATGCCGGAGCTGATCGGGGATGTCTATAAGAAGTATACGGCCGGCGATTTCGAGGGTGCACGCGAGGCTCAGTTCAAGCTGAATCCAGTACGTCTTGCGATGGATAAGGCGTCCTTCCCAGTCGCAGCGAAGGACATGGCAGCGATTCGTGGGCTTTCGGTCGGCGATCCGTATCTTCCATCCCTTCCGACCACGAATGCAGCGACGCTTGATTATTTCAAGAAGGTGATGAAGGAAGCGGGGCTCATCAAATGAAGCATACCGTAAGCTTACGAAATGGTGTGGTTGTGCCGGCGCTCGGTCAGGGAACCTGGTACCTCGGCGAGCATCGTGCACAGCGGCAGCAGGAAATAGATGGAATTCGGAAGGGCATCGCCGCCGGAATGACGCTGATTGATACCGCCGAAATGTATGGAAGTGGCGCCGCCGAGGATATGCTGGGCGAGGCGCTCAGCACAGAGGATCGCTCGAAGCTTTATCTCGTGTCGAAGGTCCTGCCGGGCAATGCCGGTGGCACGCGCTGCCGCCGCGCCCTGATGGGAAGCCTCGAGCGGATGGGACAGAAGTACCTCGATCTCTATCTCTACCACTGGAGAGGAAACTACTCTCTCGAGGAAACGGTGAGCTGTCTGGAGGAGCTGCGCGCAGAGGGTCTCATCAAGGCCTGGGGCGTATCGAACTTTGATATTGACGATATGGAGGAGCTCTGGGAGATTCCAGAGGGCCGGAACTGTCTCGTGAATCAGGTACTTTATCACACGGGCTCGCGCGGCATCGAGTTTTCGCTGCTTCCGTGGATGCGGGAGCATCAGGTGGCACTCATGTCGTACTGCCCACTTGCACAGGCAGGCTCTCTCCGCAGTGGTCTTTTTACAAATAAGACCCTTCAGGCGATTGCAGACGCACATGGAGCGACGGTACCGCAGATCCTGCTCGCCTGGAACATCCGCGATGGGCATACAATCGCGATTCCACGGAGCGCTCGTGCCGAGCATACCCTGTCGAATGCCGCGGCCGACGAGATCACCCTGACGAAGGAGGAACTCGAGGCCATCGACCGCGTGTATCCGAAGCCGACGCATAAAGAGTATCTTGACATGCAATGATGCCCCCGGGCGGCGAGGCCGTTTTGCCACGAAGGTGGCAAAATCAAGCGACGATGCCGCGCCGAAGGCGCATAAGATGGCATCGTCTCATTGCAAATACGCAACCGGGCGGACTACGCAGCGCCCACTCAGTTCAAAGTACAGAACCTACGTTGTGTTCGCGCTCAGGCAAGCAGAACGTGTTCTGCAGCCTGGGCGCGGACACGTCCGTAGAACCTGTTCTTTGAATTCGCAAGCTTGCTGCGTGGTCCGTCCCGGTTGCTTACATCTTGACGCGTGGGCTCTGTTGCTTCAGTCACCTATTTGTTATAATGAACCATATTGAAATAAATTGAAATGTGGAGGTGCGCGCCATGGCCAATATTGCGTTGCTGGTTCCGAATGATGAGCTGTTTCGCCTGACGCATGATGTGCTGCAGGAGCAGCAGAAGCGTCTGTTTCTGATGAAGGTGATTGAGTCGGAGCGGGCGGTGATGGAGGCGCGGCAGGCCATCAATCAGGGTGCGGAGATCATCATTGCGCGTGGGCTGCAGGCGACGATCATCAAGCAGTATACGGATATTCCGGTGGTGGAGATCGTGCTGACGCGGCAGGGTGTGATGGACATGCTGGAGCGGGCGAAGCGGATCGTGCATAAGTCGGATCCGCATATCGCCATTGTGACCTTTAAGAATATGGCCTGTGATATGACGGGGCTTGGCGAGCAGTGCGGTGTGCATCTGCATGAGTACTTCGTGCAGAATCCAGAGCTTCTGCGGCCGGCGGCGCTGCAGGCGATCGAGGATAAGGCGGACCTCATCATTGGCGGACAGACGGTACTGACGGTGGCAGACGATGCCGGCGTGCCATCCCTCTTCATTACGAACACGGAAGATGCCGTAGAGGCGGCGGTTCAGGAGGCCTTTCGCCTGGCGGCGACCTTCGACGGGACCGGTGGCCTTCCGGAAAACGCATATCGGCGCACGGAAGCTGTGAAGGCGTCGTCCTTTGTGAATTTTCCGTACACGAGTGCGCGGATGCAGGCGGCGGTGACGCTTGCGGAGAAGCTGTCAGAAACCGATTGTCCGAAGCTTCTGATTGAGCCGGTGGGGCGTCTGTACCGGGCCTTTGCCAATGCCATCCATAATAAGTCGAAGCATTCGAAGGAGAAGCTCGTCGTTTACGATTGCGTCGCGGGGGAATCGGCCTATGAGGAGCTGTTTGGCCGTCTCGGGAAGATGAACGATGCGGCGAAGGGCACGCTTCAGATCAATTTCATTGAGGACCTGGATCGGCGCTCGCAGAAAAAGCTGCTGGAAATTCTGATGTTTCGAAATGTCATTGCCGTATCGAAGAAGGCGGATCTTCGTCCGTACCTCATACCGGAGCTGTATGAGCGCCTGACGGCTTTTGCGATTCGCATCCCCTCGCTGATGGAGACCCCGGAGGACATACCGTTCCTTGCGGATATCTACCTGCGGCGACTCGCGGAGCAGTATGGGCGCTATCATGTACTGACGAAGGAGGGCATGAAGACGATTGCCGCACTTCCATGGCATGGCGGACGCATCCAGCTGGAGAGCTTTCTTGAACGGCTGGTAATCACCATCGATCATCGAAGCCTTCGTCCAGAGGATATCACGGGCCTGTATACAGAGATTTATGGTGCGGCCCAGAGAATGTCGATGGACGTAGCGGCGGCGCGCACCTCGATCCAGCAGGAGGTTCATGCTTCTGCCAGGACGCAGCATG
>DJEQ01000018.1:0-13526 GCA_002431355.1 Oribacterium sp. UBA5894
ACGCCACTCGAAATCTGGAATGAGAGCGATGGCGTGCGGATCGAGGATCCGAAGGCGTTTCTCAAGACGCTGCTCGGCGGCATCTCCGAAACTGCCTTCGAGAATACCGTCTCCATCGGGCAGCTTCGCAGTGCGACGAGCCGCAGCATGGTGCGGGAGCTTAAGGACTATATCACGAACCTCAGCACGACGGGTGACCGCTCACTCGATGCGGCCGGTGCCCTTCGGCTTCTGAAGGAGCAGCGAAGTGCACTGGAGGCGAAGCGGGTGCCGGAGGCCGCGAAATCCTATGTGCAGCTGATCGGGGAGATCCGAAACCTGGAGCGGGAGATTTCGCAGCCGGAGTACGAGAATCAGCTTCGGAAGTACCAGGAGCTTCGCTCCGAGGTGCGCACGGAGCAGGTGGATCGCCAGACCCGGCGCGAGGAGCTGCTTCAGAAGACGGCAGCGCAGGAGGCGGTTCTTTCGCAGGCTGGCTTCCAGACGGCCGAAGACATGGAAGAGACGACGGCGCACGCCGATCAGCTGTATCAGCTCTGCCAGATCGGGGCGGAGCCACGGCAGCGCCTGCTGCGCATCGGACTGCCGATCCTGGCCGGTCTGCTGGCACTGCTGTTTGTCGTCGCTTCGGTGCTGCTGACAGCCATTGCATCGCCGGTGTTTGCGGCGCGCTTTAACCTGGCACCGGAGAAGGTACCGGGGCTCGTACCGCTCGTCACGGGACTCCGCGTGCGGCCATCGATCCTTGCGGCCGGGTGCATTGGCCTCACCCTGCTTTCGGTGCTGCTGCTCCTGTGGCGTCTCTATGCGAATGCGGCCCGGACGCGTTTTCTCCGGGAGACGGCGTCGGAGCTCGAGGCCCTGCTCACGAAGCAGATCGGGAGCTCCGAGCTGACCGCGGACGCCATGCAGAGCTTCCACACGCATATGGAGGAGCTCGCGCGTGCCTGTGCGGAGCTGGAGGAGCATCGTGCCGCTCTGCAGGAGGTGACCGCGGAGCTTCAGACCCTCAACAATGATGAGCGTCGCTACGATGTCGAGCTGCAGAAGCAGAATGAAAAGCAGACGGAGCTGGAGGGGAAGCTGCAGCATCTCAGCAATGTGAAGAACCGTGCGGAGATGATGAAGCGGACGCTCGATGAGAACGATGCCATCACCGTCGAGATCGATGCGATCAATCTCGCGATGGAGACGATGAATGAGCTTCAGAGCTCGATCCAGTCAAGCTTCGGGCACTACCTGAATAAGGAGGCCGGAAAGCTGATTGCGGGCATTACCGGCGGCGTCTATGACTCGATGTGGATCGACCAGAACCTGGACGTGTTCATGAATACCCCGGGGAAGATCGTCCCGATCGAGGACGTCTCGAGTGGCACGATGGACCAGATTTATCTGGCGCTTCGTCTCGCGGCGGCACGCCTGATTCAGGGCGGTGAGACAGGAACGACCGGCGCATCGGCGGTGACCGGGGCGGACACGCGGACAAGTGGTGCACCGACGGTGACTGGGGCGGATGCTGGTACCGAAGGCGGGAAAGCACAGCTGGCGGAGGCGCGGCTTCCGCTCATCTTTGACGATTCCTTCGCGATGTACGATGAGGAACGCCTGACCGCGGCCCTTCAGTACATCATGGAAATTCATCCGGGACAGATCCTTCTCTTTACCTGCCATACCCGCGAGCAGCGGATTCTCGATCAGGTAAAGGCGAGGTACCAGCGGATCGAGATGTAAATGGAAGAGGAAAGAGAAGCAGCTGCACCTGTGAACGAATCGAAAAGCAAATAGAAAAAACAGAAAAGCCTGGGCACATCAACTGAATCATGCGTTGATGGTGCCCAGGTTTTTTTAATTATGTGAGCAACGCGCTCGCGGCGTGCCTGCAGTGCTGAGCTGAAAACATGAGCCTACGATGCCTGCACCCTGATACGTTCGCACGCCCAGAGCTACTCTTCAATTACCTCGATACGTAGGTAATCGAAGGGAATCGCTTCCATGAAGCAGTCCTGACGGAAGACCGTGATGGACTTCCGCTGAAATTCGCGGATGTTCGGCGTGAGCCAGATCGGCACGGCGAGATCGAGGTACTCGCAGATCTCCTTGAGCGCCGTCAGCACCCGGTCGGTTCGGGACAGGCTGTAGTCCTCCTGTCGGGAAACGCAGTCCCGTACGATCCGTCCATCCTTATAAATTGTGCCACTCATACGAAACATAGGCTTCTCCTCTTATCTGATATCCATACGTCATCCGCACGATTTTCGAATGCTGTAAAATAGCTACCGATGAAGGCATGGACATATATCGTTCCACTGAAAAATGCTATAATAGCATGAAAGGCGGTCAAAAAAACCGTACAGGCGAGGCTGACGTATACGTGAAGGATTTGACGTTTTTGGCTTCCCATCAAAAAGCTGTACAGGTATGGCCGACGTTCATGATTTATTCAAATATGGAGACTATAGTTGAAAGCAGGAAAAAAGTAAAGAGCGAGCGGCGATTGTCGTAGCCGCCGGTAAAATCCATTGCTTCCAGGAGGACGAAAGACCATGGGACTTGAGATCGAGCATCCACAGCAGTTTTTAGAAGAGGCGAAGCAGGCCGTCGCGGCGTATCAGGTCGTGAGCGGGCAGCTGAAGGCGCAGCGGGAGGAGGAACGACAGGCCGCCACGACACTCGAGAAGCTGCGGAAGGAAACGCAGGAGAGGATTCAGAAAACCGTAAAGGCACGGGGCGAGGAGATCACCGCCACCTATGACAAGCAGCTTTCGCAGGTCGATGGACGCCTCAAAAAGGCGCAGGATGAGCGGGAGCGCGCCCGAAAGGAGGGCGTGAAGGGACGCATTCGAAAGGAAACGGAGCCGCTCGTGACCGAAAACCGGGAGCTTCGGCGGCAGCTCGCCGCGATCCTGAAAAAGGATCACGCCCCGGCCTTCTGCAAAACCGGCGTGTTTTATACCCTTTTCCGTCCATCGGGCTTCGGGGAAATTTTTGCCTGCCTTCTGACCTTCGTGCTCATTTTTGCAGCGCTTCCCTTCGGAATCTACTACCTGATTTCGCAGCATCAGATCTGGCAGCTCGTCCTGATCTACGTGATCGACATTCTCGTTGTCGGTGGGCTCTATGTGGCGGTGATGAATGCCACCATCGGGAAGCATGCTGCGGTGATCCGAGATGGACGGAAGATCAAAAATCAGATACGCCGTAACAAAAAGAAGCTGAAGGCCATGACCCGGGCGATTCGTTCGGATGCCAATGAATCAGGCTACAATCTCGAGTCCTTCGATGATGAGATCACGAAGGCACAGCAGGAGCGGAACGACGTCATTAGCCGAAAGCAGGGCGCGCAGAATACCTTCGAGACGGTGACGAAGAACATCCTCACAGATGAAATCGAAACCGCGGCCCGCCCGCAGCTCGAGGAGCTGCAGCAGCGCCTGAAGGCCGCGACGGAGCGTCGGCAGCAGCTCGAAAGCGAGGAAAAGGAGCAGGCACTTGCGCTCTCGCAGCGCTATGAGCAGTATCTCGGTAAGGGCCACATGAACGCTTCGGACATCGACCGCATCGCAGAGATGCTGGAAGAGGGCAGCGCGGCCTCCATCATTGACGCCGTCGCAAAGCTCGAGCATCCGGCACAGTGATTTCCGTACTATAGGCACTGTAAGCGCTTTAAAATGAAGATGTGCCTGTAAAAATGAGGTGATTTCCCCAAAACCATAGGCACGCCTGACGCGAAATCTTCAAACGTGCCTAGTAAAAAGGCGCGCCACCATAGGCACAGGCGTCCATTAGGAGCTCGTGAATGCCTATAGTGGCGCCTGCAGAGCACGAAAAAAGCCCCGGCCACTGGAAAAATCCAGTGGCCGGGGCTTTTTTTTATGAAATTCGGAATACGACGCTTAGATATCGCAGTTGCCGACGGTTCTTGGGTATGGAAGCACGTCACGGATGTTCGACATGCCGGTGATGTACATGACCGCACGCTCGAAGCCGAGGCCGAAGCCACCATGACGGGTGGTGCCATACTTCCGAAGATCCAGGTAGAACTTGTACTGGTCAAGCTCCATGTTCATTTCCTTCATACGTGCGAGAAGCTTGTCATAGTCCTCCTCACGCTGAGAGCCGCCCATGATCTCGCCAATGCCTGGAACGAGGCAGTCAACGGCGGCGACGGTCTTGCCATCCGGGTTCTGCTTCATGTAGAAGGCCTTGATCTCCTTCGGATAATCGGTCACGAAAACCGGACGCTTGTAGAGCTTCTCGGTGAGGTAGCGCTCGTGCTCTGTCTGAAGATCGACACCCCAGGACACCTTGTACTCGAACTCATCGTTGTGCTTCATGAGCTCATTGACCGCATCCGTGTAGGTCACACGTGCGAACTCCGAGTTCAGCACATGGTGGAGACGATCGAGCAGTCCCTTGTCGACGAACTGGTTCAGGAAGGTCATCTCCTCTGGAGCATTGTCCAGCACATACTGAATCATGTACTTCAGCATATCCTCCTCACACTGGATGACATCATCGAGATCTGCATAGGCAAGCTCCGGCTCGATCATCCAGAACTCTGCGGCATGACGCTGTGTGTTCGAATTCTCGGCACGGAAGGTTGGGCCGAAGGTGTAGATATTGCGGAAGGCCTGCGCGAAGGTCTCGCCATAGAGCTGTCCGGAAACAGTGAGGCTGGTCTTCTTATTGAAGAAATCCTTGCTGAAATCGATCTTTCCTTCCTCGGTCATCGGAACCTGATCGAGTGGAAGCGTCGTCACCTGGAACATCTCACCGGCACCCTCGGCATCGGAAGCCGTGATGATCGGCGTATGCACATACACGAAGCCACGCTCCTGGAAGAACTGATGAATCGCATAGGCAAGCAGCGAACGTACCTTGAAGACGGCCTGGAAGGTGTTCGTTCTCGGACGGAGATGATCGATGGAACGAAGGTACTCCAGCGTATGACGCTTCTTCTGCAGCGGATAATCCGGAGAAGAGGCACCCTCGAGCTGCACCTCGTCGGCCTGCACCTCAAACGGCTGCTTCGCATCCGGTGTTGCCACGAGCTTGCCCTTTACGATGACAGCGGCACCGACACCAAACTTCGCAACCTCCTGGAAGTTCGCCATGCTGTCATGGTAAACCACCTGAAGCGGTGTGAAGAATGTACCATCGGAAATTGTCAGGAAACCAAACTGCTTCGAATCACGGTTGGACTTGACCCAGCCGCCGACCGTCACCTCCTGATCGTAGTAGGCTTCTTTATGCTTAAAAATCTCTCTTAAAGTCGTTACGTTCATAATGTACCCCTGTTTCTCTCAGAATACCGCGGAAATACGCGATGATTGAACTGATTATAGCGTAAGGCTTCCCTGTTTTCAATGTTTCCGACATGAGGTGGGAAGAGTTTTCATGTCACTTTTATCAATATTACACACGTTTTACGTGGAACTGCATGCAACTTTACACTTCTATCTTTAAATATAAGGCATCTGAGAAATGAGGAAGACCATGGAAATACGTCTCATAAACATTACAAAGAGCTTTGATCATAAGATGGTGATTCATCCGACGACGCTGACCATTGCAGATGGAAGTTTCACAACGTTGCTTGGCCCATCCGGATGTGGAAAAACGACCCTGCTTCGAATGATTGCAGGACTCGAAACGCCAGATGATGGTGAAATCTGGCTGGATCAGAACTGTGTGTTTTCAAAAAAACAGAACATCAACATCCCGCCTGAGAAGCGGATGCTTGGATTCGTTTTTCAGGATTTTGCACTTTGGCCACATATGACGGTGTTTGAAAATGTTGCGTTCGGTCTGCGTGCCCGCAGGGATACTAAAAATTTAGAGAAGAGGGTACAGGATGCCTTACGGATTGTGCAACTCGAGGGATTCGAAAATCGACATCCCCACCAGCTGTCAGGTGGGCAGCAGCAGAGAGTGGCATTCGCCCGTGCCATCGTGGTTCATCCGGGTTGCATTCTTTTTGATGAACCATTGTCTGCTCTGGACGCTCTACTTCGTGAGGAGATGCGGCACGAGCTTACGGAGCTCACAGAGGCTCTTGGCATTACTTCTGTATTTGTTACACACGATCAGAGCGAGGCGATGAGTATGAGCGATCGTATTGCTGTGCTCAATGCAGGCTTTGTGGAGCAGTATACAGATCCGGAAACGATTTATCACCATCCAGAGAGTACATTCGTTGCACGTTTTGTGGGACGGTCCAACTGGTTGAACGATCAGGAGATGTTTCGGCCAGAGGTGGCCACTCAGACACCAGAAAGAAACGCCCTTCATTATACGCTTCCTGTAAAAATGGCGCAGTATCTCGGCAGTAATTATGAGGTTACACTCCAGTACCAGGATGTAACGTGGAGCATCTACAGTGACCATAAACAGAGGCCTGGTGAGCAGATGTCCATTTACATAGATCCAGAACAAATCATTACTTTTCAAAGAAAAGAGGTAGCATCAGCATGAAAAAGTGTACAACATCCATTTTACTCGCCATGTGTCTCGGCTTAACCGCCTGTGGTGCAGCACAGCCTGCTGTAGAGACAAGCGCAAGTGCAACATCCGAAACAGCACAGTCAGCGACAGCAGACACAACGGCAACTGAGAACACTTCACAGGCAGAAGAGAGTACCGAGGCAGGGGATCAGAAGCTTTTTGGTAAGGTGACGGTATATATGCCGAGTCCATCTGGACTTGCAGATAAGCTTGCAGAAGCCTTCACGGAGAAGACCGGCGTCAAAGTTGAACAGTTCCAGGGGACAACAGGAGAAATTCTGGCGCGGCTTGAGGCAGAGCAGGCAAATCCAGTGGCCGATGTGGTTATTCTTGCTTCATGGTCAGATGGACTGAGCATGAAGGCAGACGGCCAGTTGGAGAGCTATACACCGGCCAATGCAGACAAGGTCAATGAAGGCTGGATCGATGCAGATGATACGCTCTTCGGTTACAGTGCCTCTGCCGTTGGTGTTATTTATAACACGACCATCGTCCCAGAGCTGAATGCTGACTGGTCCGAGCTTTCTGATGCAAAATATAAGGATATGATTGCCATCCCGGATCCTGAGAAGTCCGGTGCATGTAAGGATTTCCTTGCGGGCCTCGTTACCGGTACAGAGAATGGTGAAGAAATCATGCAGGGTTGGGTAGACAATGGCCTGACGGTTCCAGGTGCCAATAAGGCGGCACTTGAGGCTGTGACGACTGGCGAGAAGGGCATTCTTATTGCCGGTGTTGATTACAATGCTTACTCTTCCATGAAAAAGGGTGAGCCGCTGAACATCTACTATCCAGCAAGTGGTACCGTTGTAAATCCACGTCCGGCGATGATTCTGAAAACAGCTCCGGATATGGATAATGCGAAGGCCTTCGTAGATTTCCTGTTCAGTGATGATGCACAGCAGCTAGTTGCAGATGCCTACCTCCTTCCAGGTCGCAGCGATGTACAGTGCGAGAACCGCACCAATCTATCCGATATCCCAACGATTCCAACCGATTGGGAAAAGATGATGAGCGTGGCTTCCGATACTGCAGCGAAGCTGAACAGTCTTTGCAAGTAAGGAATTCATTATGAAATCAACAGGACGAAAACAGAATCTTCCACAGCTTCTTTTGCTTATAATTCTGGTCGGCTTGATTCTATGCCCTTTGATTACAGTATTTGCTCAGGCGGTCATCACAGATGGCCGCCTGAATCTGTATCAGGCATGGATGACAATCGCAAGCGCAGAAAATATCGAAACCGTCTGCAATTCACTGCTACTCGGCATTTGCGTTGTTTTATGTTCTACATTGATTGCAGTCCCAACAGCCTATCTTCTCGCACGTACCCAGCTTGCAAGGCATGGTTGGCTGGATATTATCTTTATGATTCCTTTTATGACCCCACCCTACATAGCGTCTATGGGCTGGATACTGTTCATGCAGAAAAGGGGACTTTTTCAACAGCTTTTTCCGGCAACGGGAGCATGGTCAGAGAAATTCTTCTGCTTTGGTGGCTTGGTACTCGTGATGAGTCTTCATGTCTTCCCATTTCTTATGACCATGCTTAAAAATGCCATGCTGAACATTCCGGCAAGTTTGGAGGAAAGCGGTGCGGTTTTTGGCGCAGATTTCAGGTTGCGCTTACGCAGAATTTTCGCACCACTGCTTACCAGCAATTACGTCATTGGTGCGCTACTGGTCTTTGTGAAGACATTGTCGGAATATGGAACACCTTATACTTTCGGACGACGCATTGGTTTTTATGTGTTTACAACGGACATTCACCGCTATGCCACGACGGCCCCGATTGATTTCGGCCGCTCTGCAAGCCTTTCATCTGTGCTGATCTGCATTTGTATGGGGATGTGGCTCCTGCAGAACTCCATTACGAGTAAAACCAGTTACCGTCTGGTGGGGGGAAAGGGGAGTCGCCCATCGTATACCGAACTCACGACGCCTGCACAGACGGCTGCCTGGCTGTGGTTGCTTCTGGTGATACTGACAGCGATTGGCGTTCCATATTTTTCCATTATTTCGACCTCTCTCATTAAGCTTCGAGGTTATGGACTAGTGGCAGGGAATTTTACATTTGATCATTACATTGAACTCTTTTTCACAAATAAAGCAGTGGCGGCAATCTGGTGCAGTCTTTTTCTTGCTGTTTCTTCGGCGACAATCTGCTCGATCATTGGCACCGCAGTGGTTGTAATGGTACAGAAATCCAGAGGTATTGAGAGGAAAGCGCTGGAAGGAATCAGTTTACTGCCGGAAATGTTGCCGAGTATTGTGCTCGTCATTGGCATTATGTTGTTCTGGAATGCGATTTATCGGGTGATTCCACTTTATAACACCATCGGCATCATGGTGCTGGCATATGTTGTACTGTATCTTCCTTATAGCGTGCAGTATGTAAGCTCTGCATTTACACAGATTAATGGCAGTCTTCTGGAGGCTGGACGTACCTTCGGCGGTTCTCCATCCTATGTGTTCCGACGCATCACGCTCCCGATGATCTCACGCGGCATCTTTGCTGGATGGATGATGATCTTTATCATTGCATTTCGTGAACTGGTCACTGCCTCATTGATCGCACCACCAAATGTACTGGTGGTGTCCACCTATATCAACCGGGAATTCGAGCAGGGCAGCGTATCCCTCGGCATGGCCATGGCTGTTTTATGCGTGCTTATCACGACGACTGCACTGCTGCTGTTTCATTATGTGACCGATAAAGGGAAAGGGTAGAATAAGATGAAAACGATTGGAAAAATGAAAAGACTAGTTCCGTTTGTGGCTATTCTGATGGTGATCGCAATTTCGCATACTGTTTACGCTGCTGATAATATGATTCCAACTTATGAGGTGAAGTTTTTGCTGAATTCCGAGCAGGTATTGAGCAAGGAACATTTATTGAAAAAAGAGTATAGGAATTATTTTAATACGGATTCGGAATATCATACTATGAGCATTCTGTATCTGGATACAGAAATGCAGGATTTTAATAATCAGGGATGGATTAACAGAATTCGGGCAAAAGAAGGAAAATCAAGCTTTGAACTAACATATAAAAAGCGCTACCCAATACAGGATGGCAATATTGAAAATGCGCTTACATTGGCAAATCGGGAGGGATTTGATGCAACGGATATGAATTATTCGGCTGAGATTGATTGGGGATATTCTAAAATGACTCTGAGTTTATCATGCCAAAAAGAGAAATCAAATAAAGGGTATGATGACTTAGAACTTCCTAAAAAGAATGCGGCAATTGAGATGATAAAAGACAAGATGCCGGGAAAAGAGGAAAACTGGCTATATGAAAACTGGGGCAAAGATGTTATTAAAGATGCAAAAAAGGCAGGCCCTGTACATTGCTATAGGTATAATGGAAAGTGTGATGGTATAGATGTTGATATTGAAATTATGCCGATCGAGAATCAGACGAATGACAACATTACATATGTGACAGAATTGTCATTTAAGGAAAATGATTACGAGAGTGCGAGTGAAGGCAGGGACATCATTATGAATGAGCTAGATGAGTTAGGAATTTTGGAACATAGAGATTCGTTGAAAACACAGATGATTTTAGATGCATATCTTGGCACCTGAATGATTCGATGCTTTTTGCGTTCCTGTGATATGAATATTTTTCACAATTCGTTGACTTTGGGACACCATGACATGATTGTTGACACAATTTGTTGCTTTTCTAGTAATGTGACATTACGCAAGGCTTTCATCCGACTTAATATGTTAGATGAATTTCAGGTTTTTGACGCAAATGAGATTTTTTAGGGACACGTGACATATCTCAAGCCTCCGCCATTCATCGAAGAAAGCTTCAAAAAGCACATGCAGGGACTCAGAAATAATGTCATAGATTTTGATATCCTTTGTTTTGCGTTAGCGCGTAATGTCATAGCCCTGCATTCTTTCAAGTCTGTGAAAACCGCATAAAGTCATAGGAATTTTAAATGCTTAATTTGCATCAGTTTTTCAAAAAGGTAATGTCATGGGCAAGATATTCATCCTGATTTGTGTCAGTGGGGCTTGGAAACACAAAAATGAGCGCATGGGTGGCGGCCCCTGTAGCCCTCTTTCAGCCGAAACCGTGACCATCCTTCCGGTGCGTCTGCTTTGTACATTGTAAAAAACAAAAGGGCGCCGTTTCGGGATCTTGTGCAATTATTACGAAGCCATTACACAAAATTCGTCACTTTATTGTCAAAATAACGGTTTTCTGGGTTAACAGCGCGGGTTTCGAGTGGTATACTAAGGACAGCTAGATATTTCTCTACTACTTATATTACTAATGAGGTGATGACGTGATTAAAAAAGAAATGATCGCCATGCTGCTCGCTGGCGGCCAGGGCTCCCGCCTTGGTGTACTCACAAAAAATGTCGCAAAACCTGCCGTATCCTTCGGTGGAAAGTACTCGATCATTGATTTCCCACTTTCCAACTGCATCAATTCAGGTATCGATACCGTCGGTGTGCTGACACAGTACAAGCCGTTACGTCTGAATGCCCATATCGGAATCGGTATTCCATGGGATTTGGATCGAAACAGAGGAGGCGTAACGATTCTGCAGCCGTATGAGTCGCAGAATGGTGCAGACTGGTTTTCTGGTACCGCTAATGCCATCTACCAGAACATCGAGTACATCGATAACTATGATCCGGACTATGTGCTGATTCTCTCCGGTGACCACATCTACAAGATGGATTATGAGGTCATGCTGGAGTACCATAAGGCAATGAATGCCGACTGTACGATCGCGTCCATGCCGGTTCCAATGGAGGAGGCCAGCCGTTTCGGTATCACCGTGACGGATGAAAATAATCGAATCATTGATTTCCAGGAGAAGCCGAAGGAGCCGAAGTCCAATCTCGCCTCCATGGGCATCTATATCTTCTCATGGCCGGTGCTTCGGGAAGCACTCATCACCAACAAGGAGGTACCAGGAGAGGATTTCGGTAAGCACATCATCCCATACCTTTTCAATAAGGGCAGCCGCATCTTCGCCTATGAGTTCAATGGCTACTGGAAGGATGTCGGAACACTTGAGTCCTACTGGCAGGCCAATATGGAGCTTGTATCGATCATTCCGGAGTTCAATCTCTATGAAGAGTACTGGAAGATCTATACCGATACGAAGAATCCGGCGCCGCAGTTCATTTCCCAGAACTCCCATGTGGAGCGCTGCATCATTGCCGAGGGCTGTGAGATCCATGGCGAGGTGCATAATTCTGTGATCGGTGAGGGCGTCACGATCGAGTCTGGTGCTGTGGTCAATGACTCCGTCATCATGTCGGGCACGACGATCGGCGCAGGCACACGCGTGGATAAGGGCGTCATTGCCCAGAACGTGACGATCGGGCAGAACTGCGAGATTGGTGTCGGCGATTTCGCACCGAGCACCTATGATCAGAGAGTATACAATGCAGAGCTTGCCGTCATTGGCGAGGGCTCTGTGCTTCCGGACAATGTAAAGGTCGGAAGAAACACCGCAATCTATGGCGTAACGACAGCAGAGGATTATCCTGACGGATTACTCGCAAGCGGCGGAGCAATCATTAAGGAGGACGAGACAGTATGAGAGCGATAGGTATTATTTTAGCAGGTGGTAATAATAAGCGGATGCGGGAGCTTTCGAATAAGAGAGCGATCGCCGCGATGCCAGTAGCCGGTTCGTACCGTGCCATTGACTTCGCCCTTTCGAATATGTCCAACTCCCATGTGCAGAAGGTGGCAGTACTGACCCAGTATAATTCGAGATCGCTGAACCAGCACCTTTCCTCCTCGAAGTGGTGGGATTTCGGCCGGAAGCAGGGTGGTCTCTATGTTTACACGCCGACCATTACGGCAGAGCACAGCGACTGGTTCCGTGGCACGGCGGATGCGCTGTACCAGAACCTGGACTTCCTCAAGCAGTCGCATGAGCCATATGTCATCATCGCCTCCGGAGACGGCATCTACAAGCTCGACTATGCAAAGGTGCTCGAGGCGCATATTAATAAGAAGGCCGATGTGACCGTCGTGGTAAAGAGCATGGAGCCGAATACAGATGTTTCCCGTTTCGGTTGTGTGAAGATGAATGAAGACGCCCGCATCGTCGAGTTTGAGGAGAAGCCGATTGCCACCGATGCAACGACCATTTCCTGCGGTATCTACATCATCCGTCGTCGTCAGCTGATCGAGCTTCTCGAGAAGGCACACGAGGAGGATCGCATGGATTTCGTCAAGGATATCCTCGTACGCTATAAGAACGTGAAGCGCATCTATGGCTATAAGATCGATACCTACTGGGCGAACATCGCGTCCGTCGAGGCCTACTACAAGACGAATATGGATTTCCTGAAGCGGGATATCCGGGACTACTTCTTCCGGGAGCAGCCGGGCATCTATACGAAGCTTGAGGATAACCCTCCTGCAAAGTACAATCCGGATTGCAATGTGCGTCACTCGATTCTTGCGAGCGGCTGCATTATCAATGGTACGGTGGAGAATTCCGTACTCTTCCGGAAGGTTTATGTTGGAAACAACTGCGTGATCAAAAACTCCATCATTTTGAATGATGTATACATTGGCGATAACACCGTCATCGAGAACTGCATCGTCGAGAGCCGTGATACGATTCGTGCCAATACGACCTATATCGGCACACCGGACGACATCAAGATCGTTGTAGAGAAGAATACAAGATATCAGATGTGATGGGAGGGGTGACCTATGCAGATAACCGATGTACGGATCCGAAAGGTGGACAAGGAAGGAAAGATGAAGGCCATTGTCTCCATCACCTTCGATGATGAGTTTGTGATTCATGACATTAAGGTGATTGAGGGTGAGAAGGGTCTCTTCATTGCGATGCCATCGCGGAAGACCGCCGATGGGGAGTATCGTGATATCGCGCACCCGATCAAGTCGTCGACGAGAGAGGTGATTCAGGAAATCATCCTGGACAAGTATCAGGCGGAGCTGGTTTCTGAATCCGAAGGATACTGATCATAGGAACGAAGTAGACGTGTAG
>DJEQ01000018.1:13688-16932 GCA_002431355.1 Oribacterium sp. UBA5894
GATGACGGCCGCTGCTTCCAGATCGTATAAATGAAGCATGCGCAGGACTGCCGAAAGGTGGCCCTGCGTTTTTGGGTTCCGGCAGAAAAACCACCTGTTTATACGGAAGTACGGTAGAGGCGTGGGCTGCAGGGAGGTTCTCGAAGCACAGTACTGCGCGCCAGGCCGTACACCACATCACATCACCTCCACCTCGTTACTATGCATTGAACATTTCCAGGAGTCAGTCGAGCACGGAAGCTGTTGGAAACTATATACGATTTTGAAAAACGATGTTTAGTATATAGAATTTCTTCTTCCAGGCCTTGTTAAATCCGTAACAATATATACAATAAGTCTTTTTCAGAAATTGTATATATCGATTTTGCTGTGTTTGGCTTGAAAAAGCAGCGTTGGCTATATACAGAAGGCCGTTTTCGAAAATCGTATATACCCATCTTTTGTTTTTAAGCTTGGGAAAGGCGATTTTATATATACGATTTTTATAAATGCCATCGCGTATATACTTTTTACAGACAAAAGCCATTTTCGAGTCAAAAAGCATATGTAGAATTTTGAAAATCGAATGATTGTATATAGTCGAGCCTGGCTTGAACCGCTTTTCCCTGCTTCCATAGCGTCTTTAGGGAAAGATCGTGCCGATTGGGGACGCCTCGAGTTCTTTCTCTGCTTCCGTAGCGCCTTTTTTAGAACGCATCCGTCGTTACTCTTATAAGGCTATAGGGAATATATGCATGATTAAATTCCATCTGTGTAAGACTTAATTCTACCTTCAGATGAGTAAGTGGAATTTCGAATTACAATTTTGGGGCTGGAGGGAGCGTATCTGCCTGTATGTAAAAACTTGGAAATTTATGCTATGATGGCGGATACAGTGGGGCTGAAATGAGATGGGACCTTTTGTTTCAGTGCTGCTTTTTGTCATGCTTATCCTAAGATTTGATATGGGAGGAAATATCATGTATCTGATTGCGGGTCTCGGTAATCCGGAGAAGAAATATATCGGTACACGTCATAATACAGGCTTTGCGGCGATCGAGGCGCTGTGTGAGAAGCTCGGTGGCGTGAAGTTAAATGAGACGAAATTTAATGGAGTCTATGCGAAAGCTCGCTATATGAGTGCGGCGGGGCCGGAGCAGCTCATCATCGCGAAGCCACTGACCTACATGAATCTGTCTGGAAACTGCATCGCGCCGCTGGCGAATTTCTATAAGATTCCAGCAGATCATGTCATCGTGATTTCCGATGATATCAACCTCGATGTCGGTCGGATGCGGATCCGCCCGCATGGCTCGGCGGGTGGACACAATGGTTTAAAGTCCATCATTCAGTGCCTCGGTACGGACCAGTTCCCACGAGTACGGGTCGGTGTTGGCCAGAAGCCGGAGTATATGGATCTCGCGGATCATGTGCTGGCGAAGTTTGACAAGGACGATGCGGCCGTCATGCAGGAGACGTATCGGGCAGTGTCCGATGCCGTCCTTGACATCGTGGATCATGGCATCGAGCATGCCATGAACCGTTACAACCCGATGGACTGCCGGAAAAGCTGAAGCCCCTCACAGGGGTGAATTTTCCAGGCTGAAGCCATGCCTTTTTCAGGGCTGCTAAAATGAAGTCTCTCGTGGGTTACAGAGCCCGGGGAATCCCTCACACGGGTGAATCATGCAGGGACGTGAGGCCTTCGCTGTCCTCACGGCTCTTTTTATGCACGTGGTAAAGGAAGTGTTATGATCAATCCATTTCTGATGAGCAAAACGTATCAGGAGCTGCAGCAGGCCCTCACCGATGGTGTGGGTCCGCTTGGCGTGACAGGAACGGTGGAGCCGGTGAAGGCGCAGCTCCTTACAGCGCTGTGCGGGAAATCAGAGACCCATCGCGCGTGTGCAACCTCAATGCTGCGGAAAACGGCTCCGTTCACCGCTGCGCAATCCGGGACAGCGGCAGGTGTGCCTTTGATGATGGAGGATGCAGTCGCAAGCGACCGGCCGGAAGCGCGAGGAGAACAGGCGCGTGGCTGGAAGCTTCTGGTCGTAAAGGATGAGGCGACGGGCAAGCGCTTCGTGCGGGATCTTCATGCCTTTTCGGCACAGGCCTGGTACTATCCGGCGAAGGATTTTCTGTTCTACCAGGCGGATACGCAGGGCACGCTCATCACGCGGCAGCGTGTCGAGGTGCTGAAGCATGTCCTGGAGGACGAGGGCGGCGTCGTGGTCGCCAGCATTGACGCACTCATGGATCGGGTGCTTGGACGGGAAAATTTCTCCGAGGCGGTGCTGACCGTTGAACCTGGGATGACGATGGAAATAGAGGCCCTGTCCACGAAGCTCGGGCAGCTCGGCTATGAGCGTGTGACCGAGGTGGACGCCATGGGGGAGTATTCGATCCGCGGCGGGATTGTGGACGTATATCCGTTTACGGCGGAAAATCCGATCCGTATCGAGTTCTGGGATACCGAGGTCGATGGCATTCGAAGCTTTGATGTCGAAACACAGCGCTCGATCGAGACCCTGGACACGGTCGAGCTCTATCCGGCGTCAGACCGTGCGCAGGGAACGCAGGCGGAGAAGCAGGAGGTCAGCCTTCTCGACTACTTCGATGCGAATACGCTCCTCTTTCTGGATGAGCCGGACCGTCTCAAGGAGCGGGGCAATGCCGTCGAAACCGAATTCCGCGAGAGCTTTGAGGCACGCGTCGAGGAAATGAAGAAGCACGCGAAGCTGACGGCCACCCTCGAAGCCAATGGACTTCTGGAGAAGGAGGAGCGGGATCCGGACAAGCTGATCTATGGCATTGATCAGGTTATGGAGCGGCTTGAGACGACACGGACGATCGCCTTCAGCACCCTGGGCACCAATCTGAGTGCAGTGAAATGCAGACAGTGCTTCCATTTCGAGACGAGCGAGGTTACATCGTATAGCAAGGCCGGCTTCGAGATGCTGCTCAAGGACCTCCAGCACTGGCAGAGCGAGCAGTATCAGATCGTTCTGCTGAGCCCGTCCCGGACCCGTGCCTCTCGTCTCGCGCAGAATCTTCGTGATTATGATCTTCGCGCCTTCTGTCCGGATACGCCGGACGAAACGGCGGCGACGCGTGCCGTACCAGAGAGCGAGGAAAACCGCGGAGCCATCATGGTGACCTTCGGTCTTCTCAACACGGGCTATCAGTTCCCGGAGGCCCGCTTCGTACTGCTGACGGAGGGGGATATGTTCGGCAATGCCGGCGCCGTGCAGAAGAAGCGGAA
>DJEQ01000018.1:17031-24358 GCA_002431355.1 Oribacterium sp. UBA5894
GTCGTGCAGGAGGATCATGGCATCGGTATTTACCGCGGCATCGAACGCATTGAAAGCCAGGGCGTCACGAAGGATTACATCAAGCTCGAGTATGGCGATGGCGGCAATCTGTATCTTCCGGCAACCCGTCTCGAGGGCATCCAGAAGTATGCAGGCGCGGATGCGGCGAAGCCGAAGCTGAATAAGCTGGGCGGTACGGAGTGGCATAAAACGCGGGCCCGTGTGCAGCATGCGGTGAAGGAGATCGCGCGTGATCTCGTGAAGCTGTATGCCGCGCGGCAGTCCGCGTCCGGGTACAAGTTCGGCCCGGATACGGTCTGGCAGAAGGAATTCGAGGAAATGTTTCCGTATGAGGAAACGGCCGACCAGGACCTCGCCATTGAAGCGGTGAAGCAGGATATGGAGAGCCATAAGATCATGGACCGCCTCATCTGCGGTGACGTCGGCTATGGCAAGACCGAGGTTGCACTGCGGGCCGCGTTCAAGGCGGTGCAGGACAGCAAGCAGGTGGCGTACCTCGTGCCGACGACAATCCTCGCGCAGCAGATCTACAATACCTTCGTCGAGCGCATGAAGGGCTTCCCGGTCAATATCGTGCTGCTCTGCCGTTTCCGGACGCCACAGCAGATCCGAAAGGCGATCGAAGATCTGAAGGCCGGACGCGCCGATGTCGTCATTGGCACGCACCGACTGCTGAGCAAGGACGTCGAGTTTAAGAGCCTCGGCCTCCTGATCGTGGATGAGGAGCAGCGCTTCGGCGTGACACACAAGGAACGCATCAAGAATCTGAAGAAGAATGTCGATGTGCTGACCCTGACTGCGACGCCGATTCCGCGGACCCTGCATATGTCCCTCGTCGGCATCCGTGACATGTCCGTGCTCGAGGAGCCGCCGATTGACCGTGTGCCGATCCAGACCTATGTGATGGAGTACAATGATGAGCTCGTGCGCGAGGCCATTAACCGGGAGCTCGCACGAAACGGGCAGGTGTATTACGTGTACAATCGTGTGAACAATATCGCCGACATTGCCGGACACGTACAGAAGCTCTGCCCGGACGCCCGTGTCGCCTATGCGCATGGGCAGATGTCGGAGACCGAGCTCGAGGACATCATGCTTCGCTTCATTAATGGAGAAATCGATGTTCTGGTGTCGACCACCATCATTGAAACGGGTCTCGACATTCCAAATGCAAATACGATGATCATCCAGGATGCGGACCGGATGGGCCTTTCGCAGCTCTACCAGATCCGTGGCCGTGTCGGGCGCTCGAACCGGACCGCCTATGCCTTCCTTATGTACCGTCGTGGCAAGATGCTGACGGAGGAGTCCGAGAAGCGTCTTCAGGCAATCCGCGAATTTACCCAGCTCGGCTCCGGCATCCGTATCGCGATGCGGGATCTCGAGATCCGGGGCGCGGGCAATGTCCTGGGCGCAGAACAGCATGGCCACATGGAAGCGGTCGGCTACGACCTGTACTGTAAGCTGCTGAACACCGCAGTGAAGGAGGAGAAGGGCGAGCTCACTGAGATGCCAAGCTTCGATACGCAGATCGACTGCGACATCGATGCCTTCATTCCGGACAGCTATATCCCGAACGAGCAGCAGAAGCTCGACATCTATAAGCGGATTTCGTCCATCGAAAATGAGGAGGATTTCAGTGAGATGCAGGACGAGCTCCTGGATCGCTTCGGTGAGATCCCGAAGCCGTGCATGAACCTTCTCCGCATCGCACTTCTCCGCGCGGAGGCGCATCATGCCTATGTGACGGAGGCCGACATCCGAAAGGGCAGCTGGAAGCTCCTCTTCGATGCCTCGGCCGATATCCGCGTAGAGGAAATCCCGGTTCTCATCCGCGAGCAGCAGGGCCGCCTTCGCTTCGTCCCGGGCAAGCAGACGATGCTCGTCTTCCGCCAGAGCACCCACGAGAAGACCTGGACGCTTCTCGAAACCCTCGACGACGTTGAGAAGGTCGTGAAGCGCCTCGCGAAGTGAGGCGCGGGGTGGCACCTCGCCCGTCACACATTATGTTGACATGCCAAGGCGCACAGTTTATACTTTCCATGATAAATTTAAGTTTGGAGTCCACAGGTATTTTGGGAATACGCCTGTGGTCACGTGGAGGAAAAACAAAATGAATAGAGTTGAATTAGTAGCCGCCGTTGCAAAGAGCGCAGACCTTTCCAAGAAGGACGCAGATGCAGCTGTCAAGGCCGTATTTGATACTATTGCAGATGCACTTGCAGAGAACGATAAGGTTCAGCTGATCGGCTTCGGTACATTTGATGTTGCAGAGAGAGCAGCACGTGAGGGAAGAAACCCGAGAACGGGCGCTACGATGAGCATCGAGGCTTCCAAGGCTCCGAGATTCAAGGCTGGTAAGGCTCTGAAGGACAAGATCAACGCGTAATTTACGACACCATGGAGGCGGCCTGCAGAGGCCGCCTTTTTTGATAAGAGCCCTTGAAGGGTGGGGATGAACACGCAGCCCGCAGGGCACGACCTATGAAGAAGAAATTTCGGAGTGCAGCCGCACAGGACGCACCTCGAAACAAAATGGTGAGACCTATGAGATTAGACAAGTATCTGAAGGTATCCAGACTGATCAAGCGCCGTACGGTGGCCAATGAGGCCTGCGATACGGGGAGAGTGCTGGTCAATGATCGTCCGCAGCGCGCTTCCTATGATGTGAAGGTGGGCGACGTCATTGAAATCCGCTTCGGGGAGAAATCCGTGAAGGCGGAGGTTCTGAATGTACAGGAGACGGTGCATAAGGAAGAGGCAGGAGACCTTTTTAAATATTTATGAGACAGAATCAGCGTCGACGTAAAGAGAAAAGCTTCAGCAGCAATCGACTGGCCATCATTGGCATCACGATCGTGGTGCTGTTTCTTGCCATTGCCATCAATATCCGTGGCAGGACGCTGCGGCAGCAGGAGCGGGATTACCAGGCCCAGGAAGAAAGTCTGGATGCGGCGATTGCGGATGAAGAGCAGCACGGTAAGGAACTGGAGGAGAAGAAGGTCTACGTGAAGACGAAGGAATTCACGATGGAAAAGGCCCGGGAAATCTTCGGTCTGAAGCTGCCGGATGAAATTATCATTAAACCGGATGAAAAGTAGGAGATAAAGAAACAGGAGGCAGCATGGATCAGGTGATGCTGGATATCAGAAAATATATCGCGAAGTATCAGCTGATCCGGCCCGGTGACGGGGTCGTGGTGGGGCTGTCCGGCGGCCCGGATTCCGTTTTCCTGCTGTATGCATTGGCAGAGCTGAAGGCACGTATGCACTTTACACTCTGGGCGGTGCATGTGCACCATGGAATTCGTGGGGCGGAGGCAGACCGGGACGCGCGCTTTTCAGCGCAGCTCTGCCAGAAGCTTGCGGTGCCGTTTCAGCTCGTACATGTCGAGGCACCGGCGTATGCGACCGAACATGGGCTCGGGCTCGAGGAGGCAGCGCGAATTCTTCGCTATGAGGCGCTGGAGACGCAGCGAAAAGCGCTGGCGGAGACACTGCGCGACGCGTCGGTGCAGACAGGAATTCCGGCGCAGCAGGGAAAAGTGGAATCGGAGGCGGAGCGGAAGACGAAAAAGGGTGTACGCTGCGCAGCCGGTTCGTCTTCGGGGAGCCCTGGAGAAGCGGTGATCGCAGTCGCACATCATCTTGACGACCAGGCCGAAACGGTGCTTCATCACCTCGTGCGAGGCGCAGGATTACGTGGCCTTTCGGGCATGGAGAATCGGCGGGATCACATTATTCGGCCATTGCTTTCCACAAAAAGAGAAGATATACTGAAATGGCTTCATGCGCATAAAATGGACTATATGCTGGATTCCACCAATGCCGATGTGCAGTATACACGAAATCGCCTTCGGACACGGGTCCTGCCAGAGCTGAAGAGCATCAACCGGGAGGCGAGCGCGCATATCGCACGGAGTGCCGCGCTTTTACGAGAGGCGGACGAATATTTCCGGATGCTGGCGCTTCAGTATGTGGATCAGTATGCGCTGCGCGAGAAAACGGGCGTCCCGGCGATCGCATTGCCCGTCGCCCGCTTAAAGGCGTATCCCGAGCTTGTGCGGCAGTATGTCTATATCGAAATGATTCGACGGATGGGGACCCCGCTCAAGGACTGGAGCGCGGTGCATTTTCAGGACCTGGACCGGCTGATTTTCGGACCGGGCAATGCGCATCTGGATCTGCCGTATCGCATGAGCGCGGAGTATCGTAAGAAGCATCTGATTTTACAGAAGCATCAAGAGGTTATCAGTGTAAAAAGGAGAAAAAACCATGGCTGAGCATGTAAGAGTGCTGATCCCGGAGGATCAGATCGAGAAGCGTATTACTGAAATTGCAGATAAGATTTCCGAGGAATACAAGGGTCAGTCCCTGCACCTCATCTGCATCCTGAAGGGTGGCGCGATGTTCATGTGTGAGCTTGCGAAGCGAATTCATGACGTGGATGTGTCCTTCGATTTCATGTCCGTGTCCAGCTATGGCGGCGGAACGACCTCCAGCGGCATCGTGAAGATCGTGAAGGATCTCGATGAGCCGCTCGAGGGAAAGCATGTCATGATCGTCGAGGATATCATTGACACAGGACATACCCTGAACCACCTCAGTAAGATGCTGCGGGATCGGAAGCCGCTTTCCATTGAAATCTGCACGCTGCTGAATAAGCCATCCCGTCGGGAGAAGGAAGTGCCGGTGAAGTATTCCTGCTTCGAGATTCCGGACGAGTTCGTGGTCGGCTATGGCCTCGATTACGATCAGCGCTACCGGAACCTCCCATACATCGGTGTGGTGGAGTTCGACAAGTAAGCGACGGCAGAGAGAAGGATGTGGTTCATCGTTCGTGAGGGAATAAAGAGAGGCGCATGAAGGAATGCGCCTTTTTGAGATGCAGCAATGCATAAATTCAGAGTAGGTAGGGAATCTTTTGTATGACACAGAGTTCGATCAATCAGGAGGCACTGTATACCTCTGGGACAGCACAGTATCGCATTCCGGAGGAACCGAATCCAGGGGATACGGTCGCACTTCGATTTCGCACCGCGCGGCAGGATGTGGACGCCGTTGAAATCTATTTTCATGAGGCCAACAGCAGTGTTCAGATGACGTGCGTGGAAAGCGATGACCGTTTTGACTATTATGAGCATCGTGTGATGGTCGGGCAGGCCACTCAGAGCTACAGCTTCTTTATACGGAAAGGCGCGGAACGCCTGCATTTTAACCGCCTCGGCATCTGCGAGGACATGAACCCACAGCTCGCGTACCGCCTGATTCCGGGCTTCCATGTGCCGGAGTGGGCGAAGGGCGCCATCATGTATCAGATCTTCATTGACCGCTTCTGTGATGGAGACCCGAGTAATAACGTGGTGGACAATGAATACATCTACCTCGGCCGGGCCGCGCGTGGCGTCCAGGACTGGAACGCGCCGGTCGAGGCCTTTGACGTGCACCGCTTTTATGGCGGCGACCTGTCCGGTGTATGGTCGAAGCTGGACTATATTCAGCGCCTTGGCGTGTCGGTCATTTACTTTAACCCACTGTTTGTGTCCCCATCGAATCATAAGTACGACGCCCAGGATTACGATCACATTGACCCGCACGTCGGGAAAATCGTCAAGGACGGCGGCTCCCTCGTCGAGGACTGGGAGGATGACAATGCGCGGGCTACGCGCTATTCGATCCGTACGACGAGCCGTGAAAACCTCGAGGCGAGTGATCAGCTCTTCGTTGACTTCGTCGCCGCCTGCCATGCACGCGGCATGCGTGTCATCATGGACGGCGTGTTCAACCACTGCGGTTCCTTCCATAAGTGGATGAACCGCTCCGGCTTCTATAACTATAAGGATCAGTCCAATGCCTATGCCGCGGGTGCGTACCAGCGAAAGGACAGTCCGTACCACGATTATTTTGCCTTCAGTGATAATCGCGACGAGGCCTGGCCAAACAACAACAGCTACGAGAAGTGGTGGGGCAATGATACGCTGCCGAAGCTGAATTACGAGGGCTCGCAGGAGCTCGAGGAGGCGATCCTCGACATCGGACGGAAATGGGTCAGTGCACCGTTCTTCGTGGACGGCTGGCGACTGGATGTTGCAGCGGATCTCGGACATTCAGCGACCTTCAACCACATGTTCTGGAAGAAATTCCGGGCGGCGGTGAAGGAGGCGAATCCGCATGCGATTATCCTCGCGGAGCATTACGGGGATCCGTTCAGCTGGCTGGAGGGCGATGAGTGGGACACCATCATGAACTACGACGCCTTCATGGAGCCGGTGACCTGGTTCCTCACCGGGATGGAGAAGCACTCCGATGCGCGAAATGAAGCCCTGCAGGGCGATGGCGAGCAGTTCTTTGCAGCCATGCTTTATCATATGTCCCGCATGCCGGAAAGCGCCATTCTGAGCTCCATGAACCAGCTGTCAAACCATGACCACAGCCGCTTTATGACCCGCACGAACCAGACCGTGGGGCGAATCGCCACACTGGGGTCTGCGGCTGCGGATGAAAATACACGCCCAGGTGTGTATCGGCTTGCGGCCATGATCCAGATGACCTGGCCGGGCGCACCGACGCTCTTCTATGGTGATGAGGCCGGGATGACCGGCTGGACCGAGCCGGACTGCCGTCGTCCTTATCCATGGGGCCAGGAGGATCTCGACCTGATTGAGTACCATAATTACCTCGGTGCGATTCACAATCGCTGTCTCGCGATGAAGAAGGGCTCCCTGATGAAGCTGATGGCCGGACGCAATTACATCGCCTATGCGAGGGTCTATGAGACGGAAGTGGTGATCGTGGCCATCCATTGTGGCGAGGAACCGATCGATCTCCGTATTCCGGTATGGATGACCGGCCTCGACGATGAGGACGAGCTTCAGCGCCTGCTGCGCAGTGACGAGAAGCATTACAATGTCGGCATCACGAAGCGTCATGCCGAGGATGGGTTCCTCGTTTCCCGGATGCAGGGCTGCACCGGCAAAATCTACTACGCAAAGAAAAAGCCAAAGACGGTATAAGGCGTGGCGAGGCCCGGAGGGGTGACCACCAGAAGTCAGTATTCCGAGGCCTCGCCTACGCCGAGAACGCCACCTGAAATTTTTCTGCAAAAAAGTTTTTGAAAAGTGTTGACAAAGCTTTGATCGTAGAGTAATATAACACTCGCGTCACCGATAAGACGCCTAACGAATTCACTTGCGGGTGTAGTTCAATGGTAGAATGTCAGCCTTCCAAGCTGAACATGTGAGTTCGATTCTCATCACCCGCTCGATGCCCAGATAGCTCAGTTGGTAGAGCAGAGGACTGAAAATCCT
>DJEQ01000018.1:24395-35398 GCA_002431355.1 Oribacterium sp. UBA5894
TGGTTCGATTCCGGTTCTGGGCACTCAAGATGATTAAGACGGCGATAACATTCACACCGACACTGATGATCTTTTGTATAATGCCCCCACCTTCACAGAAATGAAAGTCGGATGGGACATTAAAAATGCGCGAGTAGTAGAGTGGTACTACGTCGCCTTGCCAAGGCGAAGGTCGCGGGTCCGATTCCCGTCTCGCGCTCGATGGAGCGTAAAACCAGTTCCAGAAAAAGCTTTATTCGGTGAAACGAATAAACACAGATTGCGCGAGTAGTAGAGTGGTACTACGTCGCCTTGCCAAGGCGAAGGTCGCGGGTCCGATTCCCGTCTCGCGCTCGACTGAAAGGACTCTTGAGAAATCAAGAGTCCTTTTTCGTGTGAAACAGGATGACGATGTTCCTCTAGCTTCCATAGGCATGTATAGTCATTTGAAGGCTTCACATGCCTATGGAGGCCGCTTTCAGGCGTTTTCCGGGAAAACATAGCAGTCGTAGCGAATCGCCTTGCCATTGAGGGAGTAGGAAGGCTTCTGTCCAGCGAGGTACGGGCCCTTCGCGGGCCGCTTTACGACGATCTTAAAGGGATGTGCAGCGATCGCTGCCTGCATCAGGGCGTCCTCGTCCTCCGCAGGGGCCTCCAGATAGTGGAGAAGCTGAAACTTCTTCTTTACGAGACCGCTTTTCTGGCGCTCTGGGAACATGGGATCGAGATAGATGACATCGGGGCGTGCAATTGCGGTACCGTTGCGGTCCATTGCTTTCTGCGAAGGTGCAGCAGCGTCATCGACCAGGTTTTCCGTCTGGAAAGCTTCCGTACTGGCTTCCGGGTGTGCACAGTTCCTGGAAAGGGCCTGCAGAGCTTCCGAGCTGTTTCCCTCGACGAGCTGCATGCGGGCGACGATATCATGGAGGGCTGGCTCTTCAAGCGCACGCTGCATCGTATCTGCGAGGAGAGCGGCGATGATCGGATCCTGTTCGTAGAGCGTGACATAGCAGCCGGACGCCGCGAGGAGCAGGGAATCCTCGCCCATCCCGGCGGTGGCATCGATGACATGAAGCGTATCACGTCCCTTGATCTTCGTGGCCTTCACGAGGAGCTCGTGGGTAAGGTTATGGTATTGCAGGCGCTTCTCAAGCTTCGTGAAGTCTCCACGCATGGACTGATCGCCATCGGTGAGGGTCAGGCCATCCGCTCCGAAGGCAAGGTACACGGGCGCCGCCGTGTGTTCACCACCGTCCGCCTCCTGGAGCCTGCTTTCCGCTTTCAAAGGGTACACCGACGCCTGGTGTGCACGATCTGCGGGATGCGAGGCAGTAGCTCTGCCCGCCTCCTTCGATGGTGGTATTTCCAGAAGATCTGTGTTCAGATGGGCGGCCAGGGCGTCTGCCTTCTGGCGGTTTCCGCCGGCCTGCAGCTGTATCGGTATTCTTCTTTTCATATCCTTCTGTCTCCTGTTTCAGAGGTCTATAGAATAAATTATAGCTTTCATTTAAAAAAATTATTTTCCTGAATATCAAGAAAGCGTATGAATTCTGAAATTCTGATGTATACTATTACTATATCATTACTTTTTCATAAGTATACCGTGCTTGTGAAGGAAAGAAAATGCTTAAAAAATGATGTGGACGATTTCGGGATATTTCGTCGATGTCAGAATGCTGTAAGGAAAGTGGTTTTATGGAACGAACGTATGTGGATGGGAATACAGTTCGTACCAGAGCATCGGAGAGAGGAACCGCCGTCCGTGAAACTCTTGTCGTAGAGGAGCATGGACGGCGAAATCAGGTGGTTCTCTACCGGGATCGGTACGACGGGCAGCTTCGGCTCGAGTACCAGAAGGATCCACATGTGCTGGCACCACTCCTGCGCTTGATTCCGGATGCCGTGATCGATGGCATCTGCCGTGGCCTTCTGGTGGCCGCGGTACTGGCGGTTTTTCTGACCTGTTATCACTGCGTGCATGTGGATACGCTGGTATCGGCGCAGCTCACGACGATTGAACAGAAGCAGGCGCAGCTCAGTGCGCTTCGCGTGCAGAATGCAGATCTTCAGGCGAAGATTCAGGAGGCGATCAATCCAGACCAGATCTATCGAGATGCGGTCGAAAAGTATGGGATGGTGCTGCCGAAGCAGGACGAAATCATCACCTTTGAAAAGAACGGAAAATCGGAGTACATTCGACAGTATGATCGCATTCCTTAAAGGGGGAAGAGTTTTCATAAAGGGCTGTGGCTTCTTCGGAGGTCACAGCTCTTTTTGCACCTTCCGAATCACGAAAAGATAGGAAAATGCCGTGAACAGGCAGGCACAGACCCAGGCGGCAGGATCACAGAAAACGGCGAGCGGGAAGCTCATCAGCTGCATGGCGATGAGAGCAACTCCGGCACGGGCGAGGAGCTCTGCAACGCCGCCCATCATCGGCAGGAAGCCGTGCCCGCAGCCCTGCATCGCATTTCGGAAAATGAAGATGAAGCTCAGCGGAATGTAGAACAGAATGGCAATGTGGATGTAGGTGCTCGCCCATGGCAGCATTTCATCAATCGAGCCGGAGCCTGCAAAGAACAGGGCCATGACCGGGCGGAGCAGCAGGAGGCAGCAGAGAGCGGCGAGGACAGAGTAGATGAGCTCAATGATCATGGCAGCACGTACGCCCTGCTGAATCCGGTCGCATCGATGTGCGCCGTAATTCTGCCCACTGTAGGTTGCCATGGCCTGTCCCATCGAATTCATTTCCTGCGTTAAGACATTGTGCAGCTTGTTTGCTGCAGTATAGGCAGCGACGGCCGTGGAGCCGAAGAGATTGATGGCCGACTGCATGATGATGGTGCCGCTTGCGGTGATGGCAAACTGGAGGGCCATCGGAACGCCGACTGCCAGCTGATGCTGAGTGTCCGAAAGGTGGATGCGCCAGTGCTGGCGCTCCGGCCAGAGTACCTTCTCCTTCTTAAAGATATAGAAGAGACAGAGGAGTGCGGAAATGCCCTGCGAAAGGTCGGTTGCGAGGGCTGCTCCGGCGACACCGAGCTGCAGCACAATGATGAAGAAGAGATCGAGAAGGACATTGAGGCAGGCACTGAAAACGAGGAAGAAGAGTGGCATCTTACTGTTTCCGACCGCCTGCAGGAAGGCGGAGAAGAGATTATAGTATACGCTTGCAACGATGCCCATGCAGATGATCATAATATAGGTATAGGCATCCTCGAAGATGTTTTCGGGTGTATTCATGAGATGCAGAAGCGGACGCATGAGGGAAAGCGAGAGCGTGGTGACGAGGACAATGACGATGGCCGCGAGAAGAATGGCATTCGCGACGCTTCGCTTCACGCGCGGGTAGTTCTGTGCACCATAGAGCTGAGAGGTGAGCACAGTGAACCCGGTGCAGAGCCCCTGTGAAAAGCCGAGCACGAGAAACATAATCGTACCCGTGGCACCAACAGCCGCAAGGGCATCCGCGCTCACGAAACGGCCGACAATGATGGTGTCGGCCATATTGTAAAGCTGCTGGAAAACATTGCCGATAAACAGCGGAATCATAAATCTTAAAATGATGGGAAATGGATTGCCCTTCGTCATATCTCGCGTCATAATAAACTCCTATAAGGCTGTGCAGAAATGCTGTTTTACTAAACGCGCATTATAATGTGCGTTTGGAAAATGTACAATATGGAACCTGGACAGCTGCATACAAATTTTTACAGCAAAATGTGGGATTTCAGGGCATTTTGACATAAGGAGAGTGAATTTTATGACGTTAAAGGATCTGGAAATAGGGCAGAGTGCGATCGTGACGACGGTTGGAGGCGAGGGCGCGCTGCGACAGCACTTTCTGGATATGGGGGTGATCCCGGGAGCAGAGGTGCAGCTCATTAAGTTTGCACCGATGGGTGACCCGATGGAGCTTCGCATCCATGACTACCAGCTGACGCTTCGACTGGCGGATGCAGAGCAGATTCAGGCACGTACGATTACAGCAGAAGAGCATGCGGAGCATCTGCAGTGGAAAAAGGAACAGCATCCGGAGACGCAGGCGGAGCGCGATGAGGCAGAGGCGGCCAGGGAAGGACGAGCGTCCCTGGATGATGAGCATCCAGGCTTCGGTGAAGGCGGCCGCTTCCATGATAAAGCGAGTGAGCATCCGCTGCCAGAGGAGACGAAGCTGACCTTTGCCCTGGCCGGAAACCAGAACTGCGGCAAGACCACCCTCTTCAATCAGCTTACGGGCTCAAATCAGCACGTCGGCAATTTCCCGGGTGTTACCGTCGATCGGAAATCGGGCGCCATCAAGGGGCATCCGGAAACTGAGGTGACAGATCTTCCGGGGATTTATTCCATGTCGCCGTACACCAGTGAGGAGATCGTTTCGCGTCAGTTCATTCTGAATGATCAGCCGAAGGGCATTATCAATATCGTGGATGCCACCAACATTGAACGAAATCTGTATCTGACGATGCAGCTGATTGAGCTGGACATCCCGATGGTCGTCGCCCTCAATATGATGGATGAGCTGCAGGGCAATGGCGGCTCGGTCGATATCAACCGTATGGAGCGGCATCTGGGCGTGCCGGTCGTGCCGATTTCGGCGGCGAAGAATGAAGGCGTGGATGAGCTGGTGGCGCATGCCCTGCATGTCGCTCGGTACCAGGAAAAACCGCTTCGCCTCGATTTCTGTGCGGAGGATGACCATGGCGGTGCGGTACATCGCTGTGTGCATGGCATTATGCATCTCATTGAGGATCATGCAAAGGCTGCCGGCATTCCGCTTCGCTTTGCGGCGACGAAGCTGATCGAGGGCGATCGACGGGTAGAGGATGCGCTGAATCTTACGGAAAACGAGAAGGAGATGGTCGAGCACATCATCGTGCAGATGGAGGAGGAGCGTGGCCTTGACCGCGCGGCGGCCATCGCGGACATGCGCTTCGATTTCATTGGCCGCCTCACGCATCGTTGCGTTACGAAGCCACATGAGAGCAAGGAGGCGGTGCGTTCTGCAAAGATCGATCAGCTCCTGACCGGCAAATATACGGCAATTCCGGCCTTTATCGTCATCATGGGCCTCGTATTCTATCTGACGTTCAATGTCATCGGTGCCTTTCTGCAGGATGCGCTCGCGTCGCTGGTGGATATCCTGACCCAGGGAATGGATCAGCTCCTGACCGCAGCCAATGTCAGCCAGGCGCTTCACTCGCTGATCATCGATGGCCTGTTTACCGGTGTGGGCTCGGTGCTGAGCTTCCTGCCGATTGTGGTGACGCTGTTCTTTTTCCTGTCGCTCCTCGAGGATACGGGCTACATGGCGCGTATTGCCTTCGTGATGGACAAGCTGCTTCGCCGTATCGGACTTTCTGGACGTTCTATCGTACCGATGCTGGTCGGCTTCGGCTGCACCGTTCCAGCGGTGATGTCGTCTCGAACCATGCCGTCGGAGCGTGATCGAAAGATGACCATCATGCTGACGCCGTTTATGAGCTGCTCTGCGAAGCTTCCGATTTATGGCTTCTTTACGGCCGCCTTCTTCCCTGGAAAGGGCGGACCAATCATGATCGCACTCTATCTCACGGGCATTTTCGTGGGCATCGTGGTGGCGAAGCTGAGCCAGCGCTTCAGCTTTAAGGGAGCCGCGGTACCGTTTGTCATGGAGCTTCCGAATTATCGGCTGCCAAGTGCGAAAAATGTTCTGCAGCTGCTCTGGGAGAAGGCGAAGGATTTCCTGACGAAGGCCTTCACGATCATTACCCTCGGCACGATCATCGTATGGTTCCTGCAGAATTTTGACTTCGGACTGCATATGGTGAGTGATTCCTCAAGCAGCATTCTGGCCGCCATTGCCAGTGCGATTGCGCCGATCTTCCGGCCACTGGGCTTCGGAGACTGGAGGGTGACGGTTTCACTTATTTCCGGCTTCCTCGCGAAGGAGAGTGTGGTGTCGACCCTCAATATCCTCTTCGGCGGCATGGAGGCACTCCGCGCCGTGTTGACCCCGGTAGCGGCTGCCGCCCTGCTCGTTTTCTGCCTGCTGTATACACCGTGCATTGCCGCGATTTCTTCCGTGAAGCGTGAGCTCGGCACGCGCTGGGCCATCGGCATGGTCTTCTTCCAGTGTGCGATTGCCTACCTCTGTGCCGGCATCGTGGTCCTGGTCGCGAAGCTCGTGCTTGGCGCATAGCATGAAAGAAAAAAGAGAAGCATTCCGTGCGCTTATGCTGATTTTGCTGTTCTATCTTCTGCTGGAGATGGGCTTCGGTATCGGGTGTCCGTTTAAATACCTGACGGGCATTTCGGATGCGGGCTGCGGCATGAGCCGGGCATGGATGGCGGTGCTTCACGGTGATTTCACCCGGGCCTTTTATTTTCATCCCCTGTGGCCCCTGCCACCGCTTGCGGTGCTCCTGTGGCTTGGGCAGCCGTATATTCCGGAGAGGCTGTATCGCGGACTCATGGGGGCCATCATCCTTGCCTTTCTCGTCGTCTGGATCGTGCGCTTTTTCGTGTCGGGCCAGGACATTGTGGCGTTCGAACCGTGGAACGGCATCGTAGGACGCATGCTTCGGTGGACGTATGCAATAGGAAGCGATCTTTTAAGATAATCTGTTTTACGTAATCAACATTTTTTCAGGAGGTGACACGATGTATTGCACAAACTGTGGACAGAAGCTCGATGAGCATGCAAAGTTCTGCCCGAACTGTGGGCAGCCGGTACCGTCGCAGGAGGCCACGGCTTCGGATCCGGAAACGAAGAAAACGTCGGAGGATGCTGCGACGACATCTCAGGCGCCAGCAGCCGAGGTTCAGGAAACGGCCGAAGACGCAGCAGCGCATGCTGCGGCCGCATCACCGCATGCAGAGAGCGACAAGACGACGACCCCACCACCAGTCGATCATGAACCGTCGATGAGTGGCATCCCGGCAGAGCCGGATGGCAACGGCACGATCCGCACCGTGGGCGTGGTGCTCCTGGTGCTCTCCATTCTGTTTGCCCTTCCGCAGGCGTTCAACACCCTCGGGTCCTTCTTTGGCATCTTCGGAAATCTTTTTCGCTTCAGCCTCCATGGCATTCTGGATCAGAGCTACAGCCTTCTGAACTTTATTATGAACGCACTGAAGCTTACCGGATTCCTCTTCATCGGTGGCGGTGCCTTTCTGATCTGGAAGAAGTGGCAGGATTCGGATGCAGAACCGCTGTTTGTGACCGTGCTTGCCGGTGGCGTTCTCATCGTCGTGGAGGCACTTTTACGTGGCATCATCATGGCCGTGTTCCATCGTTACTATGAGCTGTCCAGCAGAAGCGCCAGCATTGGCTTCGCCGTGGTGGCCATCGCACTTCTCGCCGTGCTGATTTCGCAGAAGCAGCTGCATCCACTGGCCGGGCTCAAGGGGAATTTTGCGGAGGGCCTTCGCCGGGATCTGGATCGCGTGGTGACCATCGCCCAGACCTCGCATACGAAGGGACAGACGGCCAATGCAGGCGCCCGAAAGGCGGGGGCTTCAAGCGCGGCGGCTTCCGAAGCAAATGGTGATTTCAATCAGTACTATCAGGCGACGACCCAGGGTGGGCAGGACCGATATACCGGTCCGCTGAAGACGGATCGGAGTCTCGCGCTCTACATCCTGCTCGGTCTTCTTACCTGCGGCATCTATCAGCTGTATGTGCTCTATACCATCATGCGCGATGTCAATGTCGCCTGTGAAGGAGATGGAAAGCATACGCCGGGGCTTCTCGAATTCATCGTATTCGGCATTCTGACCTGTGGCATCTACGATTTTTACTGGTTCTACTGCATTGGAAACCGTCTTGCTGCCAGCGCACCGCGCTATGGACTCACGTTCCAGGAAAACGGCACCTCGCTCCTTCTCTGGATGCTGATCGGCTCGCTTCTCTGCTTCATTGGAAGCTATGTCGGCATCTACTTCCTGATTCGGAACACGAATGCGATCTGCGAGGCTTACAACCAGCAGCGATAAGAAATCTTCGAAGGGAGGATTTCGATGATTCATATCTTTACGGCATTGTATCCAGAGGCGAAGCTGCTGATTCAAGAACTGAATCTAAAAAAACGGGTCCAGCAGAGCCATTACCAGCAGTTTGTGTCGGAAACGCAGGACCTTACCCTGACCCTCACTGGTGTGGGGCCAATGAATGCCGCCATGGTGGTGTCCTCGGTGCTGACGGAATATGGCGCCGGGGTGGGGGATCAGCTGCTGTCGCTGGGTACTGCGGCAGAGCTTCGGGGCGTGGAAGGTGAGAAGAAAGTGAATGCTAGGAGCGCTATCAGGCGGTCGACAGTTGCGAAATCTATGCCTGCGACAACCGAACCACCCGAGAGTTTGGCATCCTTGTACCACATCCATCGCATCACAGACAAGGAAAGTGGTCGGAGCTTCTATCCGGATATGCTGCTTCATACCGGACTTCCAGAAGGAAGTGTCGTGACGGGAACGGAGCTGCTTACGGGGGAGGAGAGAAAGCACTGGGCATCGCAGAAGACGAAGCATGCTTCTTTACTGAACAGCAGAACCACGGAAGAGGATGAATGCGCTGGTGCGAGGGGGCTGTCGTTGGACGGCAGTGATGTAGCATCTCGCATGACCGATGAACTGCTCTATGATATGGAGGCCGCGGGCGTCTACCAGGCCGCCTCCATGTTCCTCGGTCCCCATCAGATGAATTTCCTTCGCATCGTCACGGATCGGGGGCTTACGGCGACAGAAGCCGCGGATCCGAAGGCACTTTCAGCGCATGTGACGACATGCGTGGCTTCCCAGGTGGAGAAGCTGTGCGAAATTGTGGATAAGCTTCGTGCAGTTTCGGCTGAAAGCGGGCACAATGCCACCCCAGCACGAGAAAACGTGAAGCGGATGGTGGAAAACAGCGTAGCATTCACGGAAAGCATAAGCTGGAATGAGAAGAACGAGTCGGAAACCGATCGCACATCACTTCGGATGGAAGATGAAGAGGCAGTCGTGGAAAAGCTCATCGCCGACGCGCACTTCTCCAAGGTGATGGGGGATGAATGCCGACAGCTCTTCCGTTATGCAGCGCTTTCGCAGCTGGACTTTGAAAGCGCCGTGGAGGCGCTCTACCGCGATGGACGCGTGCCGACCCGGGATAAGCGTGCAGGAAAAACGATACTTGAGGAGCTGAAAAGAACCGTACTATGCTATTAAATACCCCTTTTTCACATATTTATATGGAGCGGGAAATTGCGGAGAACCCGCGATGGCGTGCGCGTGCAGAGAGGATCCTGCAGCATTTTCCGAAGGCGACCTGCATTCCCATCGAGCATTATAAGGACGTCTTCAATCGTCGTCATCAGAGCGTTCCCGTGCAGCATCGCACCCAGGCGTTGATTCTCGCTGTCAAGCACGGTACCCTCGTCTATCCGGGAGCCGAGGTCTGCCAGAGCATGGGCAATGCACACTTTTATTATGCGAGCGCGATGATGAACTGCCTCTTTGACTGCGAGTATTGTTATCTGAAGGGCATGTATCCCTCTGGAAATCTCGTGATCTTCCTGAATCTTGAGGACATTTTCGCGGAGGTGGAGACGCTGCTTCAGAAGCATCCCGTCTACCTTTGCATTTCCTATGATACGGATCTTCTGGCCATCGAGCATCTGAGCGGTTACGTGAAGGCCTGGACTGAATTTACGGCCGCGCATCCGGATCTCAGCATTGAAATCCGCACGAAGTCGGGGAATCCACGCCTGTTTGAGGGGATGAATGCCTGCCCGCGCAATATTTTCGCCTTCACCCTCTCGCCGGACTACGTCGTGTCGCACTATGAGCACCGCACCGGCAGCCTGAAGGAACGCCTCGCGTGCATCCAGAAGGGCATCGCACAGGGCTTTACGATTCGTCTCTGCTTTGACCCGATGATCGCCTGTCCGGACTGGCGTACGGCCTATGGAGAAATGGTTGAGGAGGTCTTTCAGACGATTCCGATCGAGAAGGTACAGGATGTGAGCCTCGGGAGCTTCCGTCTGAGTGACAGCTATCTGAAGGAAATGCGCCGAAATATGCCAGACAGTGCCGTTGTCCAGTATCCCTATGTCAATGATCACGGCGTGTACCATTACAGCGCGGACCTGACGGCCGCGATGGAGGGCTTTCTGCTGGAGCGCCTCACGGAGCGGATCCCACGGGAGAAAATCTTCCGCTGGGACTGAAGCAGCGGTGAAAGGAGAGCTATGGAAGAACAGAAGAAAAACGTCGCGCTCGTGACGGGGGCGTCCTCCGGCATTGGCCGTGCCATCGGTGTCCGCCTGCTTGCGCTAGGCTATGAGGTCTATGGCATCGGCCGGAGCTTTTCAGAAAGCACAGCCCCCGCGGAGCGGTCGTCATCTGGTGCAGGGGAAGGTGGGCTCGCAGGGCTTTCGGCTTCAGGCAGGGATGATTTTTCAGAGCTGCCTCCGTTCCGCCTGTGTGAGAGCGACCATTTCCATCCGGTGGTGTTTGACCTTCAGGATACGAAGAAGCTTCCGGCACTTGTGAAATCGCTGCAGGCTGAGTGGAAGCAGGCAGGCTGGCGCTTTACGCTTCTTGTCAACAATGCGGGGACAGCCTACTACGGGCTGCATGAGGAGCTTCGTGCAGAGCACATCTCGGAGATGGTGCGCGTGAACCTGGAGGTGCCGATGATTCTTACGCAGCAGCTGCTTCGAGTGCTGAAGCAGAACCATGGGAGCATCGTGAATATCTCCTCCGTAACGGCGCTTTCCTCGAATCCGCATGGCGTCGCCTATGGCGCAACGAAGGCGGGACTTCTCAGCTTCAGTCGAAGCCTCTTCGATGAGGCCCGAAAATACGGTGTACGCGTGACCACCATCCTGCCGGATATGACGGACACCAGGCTGTACCGGCATGCCGATTTCCAGGCGGATCCCGCGCTGGATGCGCATCTTGAACCGGAGGACGTTGTGGATGCGCTGGTGTATGCATTGACCACGAGGGAAGGAAGCTGCGTCCCGGAAATCGTACTGCGACCACAGCTGCATCGGATTCAGAAGAAG
>DJEQ01000018.1:35488-44345 GCA_002431355.1 Oribacterium sp. UBA5894
GCTCTCCGAAGCACAGTACTCCAAGAGCGGAAAAATCTAAGCTAGGAACCCTAAGCAGCACTAAGCCCTCTGCAATCGTGGAGTTTTCTTTATGAAAACTCCACGTTGACAGAGGGTGCTGAGGGAAAATTACTCTAAGTGCTGCTAAGGGGACCTGGCTTGATTTTTGCACGCCCTTTCCGTATGGCTTCGGAGAGCCCTCCCTCGCCGGAGCCCGAAATGACCGGAGCCTGTTACTGTTCACTCATAACCTATGAGATCATAAGCAGATGAACACCACCCATACGTTCTGGAAGCGAGTCTGAAAAATGCTTTAAACTTGATTCGACTATATACGATCAGTCGATTTTCAAAATTGTATATATGCTTTTTGACTCCAAATTGACTTTTTTTCGTAAAAAGTATATACGCGATGACATTTATTAAAATCGTATATATGAAATTGCCTTTTTTAAGCTTAAAAACAAAAGATGCGTATATACGATTTCTGAAAAGAACTTTTCGTATATAACTAAGGGCGCTTTTTAGTCCCTAATATCCCAAAATCGATATATACAATTTTTGGAAAAGGCTCATCATATATATTGTTATTAGTTTAACAAGCGCTAAGTGAGGAAATTCTATACATAAAACGCTGCTTTCCATAATCGTATATAGTTTCTAGCTGCGTCCACGTTTGGCCGACATCTCAAAGTGCCAGTGAACAGTAGTCGGAGCCTTTCTGAAATATTCGTGAACTCCCGCTGTCTCATTGACAGTACATGGGGCGGGTGGTATTCTTTTATAGAATTGGCACTCGTATAAATAGACTGCTAACAGCATGGGTTCAGGCGTCTTCGCCTGGAGAATGAGTGCATGAATCTACATGAAGCCGTGGCAGCACGGCTCATTCACAGGAGTATAAAAATGAAAGTGATTCCACTGTTTAATGTGCTGGTTTTACCGCATTCCAATATATTTTTTCAGACCCAGGCCTTTCGCGCGGCAGCGGGGAACAATGTCTACCAGGGCGATGAGGTGACCATCCTCGTTCTGAAGGAGCAGCAGACGCGGGAAGAGATGAACGCGGAGAGCTTTTATCCGATCGGCGTGGAGGGCATCGTCGAAGAGATCAGTACGGAGGGCTATGTGGTCGTTCGTACGGCGGCGCGTGTAGATGTACAGCAGGTGTCGGTGAGTGAGCAGGGAGAGATCTTTGCGGAGACGACGAAGCGCCCGGACCTCATGGATATGGATCCGACGGAAGCGCATCTCAAGCTTGGAAAGATCAAGGAAGTGCTTCGGGAGATGGTGTCGCGCTTCCGTTTCGGCGATATGATGCGCACCTACATCGATCAGTACAGCTCGATTGAGGAGGCGGCCTCGATTCTCAGTGCATGGCTTACGCTCAGCAACGAGGAACGCTATGCCATCCTGAAGGAGGATTCAGCGCGCGCACGCTTCGAGCGCCTCGAGCAGATCATTTATGAGTATGCAGAGGTGGCGAAGGTGACCTCGGATGCGCAGTCTGCGCAGCAGGAGGATTACCAGAAGGCCTATAAGGAACAGGCCCTTCGGAAGCAGATCGATTATCTTCAGAATGAGCTGGATGAAATGCATCCGGAGCAGGTATCCGATGCCCGGAAGTTTGAAATCAAGATTCAGGAATCGGGGATGAATGAAGAGGCGACACGGGAGGCCACGAAGGTCCTCAACCGTCTGAAGAACGATGGGCAGAATTCGGCCGAGTCCGGGATGCTCTATGATTATCTTGATTTCGTGACGGGACTTTCCTGGAAAAAGGAAGCAGCCGAGCAGATCGACCTCGCCGAGGCACAGAAGGTGCTGGATGAGGAGCACTTCGGCATGAAAAAGGTGAAGGAGCGAATCATTCAGCAGATTGCCGTGATGAACCTTCGGAAGTCGCAGGCCGGTTCCATCCTGCTGTTTGTCGGTGCACCAGGTACCGGTAAGACCTCCATCGGAAAGTCGATTGCGAAGGCCCTGCATCGGAAGTATGTGCGTGTTTCCCTGGGCGGTGTGCGCGATGAAGCGGATATCCGTGGCCATCGGCGGACCTACATCGGCGCCATGCCAGGGCGCATCATGGACGGCATTTCGAAGGCGGGTGTTTCCAACCCGGTGATGGTGCTCGATGAAATTGATAAGCTTTCCAGCTCCTTCAATGGCGATCCGGCAAGTGCACTGCTGGAGGTCCTGGACCCGGAGCAGAACAGTACCTTCACGGACCATTATATGAATGTGCCATACGATCTGAGCGATGTGCTTTTCGTATGCACCGCAAACACACTCGATACGATTCCAGGACCGCTTCTCAATCGTATGGAGGTGATTGAATTCCAGGGCTATACGCCGACGGAAAAGCTTGAAATTGCAAAGCGCCATCTCTTCCCGAAGGCGCTTCAGAAGGTCGGGCTGACAGCAGGAGATGTCGAGATTACGGACGAAGCGCTCGATACCATCATTTCGGATTATACCCGGGAAGGCGGCGTCCGTGGCTTAAAGAAGCGTCTCGACACGCTCTGCCGAATTGCGGCCGTGAAGTATATTCAGGCGGCATCGCATTCGGTCATCCAGGTGACACGCGCAGAGCTTCGGGAGTTCCTCGATATGCATGCCCTGCCGCACAATAAGGTGAAGGCATCTGCACAGCCGGGTGTGGTTACCGGGCTTGCCTGGACACAGGTCGGCGGTGAGATCCTGTACATTGAGACCCTCTTCACGAAGGGCTCCGGGAAAACCATCATCACGGGACAGCTCGGGGATGTCATGAAGGAGTCGAGTGCCATCGCACAGGCACTCGTCCAGGCGCGCTTCCCGGAGAAGGCGGAGCTTTTTGAGAAGAATGACCTGCATATCCATGTGCCGGATGGCTCGACCCCGAAGGATGGCCCATCGGCCGGTATCACCATGACGACGGCGATCGCATCGCTCGTTACGGGGATTCCAGTACCGCCGAATGTGGCAATGACCGGAGAGGTGTCGCTGGAGGGCGCGGTCAGCGCCATTGGCGGACTTCCAGAGAAGCTGATGGCGGCCGAACGCGCGGGTGTGCGGAAGGTCTTCATTCCGAAGGAAAATGTCGACGACCTCCGCGACGTGGCGAAGGAGGTACGGGATCAGCTCGAGATCGTGCCGGTCGAGCGTGTGGAAGATGTGCTCGATGCACTTGGCATTCTGAAAAGCAAAGACTGACAGGACAGCTGCATGATGCCAAAACACGGTAGCTGTCCTGTGGTTCAAGGGGACGGTCCAGCACCGCCCCTTGTTTTTTGCAGCCAGGATGCGTAGTATATACATAGCAATGGAAGAAAGGAGAAACAGCGCGATGTTTTTACAGAAAGAACCTGCAATACAGGAAGAGAGAAAAACGCTTCCGAAGCTTTCCAGTGGCCTTCGGAACGCCGCAGGGGCGAAGCTTCGGAAAAGGCGAGCTGGCGGAGTTCTTCGTCCGCTTTTCTTCACGGCACTGTTCACTTCCGTCATGGCCTTCAGCGCCTTTGCTGGACAGAAGACGAAGGTCGCCTGCATTGGCGATTCTCTGACACGCGGCTATCTGCTGACGGATGCGCAGTCCTATCCGGCACAGCTTCAGACCCTGCTTGGGGATCCGTACGAGGTGCGGAATTTCGGCCATACCTCAAGCTATGTCATTGACGATGGCCCGATCGAGTACCGGAATACCGAGGACTACAGCGCGGCCATCCAGTACGATGCGGATATCCTGATCTTTATGTTCGGGTCCAATGATGTCGGCGCGTACAACTTCACGCCGCTCTACTTCGAGAATCAGTATCGGGAGCTGATCGACAGCTTCCGGAAGACGAAGAAAAACCCGAAGATTTATCTCATCATCGCACCGGATTCCCGTGACCTTCATTTCGGCCTGATTCAGCAGACGGTGCAGCCGGTTATGAGCCTCGGGCAGCAGCTGTCGGCGACGGTCATTAACCCGTACTACCTCTTTTTCGGTCATTCGGAGGACTACCTGAGCGATGGTCTCCATCTTACGGAGGGCGCATATGGAAAGCTCGCGAAGCTGGTGTACCAGGCCATGACCGGGACAGCGACGTATGTGGCGGCACCTGCGGAGACACTTTCCGAAGCAGCGCAGGCGGAGAATAACCGTCTCTTCCAGGAGGCCACACAGTATCAGGCTGCAGAGCGCGCCGCCAAGGCGGAGGCGCTCCAGAAGCTGCGGGAGCAGTATCCGAATTATGAGACGACGGGGCTCTGGATTTCGCACGGCGTACACATCTGAAAGCCTGAAAAGCGCTCCGATGGGGGCACATGACGTGCTGTACATGCGGATCGATTTGGCGCTATACTGGAAACATAAGTCTGCACTTCGATCGATAGGAACCTGGACTATTCATGGGATTTACATTTGAGATTAAAACAGAACGACAGCATACCTTTGCGTCCGTGACGGGCTATCAGGGCCCGGTGCGGACGCTTTTTGTACCCTCGGAAACCGAAGAGCACATTCCGGTGGAGGAAATCGGCGGGCGGGCCTTTGCCTCACGCATGGATCTCGAGGAGGTCATCCTTCCAGACAGCGTGCGCTGCATCCGCTCCTTTGCCTTTTATAACTGTGCACATCTTCACTATATAAAGCTGAGTGATCGGGTCATCGATTACTATGATGGTGCGCTTCGCCAGTGCACAGAGCTCGAGGAAATTGAGCTTCATTTCCATACAGCGGGAAGCGTTCGACTTCTGAAGGAGCTCATCGGCGACAGTGACGCAGTGCTTCCGGTGACGCTGTACCTTCCGAACGGCGATCGTGCCGCTCTGACCTTCCCGTCCTACGCGGACAACTACCAGGAGGACACGATGGCACGCGCGATTCACGAGCATATTGAGGGCGCAGGCTATGCGACTCGACAGCTGGTCAGTCGAACGGAGATCGATATGCAGGGCTACGATCGGCAGTTTCCGCGCTTTACCTATGATGAGCCGGCGAGTGCGGTCAATGCAGCCTTCGGCAGGCTGAGGATGCCCTGGCGTCTGGAGGCTGCGTATCGTACACAATATGAGCAGTATCTCCGCGAAGAGAGCCCGACGATCCTCCCGCGCCTCCTACGGGCAGAACGGGAGGCACGCTTCGGACCGGAGGGAGAGCTCCGCTGGATCCCGCAGAATCCGACGCGAAGTGACGAACGTATTCGGTTTATGATGGACCATCAGCTGATCCTGGAGGAGGCCATTCAGCCCGCACTGGATGTTTGCACGGAGCTTCAGGACGTCGAACACGCCGCCCTCCTTATGAATTATCACCGGACACATTTTGCACCGACGGTGAGCGCTGGCCCAGAGCTCTTTGAGCTATGACGCAGGAGCAGCAGACGGTGGCCTCTGGAAGCATTGCCCACTTGTACAGCAGAACGGTGGAGGTGGGCCATGTTTCAAGAACAGATAGCAAGAAGGAATGAACCATGACAGCAAAGCTCGAACGCATGCGGTCCCATCAGGACCTCATCGATTTCGGAAATCGCATACTGAATGAAGCACGGACGGAGCTCTATATTCATCTCCGCTTCATGGCGCGTGCTCTTGACAGCCTCGGCTATACCATGGACCTTGCCACGCAGTCCATGGGTACCGATGCGGAGACGATCCACTATAATCCGAATTTTGTCTTCTCTCTTTTTCTGGAAAGCCCGCAGAAGCTCGATCGACTGTATCTGCACATCCTTCTCCACTGCGTGTTCCGGCATATGTTTTCGTCGGACCAGTATGAGGACAAGGCACTGTGGGATCTCGCCGCGGATATCCAGGTGGAGTCGGTGCTCGATTCGATGGATGTCGACATCATCAACCGTCCGGCCTATCCCTTCCGGGAGGAGTGGTATGCGCGGCTCCGAGGGGAGTGCAGGGTCCTGACAGCCGAGCGCATCTATCACTATTTTCACTTGAATAAGCCGGATCTTGACACCCTGCAGATGCTGACCCTCGAATTTCACAAATGTGACCACCAGTTCTGGAAGCGACTGGAGGATGGAAAGCAGGGGACTAGAGGGGCGGAAACGCCCCCCGACGAGCTTTTAAAGAATGAAACGCCTTCGGCCTCAGAGCCGTCCGAGGACCCTGCATCGGAGGAGGAAGCACCGAAAGAGGCTTCCACATCGGCATCGGACGCCGCTTCCCCGCAGAAGCCGAACCCGACGCCTCCGGCCTCCAGACCGAAGGAATCGCAGCCTCCGAAGCGTGGGACAGGAGCTCTCGCCCGGGTAAATGAAAAGGAGCTCGAGGAGAGATGGAAGGATACGGCCGAGCGTCTCGAGACGGAGCTCACCACCTTCGGTGCAGAGGCATCGGAGGAGTTCGGAAGCCTTTCCTTTGTACTGGCCGCACAGGATCGAAAGGAAACGGACTTTCGTGAATTTCTTGAGAAGCTGACGATTGTTCGAGAGGTGACGCACGTCGATCCGGATAGCTTCGACTATGGCTTTTATAATTATGGCATGGAGGTGTATGGCAATATGCCGCTCATCGAGGAAAACGAGTTTCGCGAGGAGCGTCGGATTTCCGATCTTGTGATCGCCATTGACACCTCCGCCTCGACGAAGGAGCAGCAGGTTCAGCGCTTTCTCAATGAAACCGCCGCCATTCTTCGGGAGCGAAGCCGCTTCTTTCAGAAGATCCGTGTTCATCTTGTGCTCTGCGATGACCAGGTCCAGAAGGATGTGGTTCTGACGAAGCCGGAGGAGATCGAAGACTATGCGGCGCAGTTTGAAATGAGGGGTGGCTATGGGACCGATTTTCGACCGGTCTTTCAGTATGTCGAGCGGCTGCGGGCAGAAGGCAGGCTCCCGGACTTAAAGGGACTGCTGTATTTCACCGATGGGTATGGCAGCTATCCGACGAAGCCGACCGATTACCAGACCGCCTTCGTCTTTGATCCATGGGCGGACATCCATGATCAGGCGGTCCCGGACTGGGCACTGAAGCTCTATCTGAAGCATCCATAGAGTGTCCCCGCGCAGTGCAGTGCGATGGAACGAACCACTGCGTCGATCGCACGGATGCGACGCTGCATCGCATGGACGGCGCCTGCATTGACGAAAAAAGAGAAAAACGCACCGCACGGACGGCGCAGGAAAGGCAACGATATGAATATCAATGAAGCAAAACAGGAAATCATCCATACCATCAAGGCCTATCTTCGGAAGGATGAGACCGGGGCCTATGAAATTCCGGTTGAGAAGCAGCGGCCCATGCTTCTGATGGGACCTCCGGGCATTGGCAAGACCGCCATCATGGAGCAGATCGCAACGGAGCTTGGCATCAACCTGGTATCGTACACGATCACACATCATACACGACAGTCGGCGATCGGCCTTCCGTTTATCAGTCATCGGCGCTATGGCGGCGAGGAGTATTCGGTGACAGAGTACACCATGTCCGAAATCATTGCCTCGGTGTATGAGCAGATCGAGCGCTCCGGGATCCACGAGGGCATTCTCTTCCTCGATGAAATCAACTGCGTTTCGGAGACGCTTGCGCCGATGATGCTGCAGTTTCTGCAGTACAAGACCTTCGGTCCGCACAGGGTGCCGGACGGCTTCGTGATTGTGACCGCCGGGAATCCACCGGAGTACAATAAATCTGTGCGCGACTTCGACATTGTCACCCTGGACCGTGTGAAGCGCATCGATATTACGGCTGAGTATGACGCCTGGAAGCGCTATGCCTATCCGATGGGCGTGCATGGTGCGATTCTCGCCTACCTCGACATCAAGAAGGAAAACTTCTACATCGTGAAGGCGGATCTGCAGGGACAGCAGTTTGTGACCGCCCGTGGCTGGGAGGATCTCAGCCGCATCATGAAGGTCTATGAAGAGATGGGGCTTCCGATTACACGGGAGCTTGTGCAGCAGTATCTGGAGGACCCGGAGGTCGCGCGTGATTTCGCCACCTACTATGCGCTCTATCAGAAGTATCGCACCAGCTATCATATTCCGGAGATTCTCCGTGGCGAGCGTCCGAAGGACATGGCAGCCCTCGCGGGTGCACCATTCGATGAGAAGCTTTCGCTGATCGGCCTTCTCACCGATGCCCTCGGGCAGGGCTTCCGTGCCTACGGCGAGGAGATGGACATCCAGCGTGCGGTCTTCACCGAGCTAAAGAAGCTGCGGGATGCCTTCGCAGCACCTTCGGGCAATGCCTCCGAATCGGCGACCGCGACCGATCCGGGCGCTGTCCTTCCTGCGAACCAGGGCGCGCAGCCGACCCGTGACGCGGATGCGGTGCCGGACGGAACGAAAAACGGCCTTCTCGTGCAGCTTTCGAGTGATCATGATGCCCTTGTAGTGGAGCTTCAGCGGCAGCAGAAGGCCCATCTTCTCAGCCATCGCGCAGAGCGCATCCAGCGAAAGGTACTCCTTGTCCTCGAGGAGCTCATGGAAACGCTTCGCCTCGCGCAGAGCGACGGCACGAGCACGGACGAAGCACTCTACGCCCTCGCAAAGGCCTGGTTCACGAAGCGCGAGCAGGTTCGGAAGAGCGCCATCGAAAGCACCAGTGCCGAGCTCACGAATGCCTTCGACTTCCTGCATACCGCCTTCTCCGATGGTCAGGAGCTCGTCATCTTCCTCTCGAACCTGAATGCAAGCAGCGACTGCCTCCGCTTCATCCGGGAGTGCGGAAACGACAGCTACTACAGGTACAACCAGTTCCTGCTTCTCCGGGATCAGCGAAGCGCCCTCCGCGCAGAAGCAAAGCGCCTTCTGGAGCTGTAGGAATTTTCATGATCCGACGCCGGAAGGCGGTCCCCCGTGATTATTCGCTAAAATTGGACCTTAAGAAGCACTAGGCCCTCTGCAATCGTCGCGTTTTCATCAGGAAAACGCGA
>DJEQ01000018.1:44396-45458 GCA_002431355.1 Oribacterium sp. UBA5894
ATTGCAGAGGGCCTAGTGCTTCTAAAAGGTCCAATTTTGGATTTTCAACGCTTCTTGCGTATGGTTTTATACGGCTCTCTGGGGCCCGACGTTCATTTATACTCTCGATTCTCGTTACGCCGTAAATTCGATCGTGATATCACACTTTTCCTGAATGCCCATGCGCTCGATGTAGATGTCCGTTTTCGGAATCCACTTATCAATGTAGTCGTCCAGCTCGGCGGTGCCTTCGCGGTCGATGACATTTTCGATCTGCTGCTTATACTTCACATCCATGAAGATGCGAAGATCATAGGGATCCTCAAAATAAGGATTCAGGCAGTAGGTGCCTTCGATGATATTCAGACGCTTTACAGGGATATCTCGTGCAAACTCGACATCGAAATCCATCGTATGATAATTGAATGGACGGTAGTGCACGACCTCCTTTCGGAGAATCGGTGCGAGCACCTCTTCCTTAAATCGCTCGTAGTCGACATTGCCCCCGACCTCGCGAAGACGCTCGGGTGTGCGCTGATGGGACTGGAGGTAGAAGTCATCCAAATGGAAAAGATTCCCTCCGAATTTATCGTGTAAATACTTCGAGATGGTGGTCTTTCCCGCACCGGTTCGGCCATCGATTGCGATCAGTAACGTATCATCCTCGGTACGTATCAGCTCCTCTATTGCGAGAACCGTCGGCATAAAGCGCACCCGGTCCTTCTGCTGCTGCTCATATGAACTTGCCATGTTTTTCCTTCTGGAACTCCCACCCGTGCCGGACAAAACCCTTTCAGGCCCTGCTCCTTCCGATTCCCTCCGCAGGCGAATGTCTACATTGGTGAGCTCCCCGTCGCCACAATGCATGGACGCGAACGATTCGCCCCATGCTTTACATAGATTTTACTCTAGTGAATCCTATAAATTGTAAGCGCTTACCCTGTTTCTGTCAAGTCATGGGCGGCGCCGGGGGCCATGGGCAGCGCCGGGAGGCCGTTCCCACCCCCAGAAGGTTACTGTTTACTCAGCCCCTGTGAGATGAGCTTCCCCAATACGTTTTCGAAGTGTTCACGTTCGTGATGT
>DJEQ01000019.1:0-645 GCA_002431355.1 Oribacterium sp. UBA5894
CCTCTCCATTTCAGCGTACTGCCTTCACAGAATCTCCACATTATTTCTCCTTCATTTTCAAGGCCATTTCAGCTTCCCGTGATATTTTACAGCTATCCAATCGGTACGAGATGTCCACTGAGAGCCTTCGATATTGAAATCGATATACGCTTCCGGACCACCCGCAGCAAAGACAGGAAACATGAAAGCCTTCATTTCTTTGCTGCCCAACCGATGGTAAATGCAAAAAGCCATTTGCTCCGGCAGCAATTCCGTGAAGTACAGGGGCCTACAGACCATTCGTTCCTGTTCTTCCCACACAGCTCCAGGAGCTTTGAAAGGAGATTCTTATGTATAAAAAGAAAAAGGTCCTTGCATTATGCCTTGCAGGCTTATGCAGCACAACCACCATTTCAAACATTTACAGTGCCTCTGCCCTCGCCGCCACATCCCAGTCTGGCGCGGCCTCGGAAACGACTGCCGCAACGACGGCTGGCAAATCCGACAGCGCGGCCTCCACTGCCGGTGGCAATCCACCTTCCGGTGAAACGCCACCAGCAAAGCCAGACGGTGACAGCAGTGGAAATCCACAAAACGGAAACGGAAATCCACCTTCCGGCGAAAACGGAAAGCCCGGAAATTCGTCCGATCCGACCAGTAATCCGC
>DJEQ01000019.1:812-2545 GCA_002431355.1 Oribacterium sp. UBA5894
AATCCACCTTCCGGTGAAAATGGAAAGCCTGGGAATCCACCCGATGGAAAACCAGGCGACGGAAACGGGCCAGAGGGCCAGCCGGGCGGTCCTGACACGCAGAGCTACGACTATACGGGGACGCTTTCCGGTAAGCTGACGGCGGATAGTGAGGAGGTAAGCTCCGATGGTGAAACCATCACAACCTCCACCGCGGATGAAAACGCCGCGCTCGCCGAAAACGGCGGCACCCTGAAGATTACGAATGGAACGCTCGAAAAATCCGGAGATGACACGAACGGCGACAATTGCAACTTCTATGGCATCAACTCGATTCTTCTCTCCGTTGGCGAAAACTCCACGACCTGCATCTCAGACTCGGCATTGAGCTCCGACAGTGAAGGCTCGAACGGCATCTTCGCCACCAATCAGGGCACCGTCTACAGTGAAAAGAACAGCATCACCACCACAAAGGGCAATTCCCGCGGTCTGGACGCGACCTACGGTGGCACGATCATTGCAAACGACATGACCATTCAAACGGCCGGTGACCACTCTGCAAGCCTCGCCACCGACCGTGGCGGTGGAAATATCAGTGTCACGAACAGTACCTTACATACCAGTGGCAGCGGCTCCCCGCTTCTCTATTCCACGGGTGCCATTGAGGTCAGCGGCGTGACGGGTACTGCAGAAGGCAGCCAGATCGCCGGAATGGAGGGGCTCAACCATATCCTGATCTACGATTCCGACCTCAGCAGCACCATCACCGATAAAACTGCCTCTGACCCTGTCGCAAACGGCGTGATCATCTACCAGTCAACCTCGGGCGACGCTGATACCTCGACCGGCGAGAGCGCACAGTTCCAGGCCGTAAACTCCAGCCTGCACTCAAAGATCGAGAGTGGCGCGATGTTCTATGTCACGAACACGACCGCAAATATCCTGCTTTCGAACACAACGCTCGATTTCGACAGCGCGAAAGCGAAGCTCCTTCAGATCGAGGGCAATGACGCGAACAACTGGGGCCACGCCGGTTCCAACGGTGCGCAGGTGACCTTCACCGGGCGTAACGAAACCCTGACCGGCGACATCTCCGTCGACAGCATCAGCTCGCTTGACCTCTATCTCCTCGACGGCACAACCTATACCGGGCAGATCCAGAGCATTGCCAATGCAGGCAGCCAAAGCGCAAATGGGGGTGGTACTGCTGACCAAGACACCAGCGGTGCTGCTCAGAGTTCCGGCACAGCCGCAGCCTCTAACGACGCGAACACCGCCACAGCAGAAACCACCAACGCGGAGGATACTGCTGCACCTATCACGGTGAATATCGATGCAAATTCCACCTGGGTCGTCACCGGTGACACCACCCTCTTCGCATTGAACGCGGAGGACGGCGCAAAGATCGTCGATGAGAGCGGGAAGACGGTCTCCATCGTCGCCGATGGTTCGACCGTTGTAAAAGGAGATTCGAACATTACGATCACCGTAACCGGCACGTACTCGCAGAACGTAAGCACCAGTGACGCAAATGATCTCTCGGATACCACCATTGATCGCAGCAGCTTCGATCAGTACTATGGCACCACCACTGCCTTCTCCACCTCAGGCACTTCCACGAAGATCGAAGACAGCACCGAAGCAGCCGAAGAGACCAGTGACGCAGCCCAGCTCGTGCCATCCGAGGAAGAGGACACAAATACCAGCACCCAGCAGAGCGCGATGCCATGGATCATGGTCGGCGCTGTGGTTCT
>DJEQ01000019.1:2621-6961 GCA_002431355.1 Oribacterium sp. UBA5894
ACATCGTTTTATGAAAATTCATTTATATAGGCACAGACGATTATAAAAAAGCCGTCCGGATTTCTCCGGACGGCTTTTTATGTATGAACTTGTTGCCACAAGGTTCAACTGAGCTTTAAGCGGTATACTCCTCCTGGCATGGAAGGATTTCTGCAGGGGTTGCCTCATTCTTCTGGTAGTCCTTGCCATAGAAGGCGAGCTTGTACATCTCCTTGATGTCAGAGATCAGCGGATATCTTGGGTTTGCGCCCGTGCACTGATCGTCGAAGGCATTCGTGCTCATCTCGTCGAGGGTCTTCAGGAAATCCTCCTCGGTGACATTGTAATCCTGGATGCGCTCCTTGATGCCGACCGTCTTCTTCAGCTCGACGATCTTCTCGCAGAGCTTCTGCACAGCCTTTGCATCATCCTTCTCGTTGATGCCACAGAAGCGTGCACACTCTGCATAGCGATGCTGTGTATGTGGATACTCATACTGTGGGAAGGTACCCATCTTTGGTGGCTGCTCTGCTGCATTATAACGGATGACCTCGGTCAGGAGGAGTGCGTTCGCAATGCCGTGTGGGATGTGATGGTATGCGCCGAGCTTGTGTGCCATGGAGTGGCAGACACCGAGGAAGGCATTGGCGAAGGCCATACCAGCCATGCAGGAGGCATGGGCCATCTCATCTCTGGCCTTGACATTGGTCGGCTCGTTATAGGCGGTTGGCAGGTACTCAAAGACACGCTTCATTGCCTGAAGAGCGAGACCATCGGTATATGGGGTCGCCATCATGGATGCATAGGCCTCCAGTGCATGTACGAGAACATCCACACCAGAAGCGGCTGTCAGTCCACGTGGCTGGGTCATCATGTTGTCGGTATCGACGATGGCCATGTTTGGAAGCAGCTCATAGTCGGTGATCGGGTACTTCGTGCCTGTATTCTGATCCGTGATAACGGCAAATGGCGTTACCTCAGAGCCGGTACCAGAGGAGGTTGGGATCGCCACAAAAAGTGCCTTCTCGCCCATCTTCGGGAACTGGTACACCTTCTTACGGATATCGATGTAACGCATCGACATGTCGGCGAAGGTTACATCCGGGTGCTCGTACAGAACCCACATGATCTTACCGGCATCCATCGCGGAACCACCACCGAAGGCAATGATGCAATCCGGCTGATAGCGGCGCATCTGCTCCGCACCCTCCTCTGCATTTGCAAGGGTCGGGTCCGGCTGTACGTGAGAGAATACGCGGTAGTCAATGCCGAGCTCATGGAGACGATCCGTGATCGGCTTGATGTATCCGGCGGAATCCAGGAAGGAATCCGTTACCAGGAAGACCTTCTTCTTGTTGTAGATGTCCTTCAGCTCAGCGAGGGCCACTGGCATGCAGCCCTTCTTAAAGTAAACCTTCGACGGGGTACGGAACCAGAGCATGTTTTCTCTCCTCTCTGCGACAGTCTTATAGTTCAGAAGGTGCTTGACACCCACATTCTCCGAAACGGAGTTTCCACCATAAGAGCCACAGCCAAGCGTCAGGGACGGCGTAAGCTTGAAGTTGTAGAGATCACCGATACCACCCTGTGAAGACGGTGTATTGAGAAGGATACGGCAGGCATGCATCACATGGGCATGCTTTGCGATCTTTTCAGTCTCTCGTGGGTCAATGAAGATGGATGCGGTATGTCCAGGGCCGCCCTCCATCAGCAGCTTCTCACAGCTCTCGAGTGCAGCATCGAAGCTCTTCGCCTTATACATACCAAGGACCGGTGCAAGCTTCTCGTGTGCAAATGGCTCCGCCTTCGAATTGTCGGTAACTTCTGCGATGAGCACCTTCTTCGAGTGTGGAATCTCAATGCCGCACATCTCGGCGATCTTCCAGGCTGGCTGACCCACGATCTTTGCATTCATGGAGCCGTTGATGATGATGACCTTTCCAACCTTTTCCTTCTCTTCCTTATTCAGGAAGTAGGCACCACGGTACTCAAATTCCTTCTTTACCTTGTCGTATACATCTGCAAGAACGGTGCAGGTCTGCTCGGAAGCACAGATCATACCATTATCAAAGGTCTTCGAATGAAGAATCGAGGAAACAGCCATCTGGATATCCGCCGTTGAGTCAATGATGCAAGGGTTATTGCCGGCACCAACGCCGAGGGCTGGTGTGCCCGAGCTGTAGGCAGCATTGACCATGCCAGGACCACCGGTCGCGAGGATGCAGTCGGCATCATGCATGATCTCGTCGGTCATCTCGAGAGACGGCTCATCGATCCAGCCAATGATGTTCTCTGGTGCACCGGCCTTTACGGCAGCATCCAGAACCACCTTTGCGGCATAGGTTGTGCACTTCTTCGCTCTTGGGTGCGGGCTGATAATGATACCGTTTCTCGTCTTTAAGCAGATCAGGGTCTTAAAGATCGCGGTGGAGGTCGGATTGGTGGTCGGAATGACGGCTGCAATCAGACCGAGCGGCTCTGCGATCGTCTTCGTACCGAAAGCCGGATCCTCGTCAATGATTCCACAGGTCTTCGTGTGCTTATACTTATTATAAATATACTCCGCGGCGAAGTTGTTCTTGATGACCTTATCCTCTACAACACCCATACCGGTCTCTTCAACCGCCATCTGTGCCAGTGGAATACGCATCTGGTTCGCTGCGGTTGCAGCTGCATTAAAGATCTTATCGACCTGCTCCTGCGTGAAGTTCGCGTACTTTTCCTGTGCGGCTCTGACCACTGCAATCTTTGCCTGCAGTGAATCCATATCCTTTACGACCTCCGGATTCTTTACTTCTGTGCTCATGTGTGATCTCCTTTTTGTGGCAACAATCTTAGATCAGATTCATTGAACTGATTTGTTAATTAATTATCAATTCGACTATGTGTAGTATAGTGGTATGTTAATTAATTGTCAATCTGTTTTTTGATTGTTTTCATTTCGATACACAGGCATACGCCAGGGCCCCTTTCCGTCTGGCTTCACAGTGGAAGCCGTTCTACATAAAAAACGCTGTCCGTCGTTTTCATACGACAGACAGCGTCCTGCAGATCGCCTGTCTCAGGCCCAGAAAATCCAGATAAAGGCATAGCCGGTCAGTACCGCCGCGAGCGTAAACGGCACACCGATCTTCATGAAATCTCCGAAGGAGACCTCATGCCCACCGGCCTTCAGCATGCCTACCGCGGTGATGTTTGCACTCGCACCGATCGGGGTAATGTTTCCACCAAGCGTCGCGCCAGTGAGAAGCCCGAAGTACAGAAGGTACGGTTCGATGCCGAGGAGCTGACAGATGCCCGTAATGATCGGCAGCATCGTCGCCACGTACGGAATATTGTCAATGAAGGCGGAAAACAGCACGGAGCCCCACACAATGATGGTATAGAGCATGAACAGGTTGCTGCCACCGGCCCGGACGATGAGATCCGCTGCCGCGTCGATGAGGCCCACATCGGAAATGCCACGAATGACGATAAAGAGCCCCGCCAACGTCAGCAGCGTATCCACATCCACCGAAGCAAGCGCATGCTTCAGATTCAGATGACTCCGATGCCGCACATAGTCATAGATCATGCAGATCGCGGCAATCGTCATACAGATGATGCCATTGATCGTCGACGGCGTATTCGGAATGAAGGAGGCAATGATGAGACATACGACGATGCCGCACAGGGCCATCGTTGGAAAATACTCTGTCACCACGGTCTTCTCTGCAGCCTCTACCGGCTGCCGATCACGATGGAAAAGGGAAATCATGACCGGCACCGTCATCAGTGCACCGAGCTCTACCGACCAGAAAATGCCAGGGCGCCCATGCATCCAGAAGAATTCCATGAAGTTCATGTCTGCATAATCCCCGAGCATGATGGAGGTCGTGTCTCCGACGAGGGTCGCGGCGCCCTGCAGGTTCGAGGACACAGCCACCGACAGAATCATGGGAACCGGCGAAATGTTCAGCTTCCTACACACCGCAAGCGCGACCGGTGCGATCATGAGCACGGTGGCGACATTGTCGATAAAGGCGGAAACCGCACCCGAAAAGAGGGACATGAGGATAATGACCCACATGACGTTCGGGCAGCGGTCGAGAATCAGATCCGCCAGCAGATTCGGCATCTTCGATTCAATGAAGAACCACACGACCAGCATGGTGCCGCCGATCATCATGAGCACATTCCAGTTAATGACCGACAGCAGGTACAGCGGGCTTCGCTGCAGGATGCCAAACGCCACAAAGGCAATGGCCACGCCCCAGATTGCATAGAGCTTCCAGCTCGGCTTCGCAATCATAATCACATACATCAGAATGAAAAGGATCAATGCAACTGCTCTTAAATCCATCGTTCTCTCCTTTCGTCGT
>DJEQ01000090.1:0-7302 GCA_002431355.1 Oribacterium sp. UBA5894
TCGGAATGTTCTGCAGATTCGGATTGGCAGAGGAAATACGCCCGGTGGCCGTCACCATCTGATTGAACTCTCCATGGATACGTCCATCCGCCTGAATAAACGGAAGAAGCCCCTCAGCATAGGTCGAGTTCAGCTTGCTGAGTGTGCGATAGTTCAGAATATCCGCCACGATCGCATGGTCCTCCGCGAGCTTCTCCAGCACATCGGCCGCCGTCGAGTAGCCGGACTTTGTCTTTTTTCCGCCCTTCAGCCCGAGCTTCCCGAAGAGAATCTCTCCGAGCTGCTTCGGCGAATTGATATTGAATTCCTCTCCGGCCTCCTCGTAGATCCGCGCCTGCAGCTGTTCAATGCCAGCCCGCAGCTCAACCCCATAGTCCATGAGCGCCTGCTTATCGACGAGGATACCTGCCACCTGCATGTCATAGAGGGTATAGACCAGCGGCATTTCAATGTCTTCATACAGGGCCCGCTCTTCCAGCTCCTCCAGCCGATCGAAAACACGCTTGGCACTTTCCAGGGCAACGATCGCGGTATAGGCCGCCATCGCTCCAGATACAGCCTTCTCTTCTTCTCCCTCCGATGCTGGAACGGCTGCACCGTCGTCCACAAAAGGATTCGCTGTACGGGTCTCTTCCTGTGTCTTTTTCTCCTCCCGAAGTTCCTTCTCCGATGGAAGGCTCACCCCCATGAAGTCCCTCGCCAGATCCTCATAGCTATAGCTCTCCTTCAGTGGATTGATCACGTACGCTGCAAGTGCAAGGTCATACACATGGCTTTCCGGAGCAAACGCACAGTGATACAGGGCCTGCTTCAGATGCATGGTATAGAGCTTCACACCGTCCTTCTCAGACAGCGCCTTCAGCTCTTTCTGCCAGTCAAAGCCATGGAAATGGTAATAGCGCTCGCCCTTCAGTGCGAAATAGAGCTCGTCGCCCTCCACTGAAAAGCCGGCCACACCCTCACTTTCTGCATCTCGAAAGGCAATGCGTGCCATATAGGGATCATCCACATCCTTCAGATTTGAAAGGTTCAGCGTCTTTTCGCTTGACAGGTCGAGATTTGACACATCGAAGCGCTTCAGGAGAGACTTCAGCTCAAGGCGCTTCACAAGCTGATAGGCGTCTTCATTGAACATGCCCTCCACACGGGCATCCTCATAATCGAAATCCATCGGCGCATTCGTATCGATGGTCGCTAGGGTCTTCGAGAGCGTCGCGCTCTCCCACTCATCGATCAGCAGCTGCGCAGCCTTCGGCTTCCGTGGCACCTTAAATTCCGGATCCCCCGCGAGAGCTGCCTCATGTGCCGCCTCGATGGTATGGTATTTCATAATGATCCATTCGGCCGATTTCGGTCCGAGTCCTGGAACACCCGGGATATTATCGGAGGTATCCCCCATCAGGGCCTTGAGATCGATGAACTCGAGCGGCGTCACCTTCCACTCCTTCTCGACCTCCTCCGGATAATAATTGTACACGGTCGTGACGCCCTTTGCCGTTTTCGGAAGGCAAATTTTGATATGTGTATCTGCAAGCTGCAGGAGATCCCGATCACCAGAAACGATCGTGACCTCCACGCCCTCCTTCTGGCAGCGCTTCGCAATCGTACCAAGAAGGTCATCCGCCTCGTAGCCTCCCTTCATGAGAAGCGGAATATGCATGGCACGAAGCACATCCTGAATCACCGGAATCTGCTCATGCAGCTCTGGAGGCATCGGCTTTCGGGTGCCCTTGTAGCCTTCGAACATCTTATGACGGAAGGTCGGCTCATGCACATCGAAGGCCACGGCCAGATGATCCGCCTCCTCCTGCTCGAGCACCTTCAGAAGGATATTCAGGAAGCCATAGACGGCATTGGTATGCAGCCCCTGTGAATTTGTCAGCTCCGGGATACCGTAAAACGCCCGGGACATGATGCTGTGTCCATCGATGAGTAAAATCTTATCAGCCAAAGTAACCTCCAAAAATCATAAAATCCAGATGCGAAGCTGCAGTAAAAGTGTCACGAGAACGGCCCAGAAGACGACAGAATCTGCCACCATCCGGATGATTTCCAGTGCCCTGGTACGAAACAGGTAGAATTTCGTGTCCAGAAGCTGACGGCGGAAGGAGCCGTCGATGTTCAGATTGGAATCATCCACCGAATCCAGCTTCTGCACACCACTGTATACCATGTGCGTGATGCGGAGCTCCTCCATGCATTCATCGCACTCGGAAATATGGTCCATAAATTCCTGAAGCTTTTCATCCGATAATTTATGGTTCAGATAATCGTATATGCACTTCCGTGCTTCCAGACAGGTCATAATCGACTTGAAAACCTCGTCATAATATGTTAAATTCTGATTGTTGCCCTGTGCACCGCAAGCCGTCATGGCGGAATGGCAGACGCGTCAGACTCAAAATCTGATAATGGTAACATTGTGTGGGTTCAAGTCCCACTGACGGCATCGCGCTCGGACCCGAAGTCCGAGCGCGATTTTTTTTACTTCGTACCAAAAATGCGGTCGCCAGCGTCGCCGAGGCCTGGGCAGATATACGCATTCTCATTCAGGCAGCGATCCAGATTGCCCACATAAATCTGTACATCCGGGTGTGCCTCTGCGAGGCGCTTGACGCCCTCTGGAGCAGCGATGATGCAGATGAACTTGATCTTCTTTCCACCGTGCTTCTTGATCTGGTCAATGGCATCTACGGCAGAGCCACCGGTTGCCAGCATTGGATCACAGACGACGATCTGACGCTCTTCAATCGGGTTTGGAAGCTTGCAGAAGTACTCTACCGGCTGGTGGGTCTTCTCATCACGATACATACCGATATGACCGATCTTTGCGCTCGGTACGAGAGCTGTCAGTCCAGATACCATACCGAGTCCTGCACGAAGAATCGGGACGATGGCCAGCTTCCGACCAGCAAGCATCTCGACGTTTGCGGTTTCAATCGGCGTATCCAGCTCCACGGTCTTCGTTGGCAGATCGGACAGTGCCTCAAAGCCCATCAGCATGGCGATTTCCTCTACCAGCTGACGGAACTCATTGGTGCCGGTGTGCTTATCGCGAAGAAGTGAAATCTTATGCGTAAGCAGTGGGTGATGCATGATGTGAACATTGGCGCCAAAATTATTTTCCATAGTAGTCTCCTTTTTTATATGATTTCCGACCGTAGTCGGTATCCAAACGTTTACAGCTCTTCTCTCTTCGGAACGATCTCGACCTCGCCCTTCGACTTATAGATCGAATGCGCGTCAACACCGCCGCGTACCGAGCTCAGCGGATACACATTGGTATCCCGCCCGATGACCGTGCCCGGATTCAGGATGGACCCGCAGCCCACCTCGACATGATCACTCAGCATTGCGCCGAACTTCTTCAGGCCGGTCTCAATATCGCCATCCTCGGCATGCACGACCACGAGCCTCTTGTCCGACTTCACATTGGACGTGAGCGAGGCCGCGCCCATATGCGACTTGTAGCCTAAAATCGAGTCGCCAACATAGTTATAGTGCGGCACCTGCACGGAATCGAAGATTACGACATTCTTCAGCTCACAGCTGTTTCCGATGACACAGTGCTTTCCTATCATGATGTTTCCGCGCAGAAAGGCGCACTGCCGTACCTCGGTTTCTGCACCGATGATAATGTACTCTGCAAGGTAGGCGGAGTCAAATACCGTGGCCGTCTTATGCACCCATACATGTGGCTTCACCTCGTCATACTCGTCCTTCGGAAGCGTCGGACCATAGGCCGCAATGAAATCATGAATGTGTGGAAGTGCCTCCCATGGATAGATCCGGCCCTGAAAGAGCTTCCCGGCCTCGGTATACTGAAGGTCATACATGGCCTCGATCGTCATTTCTTTTTTCTTCATCTCGTCTTCTTTCTGGAGCATTGCGCGCTCCCTACAGCGTCCGTATCTTTTCCGTCTTCGTCCGTACGAAGCTTTCGAGCTTTTCCATATACTCCTGCTCTGTAATTTTTCCTTCGGCGACCTCCGAGAGTCCCATCTCCCAGGAAGCCGTCAGCTTCGGATTCAGGAGATGCGGAACCGAAATCTTTACATAGTAGGCAATGTACTCTCCAAGCTTCGTCGGTGTCAGCACCTGTGTTTTTTTCTGAAGTGCGATGTATTTGTTATCGACAAGCTTTGTGAGTATCCCGGCCCGTGTCGCACTGGTGCCAATGCCGGCGCCCTTGATCTGTGCGCGAAGCTCCTCATCCTCGATGAGATTTCCGGCATTTTCCATCGCGAGAATCATCGAGCCGGAGGTATAGCGCTTCGGCGGCGCGGTCTCTCCCTCCTTCACGCGAAGCGTTTCAAGCAGCAGCTTCTGCCCCTTTCGGAGTCTGAGAAGCGCTTCACTGAGCGTTCGACTGTCGCCTTCGCCCGCACCCTCTGCTTCCCTGGCACCGTCTTCTGGGGCAATGCCTTCGTCCGGCGCCATCGTCGCACGGTCATCGGCAGCCGCGCGTGCTGCGTCGGATATTCCCTCCGCGGCCGGTACGGAAGGCGAAGCACTGCCCTCGCCCGTCTCTGGACTTCGCCGCACGCTGGCTACTCGAAGGTAGCCCTCCTCCTTTAAAGCACGCGATCCCACCGTGAAGGTCTCGCCCTGACAGTCGATCGTCAGAGAAATGCGCTCATAAACCGCCGGATGCAGAAAAATGGACAGAAAGCGTCGACAGATCAGCTCATAAACCTTTTTACCCAGGGGCTTCAACGAAGCATATTCCCGCTGTCCCTGACCGGTCGGAATGATGGCATAGTGATCCGCAATTTTCTTATCGTCCACATAGCGGGTTTTCGCAATCGTTTTAAAGCTGCCCGACTGCAGAATCTCCTGCGCCACTGCAGCCACCGGTGCATAGCTCGAAATGCCCTGAATGTTTCGGTCGATTTCCTTCGACACAGCCGTCGACAGCACCCGGGCATCCGTACGTGGATAGGTGGTCAGCTTTTTTTCATACAGCTCCTGTGCAATCGCCAGTGTTTCATCCGGACTGATCTTAAACATTTTTGCACAGTCGTTCTGCAGCTCTGCAAGATTGTAAAGAAGCGGCGGATTCTTCGTTTCCTTCTTTTTCGTGAGGCCCGTCACCGTCGCTTCACACGGAAACGGAAGGAAGCTTTTCATGAATTCTGCCGCCCGTCCGGAATGAAGGAAGCCTTTCCCATCGTAGATTTCCGTCGGTCGGTAGCAGGATGAGCTTTCACTCGGCTTCCAGTCGGCCGAAAGCTTCGCCCCCTCGCCCAGGCTGAAATCCCCGAGGATACGGTAAAAGGTCGTCTTCTGAAAGGCACGGATCTCCTGCTCGCGCTTCACGATCATGCCCAGCACGCAGGTCATGACACGTCCAACGGCGACCGTCATCTTCTCCTCCGGCTTCATCCCGAGCTGCTGCTTGATGCGGTAGCGGTACTTCAACGACAGCGCACGGCTGAAGTTGATGCCCATGAGGTAATCCTCCTTCGCCCGACTGAAGGCCGCGGCGGACAGATGATCGTAGGCACTGTCCGGCTTTGCTTCACGGATACCACGAAGAATTTCCTCATTGGTCTGTGAATCAATCCAGACCCGACGACGCTCCTTTTCCTTCGGCACCTCCGCCATCATGTCGACGAGCCGGTAGATATACTCCCCCTCCCGCGCACTATCGGTGCAGATGTAGATCGTCTCCACATCCTCCCGGTTCAGCTGCTTCGCAACCGTTTGAAACTGCTTCGCCGTACTCTTACTTACCTCATACTTCCATTCGTTTTCTTTCGGAATGAATGGAAGTGTATCAAAGCTCCATTTCTGGTACTTCTCATCGTAGGCGGCAGGATAGCTGAGCTGCACGAGATGCCCCACGCACCAGGTGACAACGTACTGATCATTTTCCAGAAAGCCATCGCCACGCCGGACATGGTTCATGCCGAGCGCCTGCGCAAACTGCTGTGCCACCGACGGCTTCTCTGCAATAAATAATTTCTTCAACTCGCCTCCCACTCCTGTCCAGTGGGTGCTTCTCCGAGGGTCGTTTAGTGCTTACCGAAGCTCCCACTTATAAATCGTTCTTGTATCGTAGCTGTCGCCTGCCTTCACGATACTTGTCGGCCACGACGGCTGATGCAGGCAGTCCGGATAATGCTGTGTCTCGAAGCAGTAGGCCTGTCGTGGTCCGAAATGGACACCGCCCTTTCCTGCGAAATCATCACTCATGAAATTTGCGGTATAGAACTGCATTCCCTCAAGATCCGTAAAGACGGACATCTGAATACCGGATTCCTTCGCATACGCCGAAGCCACGAGCCGCACATCGCCGTCATAGTCTCCGAGCACATAGTTATGATCATAGCCATGCGCAAACTGGAGCTGATCGAAGTCTGCGTCGATGTCCTCCGCAATGGTCTTTTCCGTGGTGAAATCCATCGGGGTTCCAGCCACCGACTCGATGCGTCCATACGGGATCGAGATCTCGCTCGCCGGCGTATACTGGTCTGCATGAATCCATACGCGCTGCTGCATCGCATCACCACTGTCGTAGCCATTCAGGTTAAAATAGGCGTGGTTCGTCATATTGAACACGGTATCCTGATCTGCCGTCGCCTGATAATGAATTTCGAGTGCATCGTCCTCCGTCAGCGTATAGGTCACGGCCACGTCTGCATTGCCCGGAAAGCCCTGATCGCCATCCGGTGAATGGAGTGAAAACATCACATAGCTCCCGAGGCCTGCATTGTCATACGCCACATCCCAGATGCGTGTCCGCCAGTAATCGGTTCCAGAATGCAGGTTATTGACCCCTGCATCGTTCGCGGTGAGTGTATAGTGCTTTCCATTTAAGTCGAAGCCTGCCTGGCCGATACGATTTGCATTGCGGCCGACCGGCTCGCCCATATGGCCCGGATTCTGAAGCAGCAGTTCCACCTTATCGACGCCCAGCACCACATCCCGACGCTTTCCGTCGCGGTCCTGTACCAGCATCGTAAGCCAGATGCCCCCAAGATTCGTAAAGCTCGCCTCCGTTCCATGCTGATTTGTTAACGTATACCGCTTGACCTCTCTGCCATCCGGCAGCGTACCAAGCAGGGATTCCTTCACTGACATCGCATTTTCCTCCATCTAGAAAGCCCATAAACTGCAAGTATTATACTCTATTTTCAGCTCCGTTGCTACCGGAGAAAAAGGGGGCCGTGGGCGCAGGTGGCAGGGCTCGGAGGGGCCGCACCAGAAGCCAGTACTGCGAGCTCGGAAAAATTTAAGCCAGGGACCCCTAGCGGCACTAGGCCCTCTGCAATCGTCGCGTTTTCCTGATGAAAACGC
>DJEQ01000090.1:7360-10996 GCA_002431355.1 Oribacterium sp. UBA5894
AAGGAAAAATTACTCCAAGTGCCGCTGGGGGACCTGACTTGATTTTTCACGACCTCTCCGTGTGGCTTCTGGTGCGGCCCCTCCGAGTCCCTGACACCTGCGCATCAAAAAGGCCCCGCCTTCCGCGGAGCCTTCAGCCTTAAAATTATTTCTTTGTGATGTAGCCCTTCTTCACGAGGTACTCTGCGGCTTCGACACCGCCACCTGCGGCACCACGAAGGGTGTTGTGGCTGAGACCGACGAACTTCCAGTCATAGATGGAATCCTCGCGGAGACGGCCGATGGAGATGCCCATGCCGTTCTCATAGTTGACATCCAGGGAAACCTGTGGGCGATCATCCTCCTCTAGGTACTGGATGAACTGCTTCGGTGCGGATGGCAGCTCGAGCTCCTGTGGTTCTCCACGGTAGCTGCGAAGCGCCTCCACAAGTTCCTCCTTCGTCGGCTTCTGGTGGAACTTGACAAAAACAGTCGCGGTATGACCATTCAGAATCGGCACACGGATGCACTGTGCGGAGATCTTCAGGCCGTCGATGAGGTCAATGTGATCGCCCTTGAAGCTGCCGAGCACACGCAGCGGCTCCTTCTCCGACTTTTCTTCCTCCCCACCGATGTACGGGATAATGTTATGCACCATCTCCGGCCAGGATTCAAAATTCTTTCCGGCGCCGGAAATGGCCTGGTAGGTCGAAACGATGACCTCATATGGCTCAAACTTCATCCAGGCAGCCAGTGCCGGTGTATAGGACTGAATCGAGCAGTTCGGCTTCACCGCAATGAAGCCACGGGTCGTGCCAAGGCGCTTCTTCTGCGCCTCGATGAGCTGATAATGCTCTGGATTGATCTCCGGTACCACCATCGGAACATCGGTGGTCCAGCGGTGTGCGGAGTTGTTCGAAACAACGGGTGTCTCCGTTTTCGCGTAGGCTTCCTCGATGGCCTTGATCTCATCCTTCTTCATATCCACGGCAGAAAAAACGAAATCCACGTCCTTCGCAACGTCCTCTACCTTGGAAACATCCTTCACAATCATGTTCTTTACGCTCTCTGGCATCGGAACATCCAGCTTCCACTTTCCTTCTACAGCCTCTGCGTAGGTCTTGCCTGCAGATCTTGGGGACGCAGCCAGGGTCGTGAGCTCAAACCACGGGTGGTTTTCAAGCAGCGTAATAAACCGCTGGCCAACCATACCTGTTGCACCTAAAACACCAACCTTTAACTTATCCATATCCGTCTCCTCGTTCAGATCTATTATTATAGTACTCCCAGATTCTCTATTTTCGGCGAAATACGCAGTTTCCTGCCGTCGTCTCAAATATTTTGTTATTGTATTACTTTTAGTACGGAGAAGCAATATAACTTTTTTGAATGGTTTTAATGCTTTGTCCCCTTGCCTGCACGGCCCGCCAGCTTGAGCCGACTTAAGCTGAGCGGCTTCTTTTTATAGCTGATCTCCACCGGTTCGGTGCCCAGCAGATAAAAATGCTCCAGTGTATCACTCTTTCCAAGTTTCATGGCGATCACACCCTTGCTGTTCTTCTTCTGCACAGGGATGTCGGAAAGGGAGCAGCGAAGGAAATAGCCCTCGTGCGTTTCGAAGACAATATCGGTTTCATAGCCCATCTCCTGAATCTCGATGAGCTGATCGCCCTCATTCAGCTTCGTGGCTGCAACGAGCTTGTTCGCCGTTTCAAACTCCGTGGTCTCCACCAGCTTCACCATTGCGTCCTTCGTTGCAAAGATGAGTGTCTTCCCCTGCAGCGCGGACTTGACATTGGCATAGATGATGTCTTCCTGATTTGCATTGTACTTACTGATGTTATCGATCGGCACACCCTTGTCCTTGAATTTTCCGAGCGGTACATCCTGGCACTTGATCTGATGCATGTTGCCCTTATCCGTAAAGAGCAGCACGCGGTCTGTGTTCTTACACTTCAGCACAAAACGATTCTCACTCTCGACGGCCTCCTGATTTCGCTGATAGGTTGCCTCATCCATCAGCTTACAGTAGCCGAACTTGTCCTGGATATAGTAGCAGCTGATCTCCTGCACCTCATTTTCATTGAAGACGGCTTCCTTGCCATCCTCGAGAACGGTCCTTCGCGGCACCGCATAGGAGCTCTTAATCATCATGAGGTCCTCCGAGAGCACCTCGTTCATCCGTTCCCGGCTGCCGAGAATTCCCCGGTATTCCTTGATGTTTCGAAGGGTCTCCGCATGCTGTTTCCTGAGTTCGATGAGCTCGAGGCCAATAAGCTTGCTGAGGCGCATATCGAGGATGGCCTGTGCCTGTCGCTCTGTAAAGCGGAAGGTTTCGATGATCGGCATGAACTCGCGGTCACGCTCACGGAACTTGATGCCGGAAATGTCTCCATTCATGAGTGCCTGTTTCGCATCAGCCTGGCTCTTACTGTTTCGGAGCAGGGCAATGATGGCGTCAATGAGGTCCACGGCCTTGATAAGACCATCCTGGATCTCCTTCCGGGCGAGCTCCTTTTCGAGCAGGTTCTGGTACTTGTTCGTGAGAATTTCATACTGGAACTTAAGGTACGCCTTCAGGATGCCCCGAAGCGTCATGGTCTCCGGTCGTCCCTCATGGATGGCCAGCATATTGACACCGAAGGTATCCTCGAGTCGTGTCTTTTTATAAAGAATATTCTCGATGCGCTCAATGTCGGCACCGGCCTTCAGCTCCAGCACAATGCGGATTCCGTTTTTATCCGACTGATTCGAAATGTCGACGATCTCCGGCAGGATCTTGTCCTCCACGAGCTGTGCGACATCCTGCATGAATTTCATGATGCCCTGGCCGATCATCGTATATGGAATCTCAGTCACCACCAGCTTGTCACGATCCGAGCGACCAGCCTTTTTTTCAAACTGAAGCTTCCCGCGCAGCTTGAGGCGTCCCGTACCGGTGCGGTAAATGTCAACGAGCTCCGACTTGTTTGCAATGATGCCGCCGGTCGGGAAATCCGGTCCCTTCAGGTAGTTCATCATCTCTGCTGTCTCCATCGCCGGATTTCGCAGGTAGGCGAGGATGAGGTCAATGATTTCACCGAGATTATGGCTTGGGGTGGAGGTCGTCATGCCGACCGCGATGCCCTCGGAGCCATTGAGAAGGAAATAGGGAATACGCGCTGGCAGCACCACCGGCTCCCGCAGGGTCTCATCGTAGTTTGGCTGGAATGGCACCATCGTATCGAGGTCCGCCAGCATACAGTCATCGGTAAACTTCTCCAGCTTCGCCTCCGTATATCGCGGAGCTGCGGCAGAGTCCCCTTCGATGGAGCCGAAGTTTCCCTGTCCGTGCACGACCGGCTGCATACGCTTGAAGTCCTGGGCCATCACGACCAGGGTATCATAGATCGAGGCATCTCCATGTGGATGGTATTTACCCATCGTATCACCGCAGATACGCGCCGACTTATAGGTCGGACGATCGTGATTTGCATGAAGCTCATTCATATCGAAAAGCACTCTCCGCTGTACCGGCTTGAGACCATCCCGGATATCCGGCACGGCACGGGAGGTGATGACACTCATCGAGTAATCGAGGTAGGATTTCTGCATCTCCTCGGAAAATTCAGTTGTTAAAATCTGTTCAGCCATTTCGTTCCTTTAATATAAATTGGG
>DJEQ01000090.1:11047-15047 GCA_002431355.1 Oribacterium sp. UBA5894
TGGGATATATCAAGAATCAATCACTGCTTCGTTTGCATGGTCGTGGATGAAGTCACGGCGTGGGCCGACATCAGAGCCCATCAGCATGGCGGTCACCTCCGATGCGAGGCGTCCATCCTCGATCTCAACCCGCTTCAGTACACGATTTTCCGGATTCAACGTCGTCTCCCAGAGCTGCTCCGGGTTCATTTCACCGAGTCCCTTGAAGCGCTTCAGCTCATAGCTTCCAGCCTTATGCTTCTTCTGATACTTCGCGAGCGCCGCTTCATCGTACAGGTACTCCGATTCCTCCTTCTTACTGTGTGGAATCGCCTGGTACAGCGGTGGCATGGAAACATAGACATGTCCCTCCCGGATGAGATCCGGCATGAAGCGATACAGGAAGGTGAGAAGCAGGGTGTCGATGTGCGAGCCATCGACGTCGGCATCGGTCATCAGGATGATCTTATGGTAGCGAAGCTTCGAGATATCGAAGTCATTGCCATAGCCCTCGGAAAAACCGCAGCCGAAGGTGTTGATCATGGTCTTGATCTCTGCATTGGCAAGGACCTTATCCATGGAGGCCTTCTCCACGTTCAGGATCTTTCCACGAAGCGGAAGGATCGCCTGGGTCTGACGGTCCCGGCAGGTCTTCGCAGAGCCACCGGCCGAATCTCCCTCGACGATGAAGATCTCACACTTTTCCGGATCCTTCGAAATACAGTTGGCAAGCTTCCCGTTCGAGTCAAAGCTGTACTTCGACTTCGTCAGCATGTTCGTCTTCGCCTTTTCCTCGGCACGACGAATCTTCGCCGACTTCTCTGCACAGCCGATGATGGCCTTCACGACCTCCACATTTCGGTCGAAGTAGTGCTGGAGCTCCGCATCCACGATGCTCTGCACATACTTCGCCGCCTCGGCACTCGCAAGCTTCGTTTTCGTCTGCCCCTCAAAGATCGGGTCCGGATATTTAATAGCGATGACCGCGGTCATGCCATTTCGTGTATCTGCACCGGTAAAGTTCGGGTCCTTCTCCTTCAGGAGACCAAGCTGCCGCGCATAGCTGTTGATGAGCTGCGTGAACTTCGTCTTAAAGCCGACGATATGCGTACCGCCCTCCTGCGTGAAGATGTTGTTGCAGAAGCCCAGGATGTTCTCCTCGAAATTGTCACAGAACTGGATACAGCACTCGAGGGTCGTGCCCTCTGTCTCCCCACGGAAGTAAATCTCCGGGGTCACCTTTTCACTGTCCTTATTCAGATCCTTTACGAAGGCAATGATTCCCTCCGGCTCGTGGTAATCGATGCTTTCCGGAACATCCTCACGCGCATCGGTGTAGTGGATCGTGAGCTCCGGGTTCAGATAGGCCGTTTCATGAAGACGGGACTTCAGCCACTCCTCCTTGAAACGGGTTTTCTCAAAAATCTCCGGATCCGGGATAAAGCTGATTTCCGTACCGCTTTCCTTCGTTTTTCCAACGACCGGGAGTAAGCCATGCACGAGCTCCGTGGTCGGCTTTCCGCGCTCATAGCTGTCCTCATAGATTTTTCCGCCCTGCGATACTCGAACGCGCATCCACTGTGACAGTGCATTGACGACCGAGGAGCCCACACCATGAAGACCACCCGAGGTCTTGTAGGCCTTGTCATCAAACTTGCCACCCGCATGCAGTGTCGTCAGTACGACACGCTCGGCCGACACGCCCTTCTGATGCATCCCGACCGGAATGCCTCGTCCATCATCGCGAACCGTACACGCACCATCCTTCGACAGCGTCACCCATATGTTTTTACAGTACCCTGCCAGATGCTCATCGACCGAGTTGTCGACGATCTCATAAATCAGGTGGTTGAGGCCACGCTGACCGACCGAGCCAATGTACATACCCGGACGTACACGAACCGGCTCCAGGCCCTCGAGGACCGTAATACTCGATGCATCATATTTCTCTGCCATAGACACTCCTGTTTCACATAAAATCACGAACTGGGCCCACCAGAATTCTGCAAAGAACGGACGTAAAGCACCGTCGTTCCTATCCGTGTGCGGATCCGCATTCACTCTATCAGCGTTCCCAGGGGCCAATCTTAAAAATGATAGCATACATTCCGCTCTTCTTGCAAGAAGGCAATGTGATTTTTAAAAACAGTCGTTTGTATCTATTTGCCGTACTGCCTACTGAAAGAAGCTGCTGCAGCTGAAATTCTGTCCGATCCGTCTCCAGATCTTCCGTCTTTCTCAGCTGCAGCAGCTTCTTACACGTGTCGGCAGGTCAGCGCGGTACTTTTCGCAGACCATGCGTACTTATTTAAATCGTCGCAATAAAGCGATCGAAGGCTGCCTGCCCATCCGGCGTCCGCTTGTAGACACCGGCGTCCTCCAGCACCTGCATGAAGACAAGACCGATCTCATCGCGAAGAATCCCCTCGATGTTCTCTGCCGTGATCTTTACGCCCTGTGCCTCATATTTCGTCGTAAACTCCTCTACCCAGTCGGCATGCTTCGCAAGCGCTTCATCGGCTCGAAGATCCCGACCCTCCAGAATGGCTTCCTGCAGATCCGCCATTTCCTTCTTGAGACGGCTCGGAAGAACCGCAAGGCCCATCACCTCGATGAGGCCAATGTTTTCCTTCTTAATGTGATGAAGCTTCGCATGTGGGTGGAAGACACCCAGCGGATGCTCCTCCGTCGTGATGTTGTTTCGCAGCACGAGATCGAGCTGGAACTTGTCTCCCACCTTCCGTGCAATCGGAGTAATGGTGGAGTGCGGCGTTCCCTCCGTCTCCGCGAAGATAAAGGCGGCTTCATCCGTATAGCCTCTCCACTTCGTGAGGATATGATCCGCAAGCTCTGCAAGCCGTGCGGTATCCGGACCGCTCAGACGGATCACACTCATCGGCCACTTGACAACGCCCGCTTCAACATCCTCGAAGCCTGGCACCGTGAAGCTCCGCTCCACCGGTGCCTTTGCCATCGCGAAGGTATAGTGTCCACCCTGGAAATGCTCGTGTGCCAGAATAGAGCCACCTACGATTGGAAGATCTGCATTGGACCCGACGAAATAATGCGGGAACTGTGATACGAAATCGAAGAGCTTCAGAAACGCTGCCCTGTCAATCTTCATCGGCGTATGCGCCGCATTCAGTACGATGCAGTGCTCGTTATAGTACACATATGGAGAATACTGGAAGCCCCACTCTGCGCCCTGAATCTCGATCGGGATAATCCGGTGATTTTCACGGGCCGGGTAATCCACACGTCCGCTGTAGCCCTCACATTCATGGCAGAGCTGGCACTTCGGATATCCGGTCTGCTTCGCCTTACCGGCTGCTGCAATGGCCTTCGGATCCTTTTCCGGCTTGGACAGATTGATGGTGATGTCGAGGTCTCCATACTCTGTGTGGGTCTTCCACTTCAGATCCTTCTTTACACGATAACGACGGATGTAATCCGTATCCCGTGAGAAGGTATAGTACCAGTCGGTTGCCTCCTTCGGGCTTTCTTCATAAAGGCTTGCGAAACGTGCCTGTACCTCCGAAGGACGTGGTGTCAGCGCACCCATGAGCCGCGTATCGAAGAGGTCGCGGTAGACCACGGAATCTCCACCGGTAAGCCCCTGCGCGACCGCATAATCATCGAGCACCTGAAGTACTGCCTCGAGATAGCTGCCATCCGACACCATGCCAAGCGGATTTTCTTTTCCATCCTCCGCGGCCTCTGTCTCATCGAAGGCAATGCGCCCGGCCTCCGCGAGGACCTCCTCCCGCGTCGCCGTCACCTCCTGAATTCCAAGCTCCAGCGTCACCGTATTCAGCGCCCAGATGATATCGCTCTCCTCAATGAGCCCCGTCTTCAACGCATACGCCACCAGATCTCTCACAGCAATCTGTACATCCATTGTTTCTCCCCCCTTACACAATCATTTCATCCAGCAGGAGGCTCGGAGGGCCGACAGCAGAAAAACAGTACTCCGTGTCCGGTAAAATCAAAGTCGGGGACCCTAAGCGGCACTAGGCCCTCT
>DJEQ01000090.1:15181-15403 GCA_002431355.1 Oribacterium sp. UBA5894
ACCCGGCTTGATTTTACACGTTCCCTCCGTATGGTTTCTGCTGCCGGTCCTCCGACCTCCTGCTGAGCCGTTTACTCGAGTGGGCGATCGGCGAAGACCGGCATCGGGCAGTCTTGCGCATTCGAAGAACAGGGCCTGAAGGGATGCTGCACAATGGACGGACAGGGCCTGACCTGTCCGATCCATGTGCACAGCCCGAAGGTTCTGTACTTTGAACTAAGT
>DJEQ01000090.1:15498-18074 GCA_002431355.1 Oribacterium sp. UBA5894
TTCTTCTGCTGCCAGTTCCAGGAGTCACGGCACATGTCCTCGAGCGTGTATTCTGCGGTCCAGCCGAGCTCCTTTGCAGCCTTTTCAGAGCTGGAGTAGCAGGTGGCCACATCGCCATCTCGGCGTGCACGGATCACATATGGAAGCTTCTTGCCGCAGGCCTTCTCAAAGGCATGGATGACATCCAGTACAGAGTAGCCATGGCCGGTGCCGAGGTTACAGATGAAGACGCCGTCCTTCTTTGCGAAGCGCTCGATGGCCTTTACGTGGCCGCGTGCGAGATCCACGACATGGATGTAGTCACGGACGCCGGTACCATCCGGTGTGTCATAGTCGTCGCCGAAGACATTGATCTCCGGAAGCTTTCCAATGGCCACCTGTGCCACGTATGGCAGCAGATTGTTCGGGATGCCCTTCGGATCCTCGCCGATGAGACCAGACTTGTGGGCACCGATCGGGTTAAAGTAACGAAGCAGGATGACGTTCCACTCTGGATCTGCGGTATGAATATCTGTGAGAATCTGCTCCTGCATCCACTTGGTCCAGCCATACGGATTCGTGCAGGTACCCTTCGGGCAGTTCTCTGTAATTGGAATTTCCGCCGGATCGCCATAGACAGTAGCTGAGCTCGAGAAAATGATGTTCTTGCAGCCGTGTGCGCGCATCTCATCGGTCAGATTCAGGGTCGAATCAATGTTCGTGCGATAGTACTCGATCGGCTTATGCACGGATTCACCGACGGCCTTGAGACCGGCGAAATGAATGACGGCATCGATCTTATTCTCATCGAACACGCGCTTCACTGCGGCACGATCCAGCATGTCGTCCTGATAGAACTTTACCTTCTTTCCGGTAATCTCCTCGATCCGGTCCACGGCCTTCTGATTGGAATTGTACAGATTGTCGATGATCACGACATCATAGCCTGCATTCAGAAGCTCCACACATGTATGGCTTCCGATATATCCAGCACCACCTGTTACAAGAATCGTCATAATTTTCCTCCTGTTCATGCGGCCGAGGTCGCAAAATTTCTCTCGTCAGTGTGGTCAATGCCTCCGGCCTCGTCATCCTCATGGCGCTGTCTGCATTGGCCTCAAATAGTTTATCATATTTCATCCATGTGCGGTTCAGCACACAGAAATTTTACAGCCTCAGATCTCCGATGGACCGTCGCCAATGCTGACCACATAGAATGTGCAGTCATAGCCGATACGCTTCTTATACGCTTCCCCGACCTGCTGCTCGAAGGCGTCAATGGCCTCGTCCTTTACGATGGACACCGTGCAGCCACCAAATCCGCCGCCCGTCATACGGGAGCCGATGACGCCTGGTACCTTCCAGGCCTCCTCAACCAGTACATCGAGCTCTGGACAGCTCACTTCAAAATCATCTCGAAGTGAAACATGCGAGGCATTCATAAGTTTTCCGAAGGCCTCGATGTTCCCGGCCTTCAGATCTGCGACCGCCTCGATGGCACGGTTGTTTTCATAGACGGCATGCAGCGCACGCTTCTGGACGATCGGATCCTGGATGGCCGACTTATGTGCCTCGAAGTCTGCATTGGACAGATCCCCAAGGGTCTTGATGCCGCAGGCCTTCGCCAGGATTTCGCGTGCCTCCTCGCATTCACGACGTCGGTCATTATAGGCCGAGCCCACGAGCTTATGTTTCTTATTTGTATTCGTGACGACGAGCTTCATTCCATCGAGAACCACTGGCGCATACTCGTAGTTCAGCGTTGCGCAGTCGAGGAAGATGGCATGGTCCTTCTTTCCCATCGCACTTGCAAACTGATCCATGATGCCACAGTTCATGCCCGCGTAGTTGTTTTCAGCATCCTGTCCGATAAGCGCGAGGTCCACATTCGTCACCTTGGTAAAGCCGAAAAGATCACGGATGAGATAGCCCGTCAGTACTTCCAGAGAGGCACTCGAGCTGAGCCCCGAGCCATTTGGAATATTGCCATAGATCACGATATCGAGACCGCTCTCCAGCTTGTAGCCACGCTTCTCAAACGCCCACATCACGCCCATCGGGTAGGTGATCCAGCGCTCCTCCTTGAGCGGCTTGAACTCATCCAGTGAGGTCTCGATGATGCCGTTTCCACTCAGGTTCAGGCTATAAAAACGGAGCTTTCGATCCTCACGGCGACGGGCAGCCGCATAGGTACCGATGGTCAGCGCGCATGGAAAAACGTGTCCACCATTATAGTCCGTATGCTCCCCGATCAGATTGACACGACCAGGTGCAAAGTAGCACTTTACGCCCTTCGTATCGCCAAACTTTTCTTCGAATGCTTTCAGTGCACTCTCCTTATACGAAAGATCCATCTTTTCCTCCTTGACCGTCGCGGATTACACCGCGTGGAAATAAACGCTCTATCCTGTACAGGATACCGAGCGCAGCCTGCATACGCTTTTTCATGTGTGCCCTGTTCCGTCTTCTTTAAAGGTCTGCACACTATAAAACAAGTATAGGAAAGAGGTTTTTCACCGTCAACGTGAAAAACCTCCTTTCTGTCTGAGAATTTCTTACATTGTTACTGTTCACTCATAATCCTATAAGAGCATAGA
>DJEQ01000051.1:0-13261 GCA_002431355.1 Oribacterium sp. UBA5894
TTCCTGATGAAAACGCGACGTTGCCAGAGGGTGCTAAGGAGAAATTCTCCAAGTGCTTCTAGAAGGTCCGATCTTGATTTTTATACGGTCTCTACGTGTGGCATCAGGTGAACGTCCTCCGGGGCTCCTTGCGTCAGGCCTCGTCGCCCCTTCAGAAACTTTTTAAGGATTTTCATCTGGTCGAAAGATGCATTGCCCCTTTTCCTGCGCGAAGATGAGCGCACAGTTAGGATTGACATTTCGAGCGAAGGTGTTAAAATAACGCGAGATAGTTAGCGCATGCTAACTCTTGGCTTGCCCCACTGGTGGCTAATCATGACTAACCATTATGCGCAAACATGATACAGAAGGAGGCGACGATGCCATTAAATATAGTAGAGAATGGTGTGAGCTATACGATACAGAAGGCCCTCGGGAAGGAGAAGGCGCGGCATCATCTGGAGAGCCTTGGCTTCGTGCCGGGCACGGCGGTGGAGGTTGCAGACTTCCTCATACAGGCAGGCTGTGATGAGATTCAGGGGTATCTTTACTACCGGCCGATGCCGGAGCCGGAATTTACGTCGCTTCTTGTCGCATGAGACCGTTTTCCAAAATCGTCTATCGTTTCGGGCTGTTTCCAGGCTCGATGACAGCTAAAATGTCCAATACATAGGATCAGACAAGGGGCCTGCCACATGAAAATGTGGCAGGCCCCTTGTGTTTTGGCCAGGATTCCTATAGAATCAAATCATCTGACAAATAGGTGTCGATCTGGAGCAGCGTTCTGCTTCTCCACTCTCAAATTTAAAATTTAAAATCTGTGCACGGGCTCAGGAGCGTGCATTTCGCTTTGCGCTTTCGAGTGCCTTGGAAACCGCTGGAATCGAAAGAATAACGAATGTGATGATGGCTTCTGCACCAATGTAGATCAGGTTGTATACTGCAGAATAAGCGGCAGGATTCCAGCCTGCCCATGCGTAATCTCCGAAGAACACCCAGCCGCTGAGAAAGGCGAAGAAGAAACGGCCGATGCAGGCAGCGATGAAGCCAAGGCGAAGACCATTCTTACGATTCGTGAAAAAACCAGAAAGGCCGAAGGCACCGAAGGCGAGGATGTAGTCCAGAATGACCTGTACAGGTGTCAGAATGTAAGGCTCCAGAATGAACTGAAGGATACCATAGGCAACGCCCGCAGCGATGCCGACGGTCGGACCGAAAAAGAAGCCTGGCAGTGTGGCAAAAAGCATCGAGCAGAGCGTGATGGATCCGCCGGTTGGGAAGGAGAAAATCTTCATCATAGATGTGATCGATGCAAGTGCGATGCAGGCTGCAGAGTAGACCAGAATTTTTGCGTTTTTAGACATAAAAAAAACCTCCTTGGAATGCTCACAGGAGCTGAATGTCCGCTGGATCTTCGTGGAACAGGGCCTGTGAAGACATGATGATTCGGAGGGGCTGGATAAAAACAAGCATAAAAATATCATGCTTCCCTACGCAGGTATTAACCTGATCAGGTGAGAAGGGTCGGCCCATTTGGGCCATCTCAGCATATGCGCCCCTAGCACTTTTCATTATAAGAAGAGGCGGAGGGATGTCAAGCGAGAAGAAAGGAAAGCAGAATGAAAGCTTCCGTTAAAACAGACGATCGGATAGCTGGAAAGGAGAGAAATGAAGCATTTCCATGAAACCGCTAAAAATCAATATCGAAAAAAAGAACAGCTTGCGAGGCTTCGTCAGCTTGTGATGATCACACTGATGGTCATTGCGGGGCTGTACTATGTCCTCGTGGAACAGAACCTAAGCGTAGTAGGGCATGAAAATGAGGCGAAATATTCGGTGGAGAGCTTTCTGGAGGCAGAGCCTGAATCTGAATCCATGAGGGTGAGCATCGAGCACACCGAAGACACGGGCATGGAAAAAAACACAGCTCCTGCAACGTCACCGAAAGAAACGATGTCCATCAGCGAGGAAGTGGAGACAAATACGGAGCAGATACCGGCAAAGGACCATACAGAGCGCCTGCTTCCACAGGAAGCGACGGCCACGGAATCTGGCCGTATTAACCTGAACACCGCCACCCTCGAGGAGCTTGACGCTCTCCCTGGGGTCGGCCCCTCGACGGCCCAGAATATTATTACCTATCGTGAAACCTATGGCGGCTTTGCGGCCCCGGAAGAAATCATGAACGTAAAACGCATCGGTGAAAAAACCTATGAAAAACTGAAAGATTATATTTCGGTCGCATAACGTAGTATGTTCATATGGCAGGAAGATAGGGGTGCTGTTCACCCGCCGTCTGCTGCCTGTGACGCCACGTGCGAACATCCGCTATCGTCGTGAGTGGTTTGCATAAACACGGTTTTTGATAGTATTTTATGCATACTTGTGCTATCATGTTCACATAGTTTAGACAAAAATCTCGGAGAACGCCGTGGATTGTACATATGGAGGTTCTATATGGAACAGAAGATAGAGAGAGCAACACATGTGGTATATGAAAAGGATGAGCATGGTCAGGTTGTCATCGCAGATGAGGTCGTTGCCATCATCGCCGGTATCGCTGCGACCGAGGTAAAGGGCGTAGACTCCATGTATGGTGGATGGTCTGGAGAGATCATTTCCAGAATGGGCATTCGCGATCTCAGTAAGGGCGTCAGCATTGCCATCGAGGACGGACATGTTTCCGTAAAGCTGAGCCTGAATGTGAAGTATGGCTATTCCATTCCGGAGGTTTCGAAGAACGTGCAGGATAAGGTGGCTTCTGCCATCGAGTCCATGACGGGTCTCAGCGTCCTGGAGGTCAACATTCGCATTGCGGGTGTGGTGAATGAAGAGAACGAATAAGAGCAGGTAGTAGGGTAGGAAGGTATGAATAAACGAGAAGAAAGAGACCATAAGTTTAAGCTGCTGTTCTGCACGCAGTTTTATCCAGGACAGGAGATTCCGGAGCAGCTTGCACGCTACTTCGAGTCCCCGGATTATGAAGATGGGGATGGCGTCGTACACATTGAAAATCTGAGCGCCGAGGACCAGCAGCGTCTGGAAGCAGAGGTGGAGAAGATCACGGAAAAGCTGCCAGAGCTCGATGCGCGGATTGATGCGGCAGCAGAGGGCTGGAAGACGGATCGTATGACGAAAACGGATCTGACCGCCATCCGCCTTGCACTGTATGAGATTGAGTACGATGAGGCAGTGCCGGAGAAGGTTGCCATCAATGAGGCTGTTGAGCTCGCGAAAAAGTACGGCGGAGACGAGTCGGGCTCCTTCGTCAATGGTGTTCTCGCGCGTCTCGTGAATGGAGACCGTGCGAAGACACGCGTGACCCGTGCACCACGGAAGCAGCAGGGTGAGCTCACAGAAAAGAAGACGTCTGGCAAGGGCGTGCAGATCATTGTGAACCGCACGAAGTAAAGAAGCATTTCGTATGAATCAGAACAGTAATGCATATACCGTGTCCCAGGTGAACCGTTATATCGCAGCGATGTTTTCATCGGATTTTGCACTCAAAAACATCACGATCCAGGGTGAGGTCTCCAATCTGAAGTATCATCCGACCGGACATATTTATTTTACACTGAAGGACGCAGCTTCGCAGATCTCCGGGATTATGTTTGCCGGAGACCGTGCGGGGCTTCCGTTTAAGTTGGAGAATGGTATGCGGGTGCTCTGCACGGGCAGCGTCGGGGTCTATGAACGGGGCGGAAGCTACCAGATCTATGCAAAACGCTTCCATGCGGACGGGATCGGAGAACTGTATATCCGCTTCGAGCAGCTGAAGAAGGAGCTCTCGGAGATGGGGATGTTTGACGCCATGTACAAAAAGCCGATTCCGAGGTATGCGAAGCGGATCGGCATCGTGACGGCGAAGACAGGGGCGGCCATCCGTGATATTGTACAGATTTCGAAGCGACGGAATCCGTATGTCGAGCTCGTTCTCTACCCGGCGCTGGTACAGGGCGAGGGCGCGGCGGCGTCGATCGTGCGTGGTATCCAGACCCTGGATCAGATGGAACTCGACGTCCTCATCGTCGGACGGGGTGGTGGCTCCATCGAGGATCTCTGGGCGTTCAATGAGGAGGCGGTCGCGCGTGCCATTTTCGAAGCCGATACGCCGATCATCAGTGCCGTCGGTCATGAAACCGATACGACCATTGCAGATTATGTGGCCGATCTCCGAGCACCAACGCCGAGTGCAGCTGCGGAGCTTGCAGTCTTTGACTATCAGAAGCTGATGGAAACGATGGATGGCTATCAGGCAACGCTCCGGAGCGTGATGACGGAGCACCTGCAGGAGACACGGCAGCAGCTCGCCATGCGAAAGCTTCGGCTGCAGCAGGGCAGCCCTCGGAATGTCGTAAAGGGATATCAGAACCGAAGTCTCCAGTATGAGGCGAGGCTCCGTGCATCCATGCAAGAAAGGCTCCAGGAGGCACGGGAGCAGCTGCATCGCTATGATGCCCTGCCATCGGAGATGCAGCAGGCACTGGAGCATGCGCGCCATGGGCTCGCACTTCGCACCGAGCGACTGGAAGCCCTGAGTCCGCTTCGGAAGCTTTCGAGCGGCTATGGCTATGTGCAGGATGCGGAGGGGCATCGCGTGGACTCCGTGCAGAAGCTGAAAACAGGCGAGCTTCTGACCATTGCACTTCAGGATGGAAGCTTCGAGAGTCGTGTGGAAGGAATTTTCGGAAAGGATCAGTATGCCGGTAAAGAAAACGGCGGCAGCCGCCGCAGATAAGGAAGAGGTCAGAAAGCCCCTACAGGAGGTTTTTCAGGAGCTTGATGCACTGCTCGAACAGATGGGCAGTGAAGAGAGCCTCGAGAAAACCTTCGATATGTATCAGAAGGGCGTGACGCTGTTAAAGAGCGCAAATGAAAGCATTGACCGAATCGAAAAACAGGTAAAGGTGTTGGATGATGATGGATTTCTCTCTTGAATTACAGAATACCGTTGCGGAGGTTGATCGGATCGTCCGCGCACAGCTTCCGAAGGCGGAGGGACCACAGAAAACGGTTCTGGATGCCATGCAGTATTCCGTGGCTGCAGGTGGAAAGCGGATTCGTCCGCTGCTGGTGGCGAAGTGCTATGAACTGTATAAGGGCCGAAAGGGGAGGAGCTGGGATCGCTTCATGACACCGATCGTGGAAGCCGCGATGGGCGCCATGGAAATGATCCATACCTTTTCTCTCTGCCATGACGACCTGCCATGCATGGATGGCGACAAGTACCGTCGGGGACAGGAGTCGACCTGGTTTAAGTATGGGGAAGATATGGGAACGCTCGCGGGCGATGCGTTGTCTCTCTATGCTTTCCAGCGTGTGAGTGAGGTATATTTCCGCCAGCTCTCCCGCGCCGCCGTGACCGGTGGGGTAGAGAGTCCGGATGAATCCTCCAAATTTGCCAATGCGGTGCTGAAGGCACTGCAGGTGCTTTCTGAGAAGTCCGGCGTGGACGGCATGCTGGGTGGTCAGACGGTGGATGTGGAAAAGACCGGAAAGCCGCTGACCGAGTCCGAGCTTCAGTTCATCTATGAGCTGAAGACGGGTGCACTGCTCGAAGCCTCCATGCAGATGGGCGCAATTCTCGGAGGTGCGACCCAGCGGGAGCAGCAGACACTCGGTGAGATCGCAAGGACCATCGGTGTGGCGTTCCAGATCGAGGACGATATTCTGGATGAGACCAGTACCCAGGAGGTCCTGGGAAAGCCGATCCATTCGGATGTGGAAAACCACAAGACGACCTATGTGTCCATCCATGGACTGGAGGCAGCACAGGCAGAGGTGGAGCGCCTATCGAAGCAGGCGATCGAGGGCTTACAGTCCCTTTCAGGAGTTGATGAGGAAGCCCGTCAGTTCCTGATGGCGCTGACAGAAGCATTGATTCATCGGAAAAAGTAAAAGAGGAGATGAGGTCCATGGTGGGATACAGCAGAAGCACGAAGCCATGGAAAGAGGACGGAGCGCTCGTGAACGGCGAATCCGTACCTGGATAGAGATATGTTACTGGATGATATACATGGACCAGAGGATCTACGGAAGCTGAATGATCAGCAGCTGACAGAGCTTGCGTCCGAAATCAGACAATTTATCATAGAAAAAACATCCGAATATGGAGGACATCTGGCATCGAACCTGGGGGTCGTGGAGCTGACCATCGGTCTGTATCTCGCCCTGGATCTTCCGAAGGATAAGATCGTATGGGATGTCGGCCATCAGGCCTATACGCATAAGATCCTGTCCGGACGGAAGGACAATTTCGATGGTCTTCGGCAGTATCACGGGATGAGCGGATTTCCGAAGCGCTCGGAGAGTCCGTTCGACTGCTTCGGTACGGGCCACAGCTCCACGTCGATTTCTGCGGGGCTTGGCATTGCGGCTGCCCGCGATATCAAGGGAGAAAACTATACCGTGGTATCGGTCATCGGCGATGGTGCCCTGACAGGCGGCCTCGCCTATGAGGGCCTGAACAATGCGGCACAGATGAAACGAAATTTCATCATTGTGCTGAATGACAATAAGATGTCGATCTCGCGAAACGTCGGTGGCATGTCGAAGTACCTGAACGGGCTTCGGTCGAATCAGGGCTACAACCAGCTGAAGATCGATGTGGGCGGCACGCTGATGCGTGTACCGGGCATCGGACCGCAGCTCGTGAAACGGCTGCAGCGCGCGAAAAATTCGCTGAAGCAGCTCCTGATCCCGGGCATGCTGTTCGAGGATATGGGCATTACGTATCTCGGACCGATCGATGGACACAACATCCGAGAGGTGGAGCGCACCATCGAGGAGGCAAAGAAAATCCATCATGCCGTGATCGTGCATGTGCTGACGACGAAGGGAAAGGGCTATGCACCAGCGGAAAAGAATCCGTCACATTACCATGGGGTCGCACCGTTTGACCAGAAGACCGGCAAGGCGCTGAAGCCATCCGCGGAAAGCTATACGGCCGTCTTTTCGAAGACCCTGTGCCGCCTGGCACGGGAGAATAAGAAAATCGTGGGGATTACGGCCGCCATGCCGGATGGTACGGGGCTCAGTGCGTTTGCCAGAGAATTTCCAGATCGCTTCTTCGATGTCGGCATTGCAGAGCAGCATGCCGTGACCTGTGCCGCCGGAATGGCGAGCAACGGACTGAAGCCGGTGTTTGCCGTGTACTCCAGCTTCCTGCAGCGTGCCTATGATCAGATCGTACACGATGTCTGTCTGCAGAAGCTGCCGGTGGTGTTCTGCATTGATCGGGCCGGCCTCGTCGGCTCCGATGGCGAAACCCACCAGGGCATTTTTGATTACAGCTATCTGACGCATATTCCAAATATGACCGTGATGGCACCGAAAAATGCGGCGGAGCTTTCCGCCATGCTGAAATTTGCCATGAAGTATCCGCTTCCGATCAGCCTTCGCTATCCACGTGGCGCCGCCTATCAGGGGCTTCAGGAATTTGCTGCGCCGATTGAGCATGGACGGGCAGAGCTGCTGTACCAGGGCCGGGACATTGCCCTTGTGGCCGTGGGCTCCATGGTATCGACGGCCGAGCACATCCGTGAAAAGGCAGAGCAGATGGGACTTCAGTCGACCCTTGTCAATGCCCGTTTTGTAAAGCCGATCGACACCGATATGCTGGACCGGCTGGCAGCAACGCATGAGGTTCTGGTGACGCTGGAAGAAAATGTGAAGCAGGGAGGCTATGGCATTCAGGTGGAGGCCTACATCCATGAGCATTACCCGAAGGTGCGCGTGTTTACCATTACGCTGCCGGACAAGTATGTGGAGCATGGCGATGTGACGAAGCTTCGGTCCTACCTCGGTATCGACAGCGATTCCATCATCCGGCGTCTCTCCGACGCGGGGATTTTTCCGAAGCAGGCGGAGTAGAGAAAAGAAGCATGCGTCACAGGGCGCATGCAGATAGAGTATGAGGGACAGAGGCTGTCCCGGAAAGAGTCATCCGTGAAGAAAGAACGACTTGATGTACTGCTGGTCAACAGGGGCCTGGCAGAATCCAGAGAAAAAGCAAAGCGTACCATTATGGCCGGGATCGTCTATGTGGACGGCCAGAAGGAGGACAAGGCTGGCGCCACCTTCGATCCGGAGGCGGAGATCGAGGTGCGGGGCAATGTGCTTCCGTATGTATCCCGGGGCGGGCTGAAGCTCGAAAAGGCCATTCGCGAATTCGGCGTATCCTGTGAGGGCAAGGTCTGCCTCGACATCGGCGCGAGCACCGGTGGCTTCACCGACTGCATGCTGCAGAACGGTGCCGTGAAGGTCTATGCCATCGATGTCGGCCACGGACAGCTCGACTGGAAGCTTCGAAACGATCCTCGGGTCGTCTGCATGGAGAAGACCAATATCCGCTATGTGAAGCCAGAGGATATCGGCGAGCCAGCCCGACTCGTATCCATCGATGTCAGCTTCATCAGCCTGCAGCTCGTGCTGCCGGTCGTGAAGACCCTGATTGCAGACGACTGTCAGGTCGTCTGCCTTATCAAGCCGCAGTTTGAGGCAGGCAGAGAGCAGGTGGGCAAGAAGGGCGTGGTCCGGGACAAGGCGGTTCATGTGGAGGTGATTGAGAAGACCATCACGGCAGCCTATGCGCTCGGCTTCCGGCTTGAGGCCCTGACCTTCAGCCCGATCAAGGGACCGGAGGGAAACATTGAGTATCTCGCAGAGCTTGTACCGGGAGAGGAAGGCCCTGCGCCAGAGGCGCTGTCGGCCCTGGCTCAGGAGGTTGTGAAGGCATCCCATGCCATGCTGGATGTCAAGTAAGAGGCGGATATGAAGATCACACTGGTTGTCAATGCGAAAAAGCGGGAGGCGGGCACCTACGCCACGCTCATAGAGCGCTATCTGGAGACGCGGGGTGTGCAGGTACGGGCGCTGTACAGCGAGCAGTATACGCGCGATGATTTTGAAGACGCCGATGCCATCATTACGATCGGCGGGGACGGAACGATGCTGCGGCTTGCAGGTGTGCTGCGTGGGCAGGATATACCGCTTCTCGGGGTCAATGCAGGTCATCTCGGCTATCTCACGCAGGTGTCACAGAAGGAGCAGCTCCCGGGCGCACTCGAGCAGCTTCTCACGCATGCATATACGCGAGATGTGCGCTCCATGCTTCATGGCAGTGTTCGTCGTCGGGACGAGGTGATTTCCCGTGGCACGGCGCTCAACGAAATTCTGATCTCTCGAGGAGAAGGCATCAATGTCATCCGCTTCAAGGTACTCTGCGATGGCGAGACCCTCGGACACTATACGGCGGATGGCATTCTCTTTACGACACCCACCGGCTCGACGGCATACAATCTGTCGGCTGGCGGGCCGATAGCCGCACCGGATACCCATGTCATCATCATGACACCGATCTGTGCGCATGCGACGAACAGTCGGCCCGTGATTCTTCCGGATACGAGCCAGATCGAGGTGCGCATCGATTCCGAGCATGAGATTGTGGCCTTCGATGGGGAGCATGTTGTACGTCTCCAGCCGGGTGACATCGTCAAGGTCCGGCGTGCCAATGAAATGACGACACTTGTCAAGCTTCGCGCTACCAGCTTCCTGGAAACCCTGCGCGAGAAAATGGACCACGAGTAAAGAGGTTGAGACATGAAGAAATCCAGACATCAGAAAATCATTGATCTCGTTCAGCACATGCACATCAGTACACAGGAGGAGCTGGCGGATCTCCTGAACCGGGAGGGCTACAAGGTGACCCAGGCCACGGTTTCCCGTGATATTAAGGAGCTGAAGCTCAGCAAGGTGCCGGGACCGGGCGGCGCGCAGTATTATCAGCTGCTCGAGCCGGAGGAGCAGGCCACCTCCGATAAGTACATCCGGGTGCTGCGGGAAGCACTGCTCAGTATGGATACGGCTGGAAACCTGCTGGTCATTCGGACCATATCCGGGATGGCCAATGCGGTCGCCGCGGCGCTCGATCATCTCCGCTTCGAAGAAATCGTCGGAACACTGGCCGGGGATGACACCATCATGTGTGCGATGAAGAACGCACAGGATGCGGACCATATTATGCATAAGATTCGAGGGCTTCTAGGCGAAAAGGAGAACTGATATGCTCTATCATCTTCACGTGAAGGATCTCGCACTGATCGACTCTGCCGATGTGGAGTTCGGTCCAGGGCTCAATATACTGACCGGTGAAACGGGTGCAGGTAAATCCATCCTCATCGGTTCCATTAATCTGGCGCTCGGATCGAAGGCAAGCCGCGACATCATCCGCAGCGGGCAGCCGTATGGTCTCGTCGAGCTCGTGTTCGGCGATTTCAGTGCGGAGCTTGTGGAAAAGCTGCGGGCCCTTGACATTGAGCCGGAGGAGGGACAGCTTATCATTCGCCGGAAGATCTCCAGCACCCGCTCGGAGATCAAGATCAATGATGAGACCGTGACGCTGTCGAAGCTTCGGAAGGTGACGGAGCTCCTCATGGATATCCATGGACAGCATGAGCATCAGTCGCTTCTTCGGGAGGGCTTCCACCTGAAGATCCTCGATGATTACCAGCAGCGGGAGACGGGCGCACTGCGGGCCGAGATTGCCGAACGTTATCGCAGCTATGGGGCCCTTCGCGAGAAGCTGGCGGGCTTTGATATGGACGAAGGCCAGCGACAGCGGGAGCTCGATTTTCTGCAGTTTGAAATTGAGGACATTGAAAAGGCAGGCCTCCGGGAGGGGGAAGAGGAGGAGCTTGCGGAGAAGTACCGGAAGTACCAGAATGCACAGCGCATTTACAGCTCGGTAGCGGAAACACGGGAAATTCTGGAGGGCGTGGATTTTTCTACGGCCATCCATGCGATGCAGAACGCGCTTTCCTATGACCCGGAGCTGAAGAACATCAGCGACAGCCTGTATGATCTTTCCTCGATTTCCGAAGACACCGTGCGGGCCCTCGATCACTACATGGAGGACAATGTATACGACGAGGAGGAGTTTGAGACCATCACCGAGCGGCTCGATTACATTCGCTCCATTCTCATGAAGTATGGTGGAACCGTGGCCCGTGTCGAGGAAACGCTGCAGGAGAAGAAGCGACGGCTTGCCGAGCTCGAGGATTATGATGCGGCCCGTGCGCGCTGCCAGAAGGAGCTCGCGAAGGCCGAGTCGCTTCTGCGCACACGCTGTGCGGAGCTGAGCAGACGGCGTGCCGAGGGAGCAGAGAAGCTGAGTGCACGCATTCGGCAGGAGCTCTCGGAAATGGGCTTCCTGGATATTCGCTTCGAGCTGCCGTTGACGCCCCTTCGGGAGCCGACGGCGAACGGTATGGATGAGGCGCATTTTGTGGTGAGCCTGAATCCGGGAGAACCGATGCGCCCGCTGAGTGAGGTCGCATCTGGCGGTGAGCTAAGCCGCATCATGCTGTCGATTAAGACGGTGCTGGCCGACCGGGATGAAATTCCAACGCTGATTTTCGATGAAATCGATACCGGCATTTCCGGCCGCACGGCCGAAAAGGTATCGGAGAAGCTTCGAAAGATTGCCAGACTTCATCAGGTGCTGCTCATCACCCATCTGCCGCAGATCGCTGCAAAGGCCGATCAGCATTTCTGCATCGAAAAGTCAGTAAGTGGTGGACATACACATACGAAAATCCATGCGCTTTCCGAAGATGAATCCGTGCTGGAGCTTGCACGACTTCTCGCAGGCGACCACATTACGGATGCGGTACGTGCCAATGCGCGCGAATTAAAATACGCCTGGAAGTCTCCAAGCGGGAAAAATGCGGATGGAGACCACCGTACGCAGGCATAGGAAAATGCCTTGCGAAGGGGTGCCTGAAGGATTAAAATAAGTGGTATATTATGATATATTTCCTTGAAGGAAATATGGACCGGAGGATTCAATGAAAAACATACTCATGCTTGCATCGGAGGCCGTTCCGTTTATTAAAACCGGCGGACTCGCAGACGTTGTTGGTTCACTTCCGAAGACCATCGACAAGCAGTACTATGATTGTCGTGTTATGATTCCGAAGTACATGTGCATTCCATGGGAGTGGCGCCAGAAGATGGAGTACGTGACCCACTTTTACATGGAGTACCTCGGACAGGACCGCTATGTCGGCATCCTGAAGTATGAATACGAGGGCGTCACCTATTACTTTATCGACAACGAGTCCTATTTTTCCGGGGATCGGCCATATGGCGACTGGTACTGGGATCTCGAGAAGTTCTGCTTCTTCTGCTATGCAGCGCTGTCGGCACTTCCGCTTCTGGACTGGCATCCGGATGTGATTCACTGCCATGACTGGCAGACCGGTCTGGTTCCGGTGCTGCTGCATGACCGTTTTGCCGGTGGAGAGTACTATCGCTCCATCAAGTCCGTCATTACCATCCACAATCTGAAGTTCCAGGGCGTCTGGGACGTGAAGACCATCCAGCGCTTTACACAGCTGTCGGATTACTACTTCACGCCGGATAAGCTCGAGTGCAAGAAGGATGGCAATCTCCTGAAGGGCGGCATCGTGTATGCAGATGCCATCACGACGGTCTCCGAGACCTATGCAGAGGAGATCAAGATGCCATTCTATGGGGAGGGGCTCGATGGCCTTCTCCGTGCCCGTGCACATGACCTCCGTGGCATCGTCAATGGCATCGATTATGATGTGTGGAATCCGGAGACGGATAAGTATCTGGTGAAGCCATTCAACGCACGAAACTTCCGAAAGGAAAAGGCGAAGAACAAGAAGGCGCTGCAGGAGCAGTTCGGCATGAATGTGGATCCGGGCAAGATGATGATCGGTATCGTTTCCCGTCTCACCGACCAGAAGGGCCTCGACCTCGTCGAGTGCATCATGGATGAGCTCTGTCAGGACGATATCCAGTTCATGGTGCTGGGAACCGGCGATGAGAAGTATGAGAATATGTTCCGGCATTACGACTGGAAGTACCATGATAAGGTGTCCGCACAGATCTACTATTCCAATGAAATCAGCCATAAGATCTATGCCTCCTGCGATGCGTATCTGATGCCATCCCTCTTTGAACCGTGTGGACTCAGCCAGCTGATTGCACTCCGCTACGGCACGGTTCCGATCGTTCGAGAGACCGGCGGTCTCCGCGATACCGTGCAGCCGTACAATGAGTACGAGGACAGCGGAACCGGCTTCTCCTTCGCAAACTACAACGCCCATGAGATGCTCGGCACGATTCGGTATGCAGAGAGCGTGTACTATGATCACAAGCGCGACTGGAATAAACTCGTGGACCGTGCCATGGCTGCCGACTTCTCCTGGAAGACCAGCGCCATGAAGTATCAGGAGCTCTATGACTGGCTGAT
>DJEQ01000051.1:13344-14995 GCA_002431355.1 Oribacterium sp. UBA5894
ACTCGATGAACTTTTTGGATGACCTTTTACAAAACTACATGCTGGTTGCAGCAGTGACCTCCTGGTTTCTCGCGCAGCTGATCAAAACGGCGATTGATGCCTACCTGAATCACGGCATCCATATTGAACGACTGACCGGCTCCGGTGGGATGCCGTCCAGCCATACCTCCACGGTGGTCGCATTGACCGTGGCTGCTGCGATTCAGTATGGACTTCAGTCACCGGCCTTTGCAGTGAGCTTCGTGCTTGCAAGCGTTGTCATGTATGATGCGATGGGGGTGCGGAGAGAAACCGGAAAACAGGCGGTACTCCTCAATAAAATTCTCGAGGACAATCCCTTTAACTGGAAGCCGGAGGAGTTCCAGATGAAGCTGAAGGAGTATGTCGGACATACACCGCTTCAGGTGCTGATGGGCGCGATTCTCGGCATTGCCACCGCCTATGGCCTATGGGGATTTTACTGCTAGACGAGGAAATGGAAAGAAAAGTACATGAGGTTTCAACGTTTTTTTAAGAAAACAGCGCTGATCTTAAGCTGCGTGCTGATGGCATGCAGCTTCATTTCGTGTAAGGGCGTCGAAATTACCGGAAAAACCGAAGAGGTGGATGGGTATACGGAAGCTCAGGCGATGGTCATCATTGGCTCGGAGCGAAACCGCTACCAGAACCAGCTCGGGGGAGAAGTCTGGAGCCTGCCCGTAGAAAATCAGCAGGAGAGTACCTATGGCGCATACTTCGTGGCAAAGCTGAAGGAATACCTGCAGGATATCAAAACCCTGAATCTTCTCGCGGAGGAAAAGGGCATCATTGCCACCTCCACGGATATGGAGAAAATTCGCTCGCTTGCCGAGGATTTCTATGATGGATTGAGCGCAGAGGACATTGCCTTTATGGGAAACTGCACGGAGAGCGATGTGCTTACCATGTATACCGATTACTATGTGGCCTGCAAAACGGCAGAATACCTGATCTCCAATGTGGATTCCGAGGTCTCCGACGCAGACGCAAAGATCATCCGCGTACAGGAAATCGTCGTTTCCGACGAGCTCCAGGCGGAGCAGCTCCTGCAGAAGGTCCAGGTTCAGGGAGCCAACTTCTCGTACTACGCGCAGCAGAACAGCGAGGACCCGAACATCGAAAAGACCTTGGCGAAGGCGGAAAAAAATGACGCTCTCTATCAGGCGGCCTTCGCGCTCGAGGAGGGGCAGATTTCGGATGTGATTGAGCAGGATGGCAAGTACTATATTCTGAAATGTGTGGATGCCTATGATGAGGAGGCAACCCTCGAACGAAAGAAGAAGCTCGAGGAGACGATCCGCTCCAATGCACTTCTCAGGCAGTACACGGCCTACGCCGATGAGCACATCGTCCGCTTCCGGGAACCCTTCTGGAAGACCATCGACCTGACGGCACATCCGGAAAGCAGCGCCGAGAATTTCTTCTCCCTGTTTGATGCGGCGATTTCGTTTTAGGCGCAAAAGATAAGGCACATAAGCGGGCGGTAGAACAGAGTCCACGCTGAGGGCGTCACAGAATGCTTTAAGCCGAGGACGTGAAAAATCAAAATCGCATCCCCTTAGAAACACTTGGAGTGATTTTTCCTTAGCACCCTCTGTCAACGGAGCGTTTTCATCAGGAAAACGCGACGATT
>DJEQ01000051.1:15029-26105 GCA_002431355.1 Oribacterium sp. UBA5894
TTGCAGAGGGCCTAGTGTTTCTTGGGGATGCGATTTTAGATTTTTCCGCCGCAGTGCGCCTAGCTTCTGTGACGCCCTCGGTGTGGACTCTGTGCAGTGACTTCAAAGCCCGATGACGATGCCGCCATCCTCCGCGTAGACAGTGGCGACGCCCATGGCGTCAGTGATGACGATGTCACGGAACTGGGCGAGCTTCAGGAACTCGGTCTTCACCATTTCGGCACGCGCCGGGTTGTTGACATGGGTGATGCAGAGGCGAAGAGAAGGCGTCTTCTCCGGGCCACCGGCCTGCTCCACGGCAATCTGCGCCATGCGCTTCAGCGCCTTATTGATGCCCCGCTGATTCTCGAGCTGGATAATGACGCCGCCGTTCGCGCTCATGACCGGCTTGATGTTCAGTGCCGTCGCAAGGAAGGACTTGATGGCAGAGAGGCGGCCATTCTTCCGAAGTGTGTCGAGCGACTCCAGCACGAAGTAGGTCTTCATGACCCGTATTTTATCTGTGACGATGGATACGACCTCCTCGAAACTCCGGCCCTCCTCCTTCAGATCCTTTATCGTCAGGCAGAGCTTGAGCTGTCCAGCAGAAGCGGTATCTGAGCTGAAGACCTGGATCTTTTTTTCGTCGTTCGGGTGCTCCTCCTCATACATCTGCTTTCCAATGACTGCAGACTGATAGGAGCCGGACAGGTGCTCAGAAAGTGTAATGACATAAACTTCTGGAGCGTCGCTTTCCTCCATGGCCTTCATGTAGGCCTCTGGCGAAGGACAGGCGGTCTTCGGACCGATTGGAGACGCATGTACGCGGCTTAAAAAGTCGAGCTGATCGAATTTATCATCATCCACGACGGAATAGTCACCGATTTCAAGCGTCAGGGGTACGATCGTAAAATGTGGATCTGCCTTCAGCTCCGGCGTATAATCACAACAGCTATCACCAATTACCTTATAGTTCATGTTTTGCCTCTTTAGAACACGTAGTTTTTAATACTACATATTATAGCAGACGGGTAACGTATGTCAATGAAGAGCTGAAGCGACTGGGACGACGAGCGGAAGAGCAGGCGCGCTGCCTTGCTGATGAGGGCCATCTGCGATATGATAGAAGCATTGACTGAATAGAAAAGTGGAAGTTTCCGCTTTTATCTTTATCCCATAGAACGAAAGCAGCGGAAAGAGAGGTGAGGCGCATGAGCGATCATGAAAATACAAACCACGGGAACCATGATCAGATTCCTGAGGAGATGGAACAGCGCTATCAGGAGCAGCTCGCGGAGAAGCGGGCAGAGCGTGCGAAACGCCATCAGGCACGGGTGCGGAAGGTATGGCTGTATCGTATCCTGCTGGCCCTGATGCTGCTTCTGCTCCTTCTGCTTGGACTTCAGGTGGCACGTGGCCGTTTTCCTTTCAGCGCAAGCGGCACCGCACAGGACGGTATACTGGATTCCTCGAGGACGGCGACTCCAGACGGAGGCGGAACGTCGGACAGCAGTGAAGGCGCTGGGAATGCAGCAGAGGAGACAGAACCTGAAGACCCGAAAGCAACCCTTCTCGCTCATGCCGATCGACTTGCGGCGATGTACGACTATGAGGCTGCCATCGATGCCCTGACGAGCTCCGAGTACAAGGAGGATCCAGAAGCACTGCAGCGGATCGAGCAGTATAAGGCCACCGAGGGTACACTGGTAGCGGCAGATAACAGTGAGATTCCGCATATTTTCTTTCATATTTTGACGGTGGATCCGGCACGTGCCTTCACAGATGACGCGCAGGGGAAGGACTTTAATCAGGTCATGACCACCATTCCGGAGTTTGAAAGGATCCTGCAGGAGATGTACGACCGGGGCTATGTACTGGTCGGCCTGCATGATATTGCCGCGCTCGAAACACAGGAGGATGGCACGGAGAAGATGCGTGAGAAGCAGATTCTGCTGCCGGAAGGGAAGAAGCCCTTCGTCATGTCACAGGACGATGTCTGCTACTATGAGTATATGGAAGGCCGCGGCTTCGCCGATAAAATGGTGTTTGATGACGATGGAAGGCTGAAAATGCAGTATACCGATGCCGAGGGGAAGGTGAGCGTGGGAGATTATGATCTCGTCCCGCTCCTTGATGAATTTATCGAGGAGCATCCGGATTTTTCTTATCGAGGCGCGAAGGCCATCCTCGCCTTTACCGGGTACAATGGTGTGCTCGGCTATCGAACGGATGAAACCTATGACGCAGCGTCTCCGAATTTCGATGCGAACAATACGGCGAATCCGAACATCGAGGAGGACCGGGAGACCGTAAAGAAGCTGATGAAGGCGCTGGTGGACGACGGCTACGAGCTCGCATCCCATAGCTGGGGGCATATCAACTTTACGAATCGAAGCCTCGAGGATCTTCAGAAGGACACGGATCGCTGGGAGCGAAATGTTGAGAGCCTGATGCCGGAGTCCTGTGACATTCTCCTTTACCCGTACGGCGCCGACATTGCCGACTGGCACCCGTATACGGAGGATAACGAAAAGTTTGAAATGCTCGAAAAGGCAGGCTTCCGCTATTTCTGCAATGTCGACTCTACGAAGGCCTGGCTTCAGCTGGGCAATGATTACGTCCGGCAGGGTCGACGCAATCTGGATGGGTACCGGCTCTGGAAGGATTACTGCGGGGAGGATGATCGACTCAGCGATCTCATCGATGTACAGACGGTTTTTGACACCCGTCGGCCGACACCGATCGAGTGGAATTAAGGATGTGCGGAGGGGGCTCTTTGAAAGCGGAAACCGGCGGATGCCGCTCGACTGGAACATCCATTCAGCCGCTTGCAAGTCCGAAGGGAAGGTGCTATACTACTTTTGCAAATTAAAGCATGAAAGTCCACGCGCTGAAGCTTGGAATTGCTAAAGTGAACGCGTTTTCATACGTCATTAATATACAGAAGTGGAGAGCAGAATGAACAGTAAATTAAAAACGAAGGAAGTCGATCATTTATTTGATGCGGTGCTGACTCTGAAGTCGAAGGAGGAGTGCTATAAGTTCTTTGAGGATGTATGTACGATCAATGAGCTTCTTTCCATGGCACAGCGCTATGAGGTTGCCAAGATGCTGCGGGAAGGCGAAACCTATCTCAACATTGCCCGTGCCACGGGCGCGTCCACGGCAACCATTTCCCGTGTGAACCGTTCCCTGAATTATGGTGCCGATGGCTATGATATGGTGTTCAGCCGCCTGGGCCTCGAAGATAATATGAAGAAGAAATAAAGGACGAAGAAATAAAAAAGAAAAAACGGGTATCCGAAGCCGGTGCAGCTGCACTGGATCCGGATACCCGTTTCATATGCTATGAGACCGATGCGTAAGCTCGGAACGAGGAGTGCTCCAAAAGGAAGGCCGCTTCGTTCCTGCATCCATTCTGCGTTCATCCTGCAGGATGCTCACGGCTGCGGATGCTGGTGGAGCTCATCAGCGATTTTTTCCATTAAGAGCTTCTTCAGATAAATATCCGTGCCGATCTCGCAGAGGAAAAGGAAGAGCTGAAGCTCCTTCTGGTCCTCCTCCGAGAGATTCTGAAAGCGCGGATCCTCCGTGCGGAAGGCTTCCGCAGCCTTTTTCTTCATGTCCTGCACTTCACGCAGCGCCTGTTCCTTCACGGCCGGTTCGTGATCGAAGATTTCATCATAGATGTCCTTCAGCGTCGCCGATCCCTGCCCATCGAAATACTTATCCTTCAGCGGACGCAGAATCGCTTCAATATCGTTCAGCTGGAGAATGCTCTTATAATAGTAGATAAAGAGCAGAATCAGGATGTGCTCTCGCCGATAGCGCTTCTTGTCAGGTGGCGGCAGGAGGCGGTTCTTCGCATAATTGTTGATCATGGTCTTCGTCAGGACCTTATCATCCTCATGCCGTTTCAGTGCCTGAAGCCGATTCTCCATGAATCCTGTAACCTGATCCATATAGAGCTCGAGGTTCGGGATATCATCAGAATTGATGCGCCCAATCGACTGCAGATATTCCATTACATCTTCAAAAAACTGTTCGTCCATAGCCCGAATTATAGCATATTCATACAGAAGCAACAAGACGTAGTTTTCTAAACCACATGGACCACATGGGCGCAGAGGAGAACGCAGGGCCTGGGGCGCAGAGTCATCGTGCCTGAAGTTACCGAAAGCAGGTGGAAGCAGAGAAACTTTTATGCTATAATTCCCGTACATTCGTTTTGAAAAATAAGAAGGATACGGTTCACAGGGAAGGTGCCCGGAGATGCCGGGAAATCGCCGGAAGCACGGAAGTGCTTGAATCGTCAGGAGAACTATGGAAAATCTGGAGAAAATTTTAAATAAGGAGCAGTGCGAGGCCGTGCGCTGTACAGAAGGCCCACTGCTGGTGCTCGCGGGGGCGGGTTCAGGAAAGACGCGTGTACTCACGCATCGCGTTGCCTATCTCATTGAAAACTGTGGCGTCGCGCCGTGGAACATCCTGGCCATCACCTTCACGAACAAGGCAGCGGGCGAGATGCGCGAGCGAGTCGATCGGCTGGTGGGCATGCATGCACATGAGGTGTGGGTGTCGACCTTTCACTCGATGTGCGTTCGCATTCTGCGCCGCTACATTGACCGCCTCGGCTACCCGTCGGATTTCTCCATCTATGATACGGATGATCAGAAGACCCTGATGCGTCAGATCTTTAAGGAGCTGAACGTGGACACGCATATGCTGAAGGAGCGTGCCGTGCTGTCCGTGATTTCAGGCGCGAAAAACCGGGGCCTTACGCCGCTCGAATTCCGGAAGGAGGAAGCAAGCAGCGGCGATCCGCGCATGCGGAAGATGGCGGACTGCTACGAGCTGTATGAAAAGAAGCTCCACCAGAACGGGGCACTCGATTTCGATGACCTTCTTCTGAAAGCCGTGGAGCTTTTCGATACCGAGCCAGAGGTACTCGCCTATTATCAGGAGCGCTTCCGCTATATCATGGTGGATGAGTACCAGGATACGAATGACATTCAGTTCCGACTCGTTGATGCACTGGCGAAGAAGTATCGGAATCTCTGCGTGGTCGGCGATGATGACCAGAGTATTTATGCCTTCCGTGGCGCGAACCTCGAGAATATCCTGAACTTTGAGAAGAGCTTTCCTGGTGCGCGTGTGATCAAGCTCGAGCAGAATTACCGGTCGACGGAGAAGATTCTCGACTGTGCTAATGCAGTCATCCGCCACAATCATGGCCGAAAGCAGAAGAAGCTGTGGACCGAGCAGAAGGGAGGAGCAGATGTTCGCTTCCAGGAGTTTGAGGGGGCCAATGACGAGGCACAGGCCGTGATCCGGGAGGTGCGGGACTGCGGAAGAGCCTACCATGAGCAGGCGATTCTTTATCGAACGAACGCGCAGTCGCGACTCCTCGAGGAGCAGTGCATTAAGCTGAATGTTCCGTACCAGATCATTGGTGGTGTGAACTTCTATCAGCGAAGAGAAATCAAGGATGTGCTGGCCTACATGAAGCTCCTTGCAAACGGTGCCGATGACGTGGCCTTCGAACGCGTCATCAATGTACCGAAGCGCGGCATTGGAGAGGCAACCATGCAGAAGCTTCGGTCGTACGCCACCGGAAACTCCACACAGGAGCACCGCATCACCCTGCTGGAGGCCGCGGAACGCGCGCCGATGATTGGCATTACAGGAAAGGCTGGCACGAAGCTTCTGGAATTTGTAGAGCTGCTCGATGGCTGGCGCACGAAGCTACGAAAGGCCGGGTACCTCGATACGGAGGCGGAGCCAGGCGAAGAGAACAGCTTTTCGATTCAGGCACTTATTGAGGCCGTACGGGATGACACCGGCTATGGCATGGAAATCCGGGCGGAGGGCACGATTGAGGCCGAGACTCGATTCCAGAATATCGAAGAAATCATCAGTAAGGCCGCCGATTATCAGGCGCACAGCGATGCACCGAAGCTTGGCGAATTCCTCGAGGATGTGTCCCTGGTCGCCGACATTGACCGAAAGGATGATACACAGGATCTTCTTACCATGATGACGCTCCATGGTGCGAAGGGACTTGAGTTTCCGAAGGTTTACCTTGTCGGTATGAACGATGGTCTCTTCCCGGGGTATGCGGCGATCGGAAATTCGGAGGAGCTCGAGGAGGAGCGTCGGCTCTGCTATGTCGGTATCACCCGTGCACGGGAGGAGCTCGTCATGACCTCCGCGCGGAGCCGCATGATGAATGGCAGCTACGAACGGATGAAGACGTCAACCTTTATCGATGAGATTCCGGATCAGCTTTGCGTGAAGACCCTGCTGCAGGGCTATGGAGCCGATCCGTTTGCTGATGATGATTATGGCGATTCCGATATCTTCGGCGGCGGCGCGCGCCGCTTCGGAGCGAAGAGCGGACGCGGGGCCGATGCCTACAGTGGTGGAAAGCGCTATGGCTCCGGCAGCAGCTCGTATGGATACGGGAATGCTGCCGGCGGCCTCGGTGGTGCTTCGAGCAGCTTCGGCGCAAACCGCTACGGTCTCACGGGGATGGGCTCCGCAGGCTATGCCACTTCAAAAAGCGGCTCTGCAACGCGGAAAAAGGGCGCAGGCATCCCGCAGAGCCTCCTGCAGACCGGCATTCAGAAGCTCGAGCATCTCGACTATGCGGTCGGCGACCGTGTAAAGCACATCAAGTTCGGGGAAGGCACCGTGGAGGCCATTGAGGATGGAAAGAAGGACTATACCGTCACCGTGCAGTTCGACAAGGGCGGACAGAAAAAAATGCTCGCCAGCTTTGCAAAGCTCCAGAAGCTTCAGGAGTGAATGGGTTCATCGAATCGACTGCTGCGGGCATACGAGAAGCTATAGTCAAATGCCCTGTAGAATGGTATAATTCTTACAAATGAACACGTCGCATAGGAGGTGCAGGATGGAAAAACTGGATATGAATGCATTACGTACGAATGCGAGAGAGCTCGCAGAGAATGTGAAGACCTATAGAGAAGATGTCCGGGATCATGCAGAGCTTTTGCTTCAGAAGCTGAAGCTGCAGGAATATCTGCAGGAGAAGAAAGAGGATGAACGCACGAAGAAGGCCATCCTTACGGCGCTTGCCATCATTGGATGCATTGCCACCATTGCAGGCATCGCTTATGTGGTTTACCGCTTTATGATGCCGGATTACCTCGAGGACTATGATGACTACGACGAGGATCTCGATGACGATGTCGAGGATGAAAAGTAGGAAAGAAGCAAGAAGGGTCGGCCATGGCCGACCCTTCTTTTCTGTCCTGTACATCGTGGGGCTCTTCAGCTCCGTGCGGTACAGCAGATGGAAAATGCGAAAAAGTCAGTGAAGAAAATGAAGGGATGGTGGACACGAAGGCCGCCATCGAGGGAGATAAAATCATGAAATGTTGTAACAATGCTGAGATTTGTGGCGGCTGCTTCTATCAGGGCGTGCCCTATGCGGAGGAGCTGAAGACGAAGGAGGCGGCGCTTCATGCACTGTTTGAGCCGGTCGTGCACGCGGATCACTATGAATTTGAGCCGATCGTACCGTCTCCGGTCTGCGCGGCCTATCGAAATAAAATGGAATTTTCCTTCGGCGACTGTGAGATGGGAGGAGCCCTCACACTGGGCCTTCACCAGAAGCGAAGCTTTTTTAACATTATCAATGCAGATCCCTGCGAGCTCACACATCCGGATGCCGGGATTATCCTGAAGGCGACACGTGAGTACTTTGCAGGTCTCGACATCACCTATCTTCATAAGAAGACGCGGGAGGGCTATCTTCGCCACCTTCTCTATCGGCGCGCCGTGAAGACAGGAGAAATCCTGGTCGATCTCGTGACCTCCACAAGCTGGGAAAGTGCGAAGCGCGTACCGGCGTCTGCGGAGCTGATCGCGGAGCGGCAGCAGGGACTCGATGCCTGGTTTGAACGGCGCTACAGCCCGAAGGCGCAGCTGAAGCATAAGCGCCCGGCGGCGGACCGCTATGTGCGGGTAGAGCCGGAGCAGAGCGAAGACGAGGTGCTGGCAGGCTGGCGTGATCGTCTGCTCGAGCTGAAGGCGGAAGGAAAGATCGAGGGAAACTTCGCTGGCATTCTTCACACGCGTAATGATTCCCTTGCAGACGTCGTCGAGGACCAGGGCACCGAGGTGCTTTATGGTGAGCGCTTCTTTTATGAGGAGATCCTCGGCCTTCGCTTCCGCATCACGCCGTTCAGCTTCTTCCAGACGAATTCCCTCGGCGCGGAGAAGCTCTATACGAAGGTACGAGAGTATGCAGGCTTCCAGGAGCTTAAGGAAGCCCAGGCAGCGGCAGTTACCGGAGAAAATGCGGCCACGGAGGGAGCCGACGAGCGGGCCGGAGACATGGACAGAATCCCGCGGAAGCCCGTCATCTATGACCTCTATTCCGGCACCGGCACGATCACGCAGCTCATGAGCTCCGTCGCAAGCAGGGCGGTCGGGGTCGAGATCGTTCCGGAGGCCGTGGTGGCTGCGCGTGAAAACGCGAAGCTGAACGGGATCGAGAACTGTGACTTCATCGCCGGCGATGTGCTGAAGGTGATCGAGGAGGGTGGACGGCTCATCCGGGAAGACGGAAGCTATGAGGATGCGCCACGCCCGGATATGATCATCCTGGACCCGCCACGGGACGGCATCCATGCGAAGGCCCTGAAGAAGATCATCGACTATGGCGTCGACCGTCTGATCTACGTGGCCTGCAAGCCGAAGAGCCTCGCCCGCGACCTCGGTCCACTCCAGGACGCTGGCTATGAGGTTGAGAAGCTCTGCCCGGTGGACATGTTCCCACGCACGAACAACTGCGAGTGTGTCTGTCTGCTGAAACGGGGAAAATGAGATAAACAGGCGCTTGTGTTTTTCTGTATATAGCGTATAATTTCTTCGTTAAGTTTTCGTAAAGCAGAATGGAGAGAAAAGCATGAGTAACGGAATCGTTGTGATCGGAGCCACCTTTGTGGATATCAAGGGCTACCCGGAGGGAAAGTATGTGCCAGCAGGGCGCAATGCAGGAGATGTCTGCGAGGTGCATGGCGGGGTCAGCCGGAATGTCTCAGAGGATATTGCCAATGTGGAGCTTCGTCCGACGTTCGTGAGTGTGGTGGATAACTCCGGTATCAGCACGGATGTCATCAACAAGCTGAACCGCCATAAGGTGAATACCAGCTACATTCGCCGTACGAAGGATGGGCTTGGCACCTGGCTTGCCGTGTTCTCTCATAATGGCGATGTCGTAGCCTCCATTTCGAAGCGTCCGGATCTTTCAGAGATCTATACGATCCTGAAGGAGGAGGGCGATGAGATCATCTCCGGTGCAGACGCCGTGACCGTCGACATTGACATGGAGGCGTATATTCTGAAGCTCATCCTGGACCTCGCCGAGAAGTATCATAAGCAGGTGTACGCCGTTGTGTCTAACATGTCGATCGCAATGGAGCGCCGAGACCTCATGAAGCGGACCGCGTGTCTCGTGTGCAATGCGCAGGAGGCGGGACTCCTGTTCTCGGATGACTATGAGAAGATGACGCCGGAGGAGCTCGCGCCGATCATCGGCCGGAAGGTGAAGTCCGCGCAGTATCCGAAGATGGTGGTGACGATGGGCGATCAGGGAGCGGTCTATGCGGAGATCGATGGAAGCTATGGCATCTGTCCGCCGATCAATGTCGCCGTCGTAGACACAACGGGTGCCGGGGACGCCTTCTTCTCCGGGGTCACGATCGGTCTTACCTATGGAAAGAACCTTGGGGAGGCCTGCCACATCGGTGCACGCCTTGCAAGCTCGGTGATTTCCACGACGGATAATGTATGCCCACGCTTCATGCCGGAGGAATTTGATCTCAAGGTCGTGCGGGAGTAAGCGCTGACCCCACGGAAGGAAGTGGAGAAAGGGCTGAAACGCTCGAAATGAACATACAGAACCGCGGTGTGCCTGGAAACGCCAGACGCACCGCGATTTTTATGTAGGAATGAAAAAGTCGCCGAAGGAGGGGAAACGGCAGTTCATGGCGTCAGAGTGCTTCCGTGCAAATAAAAAAACCGCCGAAGAACGGAAATCCTGTTCTTCGACGGTTTTTAAAATTCAGAAATTAGTCCTGAGCAGCGATTGCACCAGTTGGGCAAACAGCCTCGCAAGCACCGCAATCGATGCAGGTATCTGCATTGATTTCGTAGTGTGCGTCGCCCTGGGAAATAGCCTGAACAGGGCACTGAGCAGCGCAAGAGCCGCAGCTGATGCAAGCATCACCAATAACACGTGCCATAGTAATTAACCTCCTTATAAGTGTTCGCGTATAGAATATACATTCATTTTCTGAAGAAAGGACAGACACCCAAGGATGTCTGTCCTTTGATCTTGTTCAATCTTACAACCAGCCATATCGGTTAGACAATGCTAAGTTTCTATAGCCTGTTTTATCCGAAATTCAAGCGGCATCAGTTGTTGTAAAGGGCACCGAGCTTCTCAAGGTAAGCGTAGTGAGCCTTTGCGTGAGCCTCAGCCTCTGCGAAGAGCTTGGCAGCTCTCTCAGGGTTCTTACGCTGCAGGGAGGTGTAACGAACCTCTCCGCCAAGGAACTCGCTGTACTCCTTGGTTGCGGGCTTGGAGTCCAGAGTGAACTTCTTGTCGCCGCCAGCAGGGTTGAAGCGGAACAGGTTGTAGTAACCGGTCTCAACGGCCAGCTTTTCTTCATCCTGAGCCTTGTTCATGCCCTTGCGGATACCATGGTTGATGCAGGGAGCGTATGCGATGATCAGGGACGGTCCCGGATAAGCCTCAGCCTCTGCGATTGCCTTGATGCACTGATTGCGGTCTGCACCCATGGAGATCTGAGCAACGTATACATAGCCGTAGCTCATTGCCATTGCAGCAAGATCCTTCTGTACGGTCTCCTTGCCGGCTGCTGCGAACTGAGCAACTGCGCCTTCCGGAGTAGCCTTGGAGGACTGTCCGCCGGTGTTGGAATAAACCTCGGTGTTTACAACGAAGATGTTGACATCCTTGCCAGAAGCAAGCACGTGGTCAACTCCGCCGTAGCCGATATCGAATGCCCATCCGTCGCCGCCGAAGATCCACTGGGACTTCTT
>DJEQ01000021.1 GCA_002431355.1 Oribacterium sp. UBA5894
TGGAAATACCATGGGCGGCTGGAATACGTTCGGGTCGAGAGGCGGAAGAGGCGCAGGGAGCGGACCTGCGCGTGGGCTGAAGGACCAGGGTCTGGATCGGATGCCGGGTGGATATGGCAGCACAGGCCGTAGCGACTTCGTGCAGGCGAGTGCGCCGTATTTCACTACGCACCGCGCACAGACAGAGGCGCTTTCAGACGAAGCCTTTCAGACATTCCTTTCGAAGCTCCATGCAGGCATGCATGTGAAGCATCAGAAGTATGGGGAGGGTGTGATTCTGAATGTAGAGGAGGACATTACCCGCCTTCGGTTCTCAGATGTCACGCGGAGCTTTCAGACACGGGCCCTCGCTGAGAAGAAGCTTCTCACGTTCACAGAGAAATGAGCGCGCTGAGGACGAAATAATCTTGTGGATAGGCTTCGGTAGGAGAGAACTAGAAAAATGAAGATTGCTTCTTTACTCGTGCATATATACGATTTCTAAAATTGATCTTCTGTATATAGATTTTTTGAAAAATCAGCATACGCTTATAAGCGTACTATACACAATGCGCTGTTTACAGAAATCGTATATATGCATTTTGCGTATTTTTCGGAAAATTTGCTCTTTAACTATATACAAACCTTGCTTTTTGAAAATCGTATATATTGAAAATGCATGGCCGGTTTGAAATAAGCCATTTCAATATATACGATTTTTGAAAATGGCGGATCGTATATATTTTTCTGCCCGAAAGCGAGCTTTTGACCTAAAATGCATATATACAATTTTAAAAAATGGCTTTCCGTATATACTTTTGTGTCAGATTCTGTTCGCCTGCCCTCCGGGCTCCTCTTGGTCCGCCACCCTCCGGGCTCCCTTTCATAGCTCCCGCGCTATGAAAGCCCTATTCTTGCAATTATCCCCCAAATCACGTATAGTTATTAAGTTAAGGCACTGTGAAATCGTGCGAAAATCTAGACATCGGGTCGCCTTCCATTCGGGCGTCCGGAAGGAGAGTATTTATGGAAAAGAAACCTTATTACATTACCACGGCGATTGCCTATGCATCCGGCAAGCCGCATATTGGAAACACATATGAAATCGTGCTGGCAGATGCCATTGCGCGCTACAAGAGATTCCAGGGCTATGATGTCCGTTTCCAGACCGGAACCGACGAGCATGGTCAGAAGATTGAGGAGAAGGCGAAGGCAGCAGGTATGACCCCGAAGGCCTTTGTCGATGAGACCGCCGGAGAAATCAAGACCATCTGGGATCTTATGAACACCTCTTACGATAAGTTCATCCGTACCACGGATGCCGATCACGAGAAGCAGGTTCAGAAGATGTTCAAGAAGATGTACGACAAGGGCGACATCTATAAGTCCGAGTATGAGGGCTGGTACTGCACTCCATGTGAGTCCTTCTGGACAGATTCTCAGCTCGTCGATGGCAAGTGCCCGGACTGCGGACGTCCGGTACAGAAGGAGCGCGAGGAAGCGTACTTCTTTAAGATGAGTAAGTATGCGGATCGCCTCATGCAGTACTACGATGAGCACCCAGAGTTTATTCAGCCGGTTTCCCGTAAGAATGAGATGGTCAACAACTTCCTGAAGCCAGGTCTCCAGGATCTCTGCGTCTCCAGAACGACCTTCAAGTGGGGCATTCCGGTCGTGGAGGATCCGAAGCACGTCGTTTATGTATGGCTCGACGCGCTCACGAACTATATCACCGGCCTCGGCTATGATGTGGACGGAAACAGTGATCCGATGTTCGCGAAGTACTGGCCGGCCGATCTTCATCTGATCGGAAAGGACATCATCCGCTTCCATACCATTTACTGGCCGATCTTCCTGATGAGCCTCGATCTTCCGCTTCCAAAGAAGGTCTTCGGCCATCCATGGCTTCTGACCGCTGCCGGCAAGTCACAGGAAGGCATCAAGATGTCGAAGTCTCGGGGCAATGTCATCTACGCGGATGATCTCGCGAAGATCTTCGGTGTGGATGCCGTTCGTTTCTTCGTGATTCATGAAATGCCATATGAGAACGATGGCGTGATTTCCTGGGAGCTCATGGTCGAGCGTTACAACTCCATGCTCGCGAATATCCTCGGAAACCTCGTAAAGCGCACGATCTCGATGAGCAACAAGTACTTCGACGGCATCGTGGAGGACAAGGGTGTCACCGGACCGATGGATGAGGATCTGAAGAGCACGATTCTTCAGGCCGTAAAGACCACGAGTGACAAGATGGATCAGCTCCGTGTTGCGGATGCGCTGACGGCGGTCTTTGATATCTTCCGTCGCTCCAACAAGTACATTGATGAGACGGAGCCGTGGGTACTGGCGAAGGATCCAGAGAAGGCGGACCGTCTGAAGACCGTCATGTACAATCTGACCGAGGCCATCACGATCGGTGCTTCCCTTCTTGAGAGCTTTATGCCAGAGACCGCGGACGCTATTCTTTCTGAAATTCATGCGGAGAAGCGCGCCCTTCAGGATATGGACCGCTGGGGCCTGTACCAGTCGGGCACGAAGGTGACCGATGCACCAGCGACCCTCTTCGAGCGAAAGAAGGAAGAGGATGTCATGGTCGAGGTCGAGAAGATCGAGGCCGCACAGCGTGCACAGTATGAAGCACAGCAGGCAAAGGATGCAGCGGCCAATGCAGACGCCCAGAACGAAGCCGCAGATGCAGAGGACGACGGCATGCCGGAGGAGCTCCTGGAGAATGGCGACTGTGCGCCAGATACACATATCGCCACGGCCGAAGGAAAGCCAGAAATCAGCTTCGAGGATTTTGATAAGGTCGAGCTCCGCATCGGAAAGATTCTGCATGCGGAGGAGGTTCCGAAGTCGAAGAAGCTTCTGAAGCTTCGTGTACAGGTCGGCGCAGAGACCCGCACGATTCTGAGCGGTATTAAAAAGACCTACAAACCAGAAGATCTCGTCGGAAAGCGCGTCATGATTGTGGCCAACCTTGCTCCACGTATGATTGCCGGCGAAGAATCACAGGGCATGATCGTTGCGGCAGAGGACGATGATGCAAACATTGCCCTGATGACCCCGATGGCGAAGATGCCAAGCGGCAGCCTGATCGGCTGATTTTACAGAACCACGACCGGCGCACAGCAACGGTGCTCCGGTCGTAGCTTAATATTATGTCTACTTATCAAAGTGTGTTAAAAAGCACCAAAAATCATATCGGACTGTCCGGTGGCTTCCTGAAGCTCTTTGCAGTACTCATGATGACCGCCTATGATTTCGCCGTGGTTATCATCCAGAATGGAAAGCTCTACGGATACTCCGAAGAATATTATCAGATGGCAATCGCCACAGCCGAAGGGATGCGCTGGCTGAAGCTGTATCACATCCTTCATTTCTGCGGCTGTTTCTGTGTTCCGATCTTCGCGTTTCTCTGCGTCGAAGGTTTTCTTCACAGCTCTCATTTCTGGAAATACTTCGGACGCATGCTTCTGCTTGCGCTTCTCAGCGAGGTTCCGTTCGACCTCTGCATGTACAACGAGACCTATCATTTCGAACTTCAGAATCCTGTATTTTCTCTGGCTCTCGGGCTGCTGGTGCTGTATGGCATGAAGCGGAATAAAAAGCGGGTGGGGCGAAAATGGATCGGAGTGGCCCTGGGCTGTCTGGTGGCCTATGCGGCGCATTTTCAGTTCGGCATTCCCATTCTTCTGGGCATGGCCCTTATGTATAATTTCCATAAGGAAAAAAATCTGCAGATGGCGTGTGGAGCCCTCGTTACGGCGGCCGCATCGACCAGTGTGCATTTTCTGCCGGTTCTCTGTTTTCTGCCGCTCTGGTTTTACAATGGAGAACGTGGACGACTTCCACTCAAGTGGTTCTACTATTTTTACTATCCACTTCATCTCATGCTTTTCTATGCCATGATTTACATCGGAGCTTTACTATAATGATCACAGAAACAAAGATTTTTGACACGCATGCACATCTCATGGATCCGGCGTTTGATGAGGACCGTGCCATGGTCCTTTCTGATCTTGGCGCACACGGCATCGGTGGGTTTACAGAAATTGGCTTTGATCTTCCGTCCAGCGAGGCTGCGGTCATGCTTTCCCGACGGGAGGCGACCGCCTACGCGGCCGTAGGCATTCATCCAGACCACAGTGAGGGCGTCTCTGAGGAGAACATCGAGGATCTTCGACGATGGGCCACAACCGAGCCGAAGGTCGTCGCCATCGGAGAAATCGGGCTGGATTATCACTATACCCGAGAGGGCATCCTCCGCACGGCCGCCGCAGCGGGGAAGGAGCTGGATCCCGCACTTCTTGCGGGCGCGGATCCGGATCCGGAGATCCAGAAGGCAACGTTTCGACGGATGCTTCAGCTTGCGCGGGAGGTGCAGCTGCCCATCAATGTGCATTCACGGGAGGCAGCGCAGGATACCTATGATCTCATCGTCGAGGAGCTGGGCCATCAGGCGTCCGGCATCATCCATTGCTTCGGCTATTCGGTCGAAATGGCGGAGCGCTTCGTGAAGCTTGGGATGTACATCGGTGTCGGAGGGGTTGTCACCTTTAAAAATTCCCGGAAACTGAAGGAAGTGGTGGAGCACATTCCAATGGAACGCATGGTCCTTGAAACGGACTGTCCATACATGGCTCCAGTGCCGCTGCGTGGTACCCGGAATGATCCGAGAAATCTTCCCTATGTGGTGGAGGAAATCGCACGGCTTCGCGGAATGGCTCCGGCGGAGCTTGTGCGCATCACGACGGAAAATGCGAAATGCGTGTATCGCATTCCATCATAGCTTTCGACAGACGTCCAGGCTTTCAGGGCAAAACAAAAGTGATGCTCGCATTCCATCGCCGCTTTCGACATGGGATGGACGCGGACGCATGGAGCGAAACGCACGCTCGCCACAGCCGACATTGGCTTTATGCTGTAGAAAGGATGTCTATATGAAAAAAACGACCCTCAGCCTCGCCCTGGCTGCGCTCATGCTCGTGAGTACCCTGACGGGCTGCACGCAGTCTGCAGTGGAGGATACGCTGAAAAAATTTGAGCAGTATATGCCGGAGCAGGAGGTCAATCAGACCATTTCGGAGAATTCGAAGTGGATCAACTCCACGATTGATGGCACGATCAATGCAGATACGCCGACGAATGTAAAGGACGATTTCTATACCGCCGTCAATAAGGACTGGCTGCTTCAGCCACTTCCCGACGGAGTAGAGGATGAAAGCGTCTTTAACGACATCGGCGAGCAGTACAGTGAAAAGGTCGAGGCACTGATGGCCATGGCAACGGACGACACGACGGGACTGGATCCGGAGGTGATGAGTGCTTCCTCGCTCATCCATATTCAGTCCCTGGTGCATCAGCTGGCAGAGGCTGCCGCGGATACCACGGCCCGCGATGCCATGGGCGCAGAGCCGCTTCGACCATATATCGAAACGATTTCATCCATCGATTCCATGGAGGCGATGACGGCCTACCTCGGGAGTACAGACGGCCGAAATCCATTTGGACTGGAGCTCAGCGACTATTCGCTGGAAGCACCGTTTGGGCAGGATGCGGTCAATGACTACACCGTGCTGATTTCACCGACCGCCACACTGGCCCTGCAGTACAAGCTGTCCTATGTCGACATTGGCCACGGCGGCTTCGGCGCCTATAAATATAACCAGACGCTCCTTTCGTACGTACTGCAGAAGCTTGGGTACAGTGAAGCGGAGGTACGGCAGCTTCTGACCGCCTGCTATCGCTTTGAGCGGAAGCTTGCACGCTGCCTTCCGACGGATAACCGGCTCATGACGGAGAATTATTATGAAAGCAATCAGCAGGTCTATGATCGTGAGGGCCTGGCTGCGCTCGCTGGAAACTATCCCATCATGACGATTCTGGATGCGCTTGGGGTCGGTGCATCGAAGACCTTTACCGTGACGGAGCCGCTGCAGCTCGAAGAGCTCGGTCGGATCTATACAGAGAAAAATCTTGCGGACATGAAGGCCTACCTCATCGTGAATACGGTGCTGGCAGCACAGGATCTTCTCGATGAGACCACATCCGAGATGGCCGCTGACTATGAGCGGCAGATGGCGGAGAATACGAGTACGACGAAGACGGATTCAGAGGAAGGTGAAGACACGGAGACGGAGGACGGGACCGAAGAGAAGGGTGCGGACGAAGACGGAAGCGCGGAAGGAAGCATCACGGAGCCAGAGGATGTGACGAATCCGATGGCGGTCTACTATCGCGACTATGTGCAGAAATATCTTCTCGATGCCTATCAGCAGATGTACATCGGGCACTACTGCACGGCCGCTGCGAAACGAGAGATTCATGCGATGGCGGAAGAGCTTGCGGCAGAATTTTCGAAGGTCATCGCGGAGAGTGACTGGATGAGCGACGAGACAAAGGCGGCCGCGCAGGAAAAGCTTTCGGCCATGGGCCTTCACATTCTCTATCCGGATCAGCTCATTGATTACAGCACCCTCTCGTTTGAGGGCTGCGCGAGCCTTGTGGACATGGTGGCCAGAATCCATACCTTCCATGTGGCGCAGGAAACAAGAAAGGTCAATCAGCCATGCAATCGCAGTGACTGGAATATGGAGGCGATTCCAACGCTGGAGATCAATGCCTTCTATTCGGCCATGGATAACTCTGTGAATCTCTGTGCTGCGCTGCTTGCAGGAGATGACCTCTATTCGGAAACGAGGAGCTATGAGGAAAATCTGGCCTGCCTTGGCACGGTTCTCGGCCATGAGATCACGCATGGCTTCGATACGACCGGATATCAATATGATAAGAATGGACGCCACTATTCCTGGTGGACCGCAGAGGACCAGTATGCCTATGATCAGCGTGCCAATGCACTTATCCGCTACTACAGTGGTCTGAGTCCAGTGTCGCGCAGCACGTATTTGTCGGGAAGCACGGTTTCAGGCGAGGCCATCGCCGATATGGGCGGCATGAAATGTGCACTTGGGCTCGCTGCAAAGGTGGCAGATTTCGACTATGATGCCTTTTTCCGCGCATATGCAGTCATGTGGCGGTCGCACCGAACGTATATCAAGGAGTCGATGTACAACAGTGACAGTCATCCGACCGGCATGCTGCGTACCAATGTTACCTTGATGCAGTTTGATGAATTTGAAAAAACCTATGACATCGGGCCGGGGGATGGCATGTATCTTCCTGCCGATGAACGAATCATGGTCTGGTAAAGGAGGCAGGGATGAGTGAAGCAATCATTTCCTTAAAGGGCATTGAAAAAAGCTACGGAAAGCATAAGGTGCTGACCGATGTAAATCTCGACATTCAGAAGGGAGACATTTTCGGTCTCGTCGGACGGAATGGCGCGGGAAAAACCACGATGTTCAAGGTGATCCTCGGCCTTTCCGAGTATGAAAAGGGCACGCTGGAAATCTGCGGTGACAGCAAAAATCTCGCGAAGGGGCGCTCAAAGATCGGCTTTCTGGTCGGCGCGAACTACTTCGACTATATGAGTGGAAAGCAAAACCTCGAGTACTATCGTGTGCTGAAGGGTGTCAGGGATCAGAAGATCGTGGATGAGGTACTGAAGATCGTCGGACTGGACGGTGTGAAGAAGCCGGTCCGCAATTACTCGATGGGCATGAAGCAGCGGCTCGGCATTGCGAACGCGCTCCTCAGTAAGCCGGAGATCCTGATTCTGGATGAGCCGACCAATGGTCTGGATCCACAGGGTATTGCGGATATCCGAGCCCTGGTGCAGCGACTGAATGAGGAATATGGGATGACGGTACTGATTTCCTCCCATATTCTCGGCGAGCTGCAGCATACGGCACATCGCTTCGGCATTGTGAATGAAGGCACTGTGCCACGCATCATTACACAGGAGGACTTGCTGTCGGAGCAGAAGGCGGTACGCATCCGGGTAGATGATGTGGAGCGTGCGCGTACAGCACTGAAGGAAGCAGGTGTTCAGATCCTGGATGAGGTGCAGGAAACACGGAGCCTGGAGGATTTCTATTTCGGACTTGTAGGAGGTGGAGAGCATGCTTAATTATATTCGTGCAGATCTTCTGCGCATTACCCGTCGTGTTCCACGCATCGTGATCCTGCTGGCGTTCTATGCGATTTCCATGACCATCGTCTTTACCGGGGCGGTGAATGGACAGAAAAACAGCATTGGCCTCATGGCAGCTGTTCCTGGCCTTTTCAGCCTGATGGGCGCCCTGTTTGGGCTTGTGGAGCTGATGTCTGTGTTCTCGGATGACTTCCGTGCGAAGACCATGCAGGTGGCCATTGGACTCGGAGTATCGCGGCCGCAGGTCGTGCTGGCGAAAACGATCGAATATGTCGTTCTGAATCTGGTGGATGGCCTGGTGCTCGCACTCCTGTTCATGGCAGGCAGTCAGCTGGTGGGCATCGGCTTAAATGGCGATGATCTCTATCAGCTCCTGCTTCGGGCGCCGATGCTGGCCATCAATGCCCTCATTCCGGCACTTTTCACCATGATTCCGATCTTTTATCTGCAAAGTACAGGCATCGCCGGTGTACTGTTTCTTTTCCTGTACATCGACCCGGTAGCCCAGCTTATAAATTTCACCGTCAGCGGCGGCGAGTTTCTGATCCGCTATCGTCTGAACGAGCTCCCGTTTTCAGCGCTCCTCGCGACGGCGACGACGGCGCTGACACTGCATCTTGCCTTCCCACTGACACAGCTTCTTGGGCTGATCGCTTATATCGTACTGGGGTATGCATTGATCGTACTTGTCTTCCGGAAACGTGAGCTTGAATTCTGATGTATACAGGGGCCTGAAATCATATCGCTCTTCGGATGACACAATGCACGGAATACTGATGCATGGATGAGCGCATGAAGTCACTTAAATCCGTGAAAATGGACAATCAAAAATGATAAGAAGGCAAAATTAAAATAATTAATGACATTATAAACCGGTTATCATGCGGCATGTTTTTGTGCACAATGCATGATAAACCGGTTTAATTTTATGGAAATGTCATCTAGCCTGAAAAAATACCTGGTGATAAAAATTTTTTCATAAGGTTCAAAGCAGAAAAAAGCATTTGAACGATTTGTAGAAGGATCGGTCATTCATCCGTCGATGAACGTGAACTTGAAGGGAACAGACGGAGGGGTGACACCACAGGGCGTAAAGAGGCGCCAGAAGGGAAGAAGATTATGAAAAGAGTAATGTCACTGGTATTAAGTGCTGCGATGCTGAGCTCCATGGCTGCATGTGGCAGCTATAATACACCAGCTACGACGACCGCTGCAGAAACGAAGGCTGCAGAAACACAGGCCGCAGCCGCAGAGACGACGGCAGCTGCAGAGGAATCCAAGGAAGAGGCTGCACCAGCCGCCGATGCCACAACCATCATTCTCGGCCACTTCGGTGCACCAAATGAGCCGGTGACCAATGCCGCCGAGACCTTTAAGTCAGAGCTCGAAAAAGATTCGGGTGGCACCATGACCGTCGAGATTCATCCGAACTCTGAGCTCGGAAATGCGAAGGAAATGGCCGAGCAGACCGCCATCAATGCGATTCAGGCCTGCCTGATTTCGCAGGGCTCGCTCGATAAGTATGATATCCGCTACGCACTTCCGATTGCACCATATGTATTCACTTCCTATGAGCAGGCCTATGCCGTATGTGATGGCCCATTCGCCGAGTGGGTAAACGATGGTACGCTTGAGGGCAAGGGCCTTCATAATGTCGGACCTTGGGATTATGGCTTCCGTTGCCTTACGAACTCAAAGAAGGAAGTCAAGACCCCAGAGGATGTCAAGGGCTTAAAGATCCGTACTCCGAATGAGGTTCAGAAGGTTGCCTGCTTCGAAGCACTGGGTGCCGATGTACAGCAGATCGCCTTTAATGAGCTCATTACCGCACTCAAGCAGGGCACGGTCGATGGCCAGGAGAACCCGCTTTCCACCATCTATAACAACAGCATGTGGGAAGCAAACCAGAAGTATCTGACACTGGATAAGCACACCTGGGAAGCGGTCAACCTGACCTTCTCCAATGAATTCTGGGAGGGTCTCACCGATGAGCAGAGGGGCTGGATCGAGGATGCAGCCGATGTTGCAAAGAAGCAGATGCGTGAAGAGGTTCAGAATGGTGAGGCGGATTACGTTCAGAAGCTGAAGGATGCCGGCATGACCGTAACGGAAGTTGACATGGAGGCCTTCAAGGCCGCAATGCAGCCTGCATGGGACAAGATCGCAGAGTACGAGGGATCTCAGGACGACATGGACAAGTTCCTGAAGATGTGCGAAGACACAAAGGGCTGATCCGAAAACACATACAAAAGCCCCTGGCGGCAGGCAGTGCCCTGTCGCCAGGGGCATACTTTCATGAAAGGAGCCCTCAATGGTTGCATTTATCACAGTAGTTGTACTGGTCGGCCTCATGCTGGTCGGCGTACCCGTCTGCATCGCGATGGGCATTACCAGTGCCGGTGTATTCGCGGCACTCGGCAATGCAAAAATCCTCGCGGTGATGGCACAGCGTATCTATAACGGAACAACCGGCTTCACGATGCTGGCGATTCCATTCTTCATTCTCGCGGGTAATCTGATGAACACGGGCGGTATCACCGACCGGATTTTCGCCTTCGCCAATGCGTGCGTCGGACACTGGACGGGCGGTCTTGGACAGGTCAATATCGTGTCCTCCGTCATCTTCTCCGGCATGTCGGGTGCAGCCGTTGCGGATGCCGCAGGCCTCGGCGTCATTGAGATGAAGGCCATGGATGATGCAGGTTATGATCACACCTTCAGTGCTGGTATCACCGCTGCGTCCTCCACCATCGGACCGGTGATTCCGCCAAGTATTCCGTTTGTTGTGTATTCCTCCTGCTCCGGTGCGTCGGTTGCGAAGCTCTTTGCGGCTGGCTTTATGCCAGGCTTTATGATGGCACTGGCAATGGGCATCGCCGTGTATGTACAGTCGAAGCGGAAGCACTTCCCGGTGATGCCGCGGATGCCATGGGGAGAGCGGCTGAAGGCCTTTGTACGTGCGGTTCCGAGCCTGCTGACCGTTGTCATCATTGTCGGCGGGATCTGGGGCGGCATTTTCACAGCCACAGAGGCGGCCATTGTCGCCACCTTCTATGCGCTTTTCCTGAGTGGCGTCGTCTATAAGTCGCTGACACTGAAGAGCCTGATGCACATCATTTATGACAGCATCATGACAAGCTGCAAGACGCTGTTCATTATCGCCATCGCGAACTTCCTTGCGTACTTCCTGATTCATGCGAGAGTACCGAATCAGATCATCGAAGGCATGCTGAGTATTACGAACAACCCGTATATCCTGATTCTTCTTATCATCTTTATCCTGTTCATCCTCGGTATGTTCATGGAGGGTACGGCCGTCATCCTGATTGTAACGCCGATCTTCCTTCCGATCATCGAAGCCATCGGCATGGATTATCTTCAGTTTGGTGTCATCATGATCGTGGCCTCGATGGTAGGTCTTCTGACGCCACCGGTGGGCATGTCGCTTTATGCGGTTTCGAGTATCACGAAGGTTTCGCTCATTGACCTGTCAAAGGAAGTCATTCCATACGTGGTGGGCATCCTGATCGTTCTGATGCTCTGTGCCTATGTACCGGCATTTTCATTGACCTTACCAGCACTCATTTAAAGGAGGCAGAGATTTATGTTTAAGAAATTAGATGAAATCGTGGCCTCTATACTGAAAGCCATCGTCATGGGCTGCTGTATCGGCATTGCCATCATTCTGTTTATCCGTGTGATTATTCGTTTTACGCCGATGAATATCGAGCTCAGCTGGACGGATGAGGTCGTGGAGTGGATGATGGCTTGGATGGTGTTCTGTGCCGCGACGCTTCTGTTCCGGGATAAGGCACATTTCCGTGTGGACATGCTCCCAAATAAGCTCGAGGGAAAAACCGCCGGGATCATCCTGGACATCCTGATTACGCTTTGCAGCATGGCTTTTATCGGTGCACTGTTCTATTATGGCATTCAGATGGCGATGAAGACCGATCAGTTTTCACCGATGCTGAAGGTGCCGACGAAATTCCCATATTCCTCCATTCCAGTCAACTGCGCACTGATTCTATGCTATCTCCTGCGTGATCTGGTCGGCGATGTGAAGAAGTTCGTCGGGGTACACTAAAACGCGGAGGTTACACTGAAATCTGGTGGGACACCGTAAAGTTCCACCTTGCCATTTCTGAAAATATCGGCTATACTTTTTTTGCTTCGGGCACTGGGCCCCACGCAATAGATCCCTCGAACCGTGTCAGGACGGGAACGTAGCAGCACTAAGAGGATCCTTCTATGTGACGTGGATACACCTGGTGTCCGAAGCTTTTTTATTTCTGTTTATTTCTTATACGCCTGAGGGGCATGGCATCGGTCCACTCCCTATTTCTTATGCGCCTGAGGGTGCTGGGCGTGCCTGCAAGGGCCTGCCAGCATCTGCGTCGTGGACTTCTGCATGCACAAGCGCCGCATCGTGCAATGTCGGCAGGCTGTATTTCCATGCTTTTTTCCCTATTCTTGACAGTCTATGTTATAATACCTGGATTCACAGTGAGGAGAGGAGTACCATGAGTTTTTCCAGTCTGATTTTTACCGCGTTTTTTCTGCCCGTTTTTATGATCGTGTATCTGCTGGTTTCAGGAAATGCCCGGAAAAATGTCGTCCTTCTCCTCTTTTCGCTCATTTTTTATGCCTTTGCCGGGCTTTCCAGCCTGCTTCTTCTCCTTGGGATGGCAGTGATCGCCTGGGCCCTCGGGCAGCAGATCGGAAAGGCGCTTCAGTTTGCAGCCTCCGCAAACCCGGATTACCAGGAGGGCGACGATGATTTTCAGAGTCCGCTCGCAGAGCAGCTGCGGGAGACGGGACAGAAGCGGGCGAAGCTGTGGCTGCTGATCGCGCTCGTGCTTCTCACGGGCGTCCTTCTTCTATTTAAATGCGCCGCGCCTTTCTGCCGTGCCTTTCTGGGATCCAATGCAGGCGCCCAGAGCACAGGGGCTGGAACCGCGACCGGCGTTGGATCCTCCCTGTCCACGTTTTTTCTCAGCATTGGCCTCCCACTCGGGATGTCCTTCTACATTTTTAAGCTCATCAGCTATGTCGTCGACGTATATACCGGGAAAACCGCACCCGGCGACTTCTTTCATGTGCTGCTCTATACGGTGTGCTTTCATCAGGTGACGCAGGGGCCGATTACGCGCTACGGAGCGATGGCAGAGGAGATGGAGCAGCGAAGCTGCACTGCGGAGGACATCGCGGAGGGTGCCTGGCGCTTCACCGTGGGACTTGCGAAAAAGACGGTGCTTGCGGATCACCTCGGCACGCTCGCAGAGAGCTTTCTGCCCCTTGCGGGGAATACCAGCTTTTCAGTGGGGGGCGCGTACCTTGGCTCGCTCTGCTACATGCTGCAGCTCTACCTTGACTTCTCAGCCTATTCCGACATGGCGCTTGGACTCGGACGGATGATCGGCTTTCACTATCCGGAAAACTTCAACTATCCATATATCGCGGGATCCGTCCGCGATTTCTGGCGCCGCTGGCATATTTCACTGAGCCGCTTCTTCCGGGACTATGTGTACATTCCACTTGGCGGAAATCGTGTGTCCACCGGACGGCTTCTTCTGAATCTTCTCGTGGTCTGGGCGCTGACCGGCTTCTGGCATGGCAGCAGCTGGAACTTTATCCTGTGGGGACTCTATTATTTCATTTTTATTGCGCTTGAAGACCTGCTAAAGAAAAAAGGCACGATGCCGCGGGCCGTTCAGGCGTTGGGACACGTGTACACGCTGCTGGTGGTGTTTTTCGGCTGGGTGCTGTTCCGCTTCAGTGATATGCATGTGCTCGGAGACGTGCTTCGTACGCTGCTTTTTTGCAGTGATCGCGCCGGGATCGATACGTCCGAGCTTCTGACGCTCCGCAGTAATCTGTTCTTCCTTCTGTTTGCGCTGCTCGCGTGCACACCGGCAGGGAAGTGCCTTGCCGCGAAGCTGCGCGCCGTTTATGATGGAAGCCTTCAGAAGGAGGCGCGGGAAAAGCAGCAGCTTGTGTCGGAAAAGGAGCGTTACCAGAAGGAAACGGAGATCGATCGGCAGCTGCAGCGGCTCGACGCTTCAACGGAGGGCTTCGAGGCAGAGGATGCTGAAAATCATGCACGGGTGACGACCCGCCTCCAGCGCCGGATCACGAGGAGTACGAGTGCACGGCAGCGAAGGGAAGCCCTCTACTATGGCGCACGGCTTCTTCTGATGCTTGGCCTTCTGGGATTGTCCATCGTGTCGATGGTGGGTGCGAGCTACACACCGTTTCTGTACAACCAGTTCTAAAGAGCTGCCCTTCCGGAGAATGTACTCGAAGGTGCGCACCGAATGCTGCGGAGCCGGCGAAGGCATGGTCCCGTCGGAAGAGGTACCGGAGCCCTGGCGCATTCGAAGCGCGGACAGGGCCTCGAACAGCAGGAATAGAAAATGATGAAAGAGCATTCTGAAAACGATAAGAAAAAAACAAAGAAAGAAGTTCGTGGCGTGCAGGTTCTGCTCGCTGCTATGGGCATCGTGTGCCTCGGACTGCTCGGCACCGGCCTGGCGCTGCCACTTCGTCCGAGCTACTCGGCGTCGGAGAAACGGGCCCTTGCGGCCTTCCCAGCCGTGACGCGTGCATCGCTCCTTTCTGGACAGTATTTTACAGATCTCACGAGCTGGTTCTCCGACACCTTTCCAGGACGGGAGACGCTCCTCACGCTCGGCGCGAAGGTGGAAAGTCTATACGGTCCACAGGGAGACGCCTTCTACGGAAATGATACGCAGACGGTAGCTGATACGATTCCGGAAACGGCGGAATCACTGGCACCGGTGATGGAGCTTGGCAGTGAAGAAGATTCGGAAGAAACCGCATCGGCGTCGGAGCTCCGTGCGGATGCCTCTGCGGTGGAAGCACTCGACCAGTATGCTTCGCTCATTGAGACGAATGCCGACGGTACGCTGAAAGAAAAGAAGAGCGAGAAGGCCGAGGTGACCGGCGAGAAGGCGGGCAGTATCTATGTGACGAATCACTGCGGCTATGAAATCTACTACTATAATCAGGGTGGTGCGGTAAAGTATGCATCCATGATCAATACCTACCAGGCGCGCTTCCCACAGTGCACGGTTTATGACATTCTCGTACCGAACAGCTTCGGCGTCATGCTGGATGCAGGCACGCAGGCGGCGCTCGGCTCGAGCAATATGGAGGATGGCTTCAACTACATTTACAGCCTGATGGATCCGGCCGTTAAGAAGGTTTCGGTTTTTGACACGCTGCGGCAGCATAAGAGTGAGTACCTCTATTTTCATACGGATCATCACTGGACCGCGCTCGGGGCCTACTATGCCTACATGCGCTTCTGTGCGGCGAAGGGGATCGAGCCACACAGTCTCAGGGAGTATGAGAAGAAGAGCTTCGATGGCTTCTATGGCACCTTCTACTTCTCGACGAACCGTTCCGAGGCACTGAAGCAGAATCCGGATACGGTCGAGGCCTGGGTGCCGATGGCGACGAATCAGATGGAGTACATTGATTCGCTCGGAGAAAAGCATGAGGGACAGGTGATCGGGGACGTGACCGATGCGAATGCGGGCGATAAGTACAGCACCTTCATTCATGGCGACAACCCGCTGACGGTCATCCATAATCCGCTCCTTCACGATGGCTCGGCCTGCGTCCTCATCAAGGAGTCGTATGGCAATGCCTTCGCCCCGTATCTGGTGGATCACTATGAGAACGTGTACGTCGTGGATTACCGCCATTACGAAGGAGATCTCGGCGCACTGATCGAAAACTATGGCATCCAGGACATTATTTTCCTGAACAATGCAGTGGCCCTTTCGGAACGTGCGGCAGGTCTCATGCTGGGCCTTCTGGAGACAGGAAAGTAAGGACCTTCACGTGTCTGAAGCTGCCAACTATATATAGGAATTGGGTCAGCTGTTGGCCACTATATATTGCTGCCTGGCGGCAAAAATGCACCCGTACTTGAAAAAACGTGCGGGCTCACTTATAATTTATAAGATTTAGTAATATGAATAATGCCGTTCCTATGCGCTTGCATGGAACGCTTACAGGAGATATATGGAACAGTTTATCATGAAAGGTGGCACCCCACTTCGCGGCGAGGTCGTGATCGGTGGAGCGAAAAATGCCGCACTGGGCATCATCGCAGGTACCCTCTTAACAGATGAAGATGTGATTATAGAAAACCTGCCGGACGTGCGGGACATCAATGTCATGCTGGAAGCACTGAAGGAGATCGGGGCAGTCGTGGAGCGCATCGATCGCCATACTGCAAGAATCAGTGCAGCCCATGTACAGAGTGTATCGATTGACGATGAGTTCATCCGAAAGATCCGGGCTTCCTACTATTTTATCGGTGCACTGCTCGGAAAGCACCATATGGCCAATGTTCCCCTTCCGGGAGGCTGTGCCATTGGCTCGCGTCCGATCGACCAGCACATCAAGGGCTTCCGTGCCCTGGGCGCCAAGGTAGAAATCCGAAACGGCTGCGTGCAGGCCGATGCAGGAGAGGGTCTTCGGGCTTCCCACATTTATCTCGATGTCGTTTCCGTTGGTGCAACCATCAACATCATGCTGGCATCGGTTCTTGCGGAAGGACGTACCATCATTGAAAATGTCGCAAAGGAGCCGCACATCGTCGATGTGGCAAACTTCCTGAATTCGATGGGCGCCAATATCAAGGGCGCCGGTACGGACACGATCCGCATCCGCGGTGTACATCGCCTCCACGGCACGACCTATGCCGTTATTCCGGATCAGATTGAAGCCGGAACCTTCATGTGTGCAGCAGCGGCGACCCGCGGGGACATCCTGATTAAAAATGTCATTCCGAAGCACCTCGAGTCGATCACGGCGAAGCTCCTCGAGATGGGCAATACCGTCTACGAGTACGATGAGGCAGTCCGCGTGATTGGTGCCGAGGTACAGCATCCGACCGATGTCAAGACCCTCCCATATCCAGGCTTTCCAACGGATATGCAGCCGCAGATGTCCGTGACCCTGGCGCTCGCGGATGGTACCTCCGTGGTGACAGAGTCCATCTTCGAAAACCGTTTTAAGTACGTGGATGAGCTCGCACGTATGGGCTCCAACATTAAGGTCGAGGGCAATGTCTCTGTCATTGATGGCGTGAAGCGCTTCACTGGCGCCAGCGTCAATGCACTGGATCTTCGTGCAGGTGCGGCCCTCGTCATTGC
>DJEQ01000007.1:0-626 GCA_002431355.1 Oribacterium sp. UBA5894
GCGAAGGTGGCGGCGAAGATCGCGCTCGGCTACACGCTCGATGAAATTAAGAACGCCGTGACGGGCAAGACCTACGCGTCCTTCGAGCCGATGCTCGATTACTGCGTTGTAAAGATGCCGCGTCTCCCGTTTGATAAGTTCATTACGGCAGAGCATACGCTCGGTACACAGATGAAGGCAACCGGCGAGGTCATGGCCATCGCGAACAACTTCGAGGGTGGTCTCATGAAGGCGATCCGTTCGCTCGAGCAGCATGTGGATTCGCTGATGTCCTATGACTTTACGGAGCTGGACGATCACGACCTGCATAAGCTGCTGCACCACGTCGATGATCGCCGCATCTGGGTGATCGCCGAGGCCCTGCGCCGTGGCTACAGCTATGAGGAGATCCACAGCATCACGAAGATTGATGAGTGGTTTATCGACAAGCTGAAGATCATTGTGGATATGGAAGCGAGACTCCGCAACGAGTCCATGAATGAGACCCTCCTTCGAGAAGCAAAGCGCATCGAGTTCCCGGACAATGTCATCGCCCGTCTCACAGGCTACTCCGAGGAGGAGATTCGCGCGCTTCGGGACAAGTGGGATATCCACGCGGCCTTCAAGATGGTCGATACCTGCGCCGC
>DJEQ01000007.1:719-7203 GCA_002431355.1 Oribacterium sp. UBA5894
GGTGCCTTCCGCGATCCGAAGAAGAAAAAGAAGGTGCTGGTGCTTGGCTCCGGCCCGATCCGGATCGGACAGGGCATCGAGTTCGACTTCTGCTCTGTGCACAGCACCTGGCAGTTCGAGCGCGAGGGCTATGAGACCATCATCATCAATAACAACCCGGAGACCGTGTCGACCGACTTCGATATCGCGGATAAGCTGTACTTCGAGCCGCTGACGCCGGAGGATGTGCGGAATGTCGTCGATGTGGAGAAGCCGGATGGTGCCGTCGTACAGTTCGGTGGACAGACGGCCATCAAGCTGGCCGATGCCCTCGAGAAGATGGGCGTGCCGATTCTCGGTACGCAGCAGGATGACGTCGATGCGGCGGAGGATCGTGAGCGTTTCGATGAAATTCTGCAGCAGACCGGCTGCCAGCGTGCGGCTGGACATACGGTTTTCACCGCAGAGGAGGCGAAGGAAGCCGCACGGGAGCTGGGCTATCCGGTACTGGTGCGTCCGTCCTACGTGCTCGGCGGTGCCGGTATGCGTATCGCCATCAGCGACCAGGACATCGACGAGTACATCGGCGAGATCAACCAGATTGCACAGGAGCATCCGATTCTGGTGGATAAGTACATTCGCGGTACGGAGCTCGAGGTCGATGCGATCTGCGATGGCCAGGATATCCTGATTCCAGGCATCATGGAGCACATTGAGCGTACGGGTATCCATTCCGGCGACTCCATCTCGGTTTATCCGGAGCGGAGCCTGACACCGAAGGCGAAGGAGCGTGTCATCGAGTACACCGAGCGTCTCGCGAAGGCGCTGCACGTCATCGGTATGGTCAATGTTCAGTTCATTGCAGATGGTGACGAGGTCTACATCATTGAGGTGAACCCGCGTTCCTCCCGTACCGTGCCGTACATCAGTAAGGTCACGGGCATTCCGATCGTGCCGCTTGCGACCCAGATCATCTGTGGTCATACGATTCGGGAGCTGGGCTATGAGCCGGGCCTTCAGAAGGAAGCCGACTACTATGCCATCAAGATGCCGGTCTTCTCCTTCGAAAAGATCAAGGGTGCCGACATTAGCCTTGGACCGGAGATGAAGTCGACCGGAGAGTGTCTCGGTATCGCAAAGAGCTTCAATGAGGCCCTGTACAAGGCCTTCCAGGGTGCCGGCATTCAGCTTCCGAAGTATAAGAACATGGTGATTACCGTGCGCGATGAGGATAAGGAAGAGATCGTGCCGATCGCCAAGCGCTTTGAGAACCTGGGCTATCGCATTTTTGCAACCCATGGCACCTATCAGGCGCTCACTGAGGGTGGCGTCAAGTGCTTCCAGGTTCGAAAGGTGGAGCAGGAGTCGCCAAACATTCTTGACCTGGTGCTGGGCCATGAGCTCGATATCGTCATCGATGTTCCGAGAGAGGGCGCCGAGGCGTCGAAGGACGGCTTCGTGATCCGTCGAAATGCCGTCGAGACGGGCGTCAATGTACTGACTGCGGTAGATACGGCGAGAGCACTGGCAACATCCCTGGAAAACAAGTCATCCGAGCTGCATCTCGTGGATATCGCAGCACTCGATGAAGAGAAGAAGTGAGAGGAGGAACAGCATGAGTAAGAAGCGAATGGTCATTGCGCTTGGACATAAGGATCTCGGATTTACCCTTCCGGAGCAGAAGGCGGCCGTCGCACGTACGGCCACGATGATCGGCGATTTCGTGGAGGATGGCTATCAGGTGGCGCTGGTTTTCTCCAATGCACCGCAGGTGGGCATGATCCATACGGCCATGAAGAACCTCACGGAATCAAATCCAGAGCAGTATGTGAATACGCCGCTCAGCATGTGCTCCGCCATGAGCCAGGGCATGATCGGCTATGATCTTCAGAATGCCGTCCGGGCAGAGCTTGTGAAGCGAGGCATCTACAAGACGGCCTCCACCATTATTACGCAGGTACTGGTGGACCCGTATGATGAGAGCTTCTATAATCCGATCAAGTGTGTCGGAAAGCTCATGAATGCAGAGGAAGCGAAGAAGGAAGAGGACAATGGCAATCATGTCGTGATGGTTTCCGATGGCGTTTTCCAGCGTATCGTGCCATCTCCGACGCCGAAGTCCATTGTCGAGATTGACGCCATTAAGACGCTCCTCGATGCGGATCAGGTGGTCATCGCCTGTGGCGGTGGCGGCATTCCAGTGCTCCGTCAGGGTAATAACCTGAAGGGGGCCGCGGCCGTTATCGAGAAGGACCGCACGGCGGCCCTCCTTGCAAAGGACGTGGATGCCGACATTCTCCTCATTACGACGGCCGTGGATCATGTATCCCTGAACTATGGCCAGGCAGACGAGAAGGCCCTTGATACCATGACGATCGAGGACGCCCGTCAGTACATTCAGGATGGCCATTTCGAGTTCAAGTCCATGCAGCCGAAGGTGGAAGCCGGCATTGACTTCGTCGAGGCAGGCAAGGGTCGGAAGGCCATCATCACCTCGATGGAGCTTGCGGAGAAGGCCGTCGACGGCTGCGCCGGCACGACGATTCAGTAGGGCATGGTATAGTAGCCTCATAACGAGTTGGATAGGCCGTGGTCATCCGGCAGGATCAGGGCGATCCGAATGGGTCACGGATATCCGATAAATGATTTGTAATTTAATGAAATGAAAAAAGCCGTTGTATGGCCAGATCAAATGTCTGGCTGTGCGACGGCTTTTTTATCGAAAAATAATGCGGCGAAGTGATATGACATTACATATCATACGATTTGACATGATATCGAGTGCTGGAAGACTATGGCATTGCCATAGTTTGGCTAAGGAATGGATTTGAGTATTTTGGCATTGTCGTTTTTTCAAGGAGAAGAAGCTGTGTGTTGTTTGACATTGCCTGCAAGCTGATTATTTACATAATAGAGACATGAGAAGTAAATTGACATTACATTGTTGCAATGTCAAAAATTATAGACGCTTGATATCATGTAAAATTTGCAATATTTTATTGATTCTGATTAGGTATATGAATTGGGAAGGCAATGTCAGATTGAAGGTAAATTCACTCTGAGTGAAAGCAGGGAGCGTTGTGAGATGACAGGACATCGTGGTTGTGGGAATGTCTCCAAATTTATGATGCCAAAATACATTATGATGTCAGGAAAACCATCGAGGATATACCTGCTGAATTTGCCGAGTCCATTTTTGAGAAATATATATTATCAAAATATAGAATAAGGTAGAGCCCGCGAAAATACGTTGGTTTTTATAGTCTGATTGCCGACTATAGTCGTTTTGTAGACATTCTCAGATTTCTCAAAGTAGGCTACACTTTAGTAAATTATAATGAAGAAAGGAGTCTACAGACCATGCCGATTACGACACATGAACTTGCGCAGAGGGACTTTGAACGCCTGGAGAAGGAGATAAGAGAACTGGAAAAACGACTGAAGCCGCTTCCAGAAGGTACACTTTCCGTCTACACGGTCCGAGGATACCGCCGCTTTTATCAGATTGTTCGGGATCCGAAAACGCATAAGCGGGTACGGATGTATATATCCACTTTTGATAAGACGAAAATCAAACAGCTGGTGGATAAAACGGTGTACCTGGCAGAGCTGAAGGATAAGAAAGAGGAATATCAGTGTTTGAAAAGCTTTCTGAATGCTTATGAAAGCAAGCTACAGCGCAGGCAGAGCCGTCTGGTCAATGTGAAAGAAATTCGTGAGATGAGTGATTATATGCCGCCGCTTTCGAAAAGAATACAGGAATGGGAGGCTGAAGAGTATCCGACGAATTCGTATCCTAAAATGACTGCGGTAAAAAGCGTACTGGGCATTGATGTTCGATCAAAGTCTGAAGCCTACATTGCTTCAAGGCTGAAAGAAAAAGGACTGGCTGTGCGCTATGAGTGTGAGTTGAAGCTTCCACATGGTGTGATTTATCCGGACTTTACGATTCTGGATCCGCGATCAGGGAGGATTTACTATTGGGAACATCTGGGCATGATGGATGATGAAGAGTATGCGAAACATGCTACAAGAAAAATAGATGACTACGCGGAAGCTGGATATCTTCCTATGTTGAATCTGATTCTTACAAGTGAGACGAAGGAACGACCCTTGGATTTTGGTCTGGTGGATCATCTGATTGAGTACTATTTTGCTTAGCCAAAATAATAGTGTATGTTGTGAAGAGAAAGAATGTTCTGTGTGCAGCCCTTACTTGTTGCGATCCACTCCGATGCTATTGCTGCCTATGTCATCATCACAGCGATTGCACTTGACCACAGTTGTCCTCCAGACGGCATTGTCTCGTAGAAGGATGATGATCATCATAATGGGACATTGAATGGAATTGACATTGCCGGAGTTTGACAGCAAAATAGTTGAAAAATGTTTGGCATTGCCAGTTTTACGAATAGAAAGCAAGCGCTCAAAAATGACATTGCCAGAATAATATGAATTCACACAATGCGTTTCATATGACTGATTCGCCATTATAGTTGGACAATGTTAAAATCCAGGGAACAGGCGCTCTGCGTAAAAGCATAGAAAAATCATCCATAAGACTTGCATGTAGGCCATAATGGACAATGTCAAAACTAAAGATAAGCTGATTTGATGAGAAATAATGAATGGAATGGAGGATCTGGCGCGTCGTCAGCTTCTATTTGTCAGGCGCGGTCCAGCGTGGTAGAATAATTCACACTATGGGAACTGTTGGATTGCGGATTCTGCGCCCGACGCTGCCTGAGGGAGCGTGTATAGAAGCAGGCAGTGAAGAGGGAGCGCTGGGTGTCCGCTTTTTATAAGAAAAGAGGATAAAACATGAAGCTTGTAAGCTTTGCCATCCCATGCTATAACTCGGCCGCATACATGCGGAAGTGCATTGAATCGATTCTGCCGGGTGGCGACGAGGTCGAGATCATCGTTGTGGATGATGGTTCACAGAAGGACAATACCTTCGAAATCGCGAAGGAATATGAGGCGAAGTACCCGGGTATCGTAAAGGCGGTGCACCAGGAGAATGGTGGCCATGGAGAGGCGGTGAATACCGGCCTTCGCAATGCCACGGGCCTTTTCTATAAGGTGGTCGATTCGGATGACTGGCTCGATGAGGAAGCCCTTCCGAAGGTGCTGGAGAAGCTGCGGGAGCTCATCATGGCGGGCACACCGGTCGACATGTTCATCTGCAATTTCATCTATGATAAGGTGGGACAGACCCATAAGAAGGTGATGCGCTATGAAAGTGCCCTTCCGAAGGATCGGATCTTCGGCTGGAATGAGGTGAAGCACTTCCATCTCGGTCAGTACATCCTGATGCATTCCGTGATCTATCGCACACAGATGCTCCGTGACTGTGGGCTTGTGCTGCCGAAGCACACCTTCTATGTGGACAATATCTTCGTTTATCAGCCGATTCCAAGTGTTGAGAAGATGTATTACATGGATGTGAACCTCTACCACTATTTTATCGGAAGAGACGACCAGTCGGTCAATGAAACCGTCATGATCGGGCGCATTGACCAGCAGCTGAAGGTGAACCGCATCATGATCGACTGCTGCGACCTGACGAAGCTGAAAAACCGGAAGAAGCGGCACTATATGTTCAGCTATCTCGAAATCATTACGACGATTTCGTCTGTTCTGGCTATCAAGTCCGGGAATCCGGAAAACATGGAGAAGAAAAAGGCACTCTGGGACTATCTCAAGAGTCATAGTCCACAGACCTGGCTCCAGATGCGCTGCTCCTTCCTGGGGCAGGGCTGTAATTTCCATCTGAAGGCGGGCAATGAGCTGACGATTCTCTGCTACAAGCTGGCGCAGAAGTTTTACGGCTTCAATTAAAACTGAAATTTTTTCAGGAAAGCGGTTGACAAACAGGACCCGATTTAGTAATATACAGAGGTCGCAAAACGAGCGACACAAACATGGGGTCTTAGCTCAGCTGGGAGAGCATCTGCCTTACAAGCAGAGGGTCACAGGTTCGAGCCCTGTAGGCCCCACGTCTTCGGTCTGGACTGCGCGCATACGCGGTCTGGGTCGGACATATGGCGAGATAGCTCAGTTGGCTAGAGCACGCGGTTCATACCCGCGGTGTCGAGAGTTCAAGTCTCCCTCTCGCTACGAATATAAGCATCATGCTTCGGCATGGTGCTTTTTTTGTACTGATCCCCGATTGCGAAGCAATCGGGGATGCCCCCAGGCGGCAGTGTAGGAGTTTGCATGGAGCAAACTCCGGAATGATATCCCGCAGATCTATGATCTGCGCCCGAAGGGCTAACGTCGGGCTTCGATTGCCCGACGTTAGGGCGAGGCTGTTTGACCACGGATGTGGTCAAATCAAGCGACGATGCCCGCGCCGAAGGCGCATAGCATGGCATCGTCTCATTATGCCCTTTGTAAACGGCTCGGAAGCTTGACGATTTGAGCGGGTATCCTCAGACATTTTATGCCCGAGGGTGCAGCTTCCTGCAGTGCTTTTATTGGTAAAAATGTCCGAAAATTAACA
>DJEQ01000071.1:0-7822 GCA_002431355.1 Oribacterium sp. UBA5894
TATCTATCTGCACCTGTCGGAGGCGCGTGAGCTGACACCAGACACCAGTACTTCGAAATCGGAAAAATCTGAAATTTGCCTCTAAGAACCAGTAGGCCCCGCTCAATCGTAGCTGTTTTCCAGATGAAAACAGCTGCGTTTCGCGGGGTGCTAAGGAGAAATTGCTCCAACTGGTTCTAAAGAGGCAAATTTTGATTTTTCACGATTTTTCCGTGTGGCGTCTGGTGCCAGCCCGCACGCCTCCGGCAGAATCATGGATTTATGCGAGACTCACAGCGATGCCATAGACACCGAGGATCGCGAGGATGGCAAGCAGCGCAAGAGCGATGAACGCCACTGCAAAGAGCTCAACGAAAATCTTCTTTGATGGGAAGCGTTCCTCTGCATTCTCCTGCTGCGCAACACCGGCCATCATCAGTGCGCCGGCTGTGGAAATCGGCGAATAACCAGTGACAGTACCACCGATGACGATGGCTGCACAGATTTCCACTGGATTCGCTCCGAGACCTGCTGCCAGGTCGCCGGCCGTCGGAATGAGGGTTGGGAAAACCACGCCGAGGCCTGAGCTGAAGAAGGACATGATACCAGCCAGAATGCCCATACCGCAGGATGCCGTCTTCTCCGAAAGTACCTTTTCGAGTCCAGCCACCAGGATATCAATGCCACCGGAAATCGTGATGATGTTCATAAGGATCCCAACACCCATAACCATGAAGATGACATTCCATGGCACAGCCTTGATGGCATCCTTGTCATTGCCTGCACCCAGGAGTACAAGTACCGATCCAATGGTAAAGCCCGCAAAGCCGACATTGAACGAGAAAAAGAGTACACCGATGGCGAGCACCAGAAGTCCCACAAGAGATGAGATCTGGTGGAAATTCAGCTTCGGGAGTTCTTCCTTCGCTGCGGAGATCATACTTGTGTCCGGCTTATATCCTTTATAGTAAATGAAAAGAATTACGGCCAGAATAACACAGGTGATTGCCAGCGCGAACATCAGTGGAACGGTCCCACTCTCGATGCCCTGTTCCTCCATCAGGTTTCGAACAACCGCAGCCTCTGGTGTCAGCGGGCTCATGCGGGTTGCCTGTACACCGAGATCACCGATGCAAGACAGCATAATCGGGTTGATGCCGACGGAAATCGCGATAGGAATCGCAATGACCGGAATGATGGCAAGACAAGGAATTGCACCTGGACCGACGGCACTCAGTACCGCGCCAATCAGAAACATCGCAATCGAAATAACAATCGGATTTGTTCCAACAAGGCGAATGATTTTCTTTGCAGTCAGCTCCAGCGTACCATTGGCCTTGACGATACCAAACAGAAAGGTAATGCCCGCCATTTGAAAGAAAAGAGATGAGCTGAAGCCCTTCAAGAGATCCTTCGCGCTGATATCAAAAAGCAAGCCCAGAATCATCGAGAGGGCAATGCTGACGATACCGACATTCATATTTTTAAAATAACCGAGTGCAATCGCAATCAGCAGGGCAACGAGTGAAATCACTGCCAGATTCATATGAGTACCTCCTTTAGTAGGGTATATCCACTCTGAGGGATGCCTCTATGTCCGTCCCTCAGGGTGGTCTCTGGTATATTAAAATTAGCTTTTTAGTCTAAGAACGTGATGCAGACCGGGCTTCCTGTAGGAATGATGTTTAAGGTCGGCACCAGCTGTCCAGTCACCGGATCGAAGTTGAACTCGATGATGGTATCGCTGTCTTCATTGGCTACATAGCACTTTCCGTTGGATGCAAAGGTAAAGAAGCGCGGCGTCTTTCCAAGGCAAGGGAAGAACCCTGTGGTCTTCAGATATCCTGTTGTCTGATCAATATGATAGACGGCCATGCTGTCCGTGTAACGGTTTGAAACCAGCACCCACTGACCGGATGGATCCACCATCACTTCACTGGCATCCGAATACGCTGTCACAGTCTCCGGTACGGTAGATAGCTCCTGCAGCGGTGTCAGCTTTCCTGTCATCTCATCAAACTGGAAATATAGAACCTTATCCCCCTTTTCTTCACACATATAAAGCCAGCGGTTGTTTGGGTGCATGGCTGCATGTCGTGGCTCATCCCAGGTTCTTGCCATGAAGCGGTCGGTTTCCGTCAGTGTTCCCGTCGCACCATCGTACTTTAAGGTGCGCATCTGACCATAGCCATTCACTCTTCCCTGCGCACAAGCGAAGATATAGTTTTTCTTCTGATCCCAGAGGCACTGATGTACGGTCGAGACTTTCTCCTCTTCCTTCCCTTCATAGGTAAACTTGGCAACCACCTCTCCAAGAGAGCCATCCGCATTTCGTGCAATCGTATAAAGTGTTCCTCCCTGCAGGGTTGCTACAATGACGTGTTTGTTTTCCTTATCTACCGTAATATCCACTGGATTCTTTCCACCAATGTCGATGGTATTCAGATGTTGCAGTGTACCATCCTCTTGAATCGCGTACGAGGACACCAGGGTAAGATCGCCATGCACGCTGTAGAGATACTTCTTCTCTTTATCAATGCACTGGAAGCTTGGATTATCCTCTGTAAACAGACACTGCTTCTCCTTCCAACTGCCATCTGGCTGGATTTCATACACCACAAGTCCCTTGCCTCTCGCGTTTCTCTTCTTTGTGGTCCGACAGCCAACATACGCATACTTCATCTTCGTTCCTCCTTATAAAAAATCTGCTTAATAGCCCAGCGGATATATAAGATCCGTGAGTTACCAAGCAGAAAACATGAACCTCCGATGGAGACGTTTTCAGCAGAAAATGCTGGAAATCATCTCGATCTTTTATTTCTCAAGATCTTCTTTCTTCAATACGCCCATCTCAACAAGCTGCTGCTTTAAGTAGCGCAGCTGTCCACCCGCAAGGACGACCGCGAGCTGTGCTTCTGAAAGCTCCAGGCGGCACTTGAAGGAGATTCCCTTCGTGATGTCGCGTACCGTTACTTCCTTCGTTGGGATCTGTCCGGTAAAGTCATCGATGGCGAGCTCATCCATCTGCTCGAGCTTGTCGTAGTCCTCCGGGTTCTCGAAGATCATCGGTACAATGCCGTGGTTAATGAGGTTTCCCTTATGGATACGGGCAATGCTCTTGGCAATGACTGCCTTCACGCCGAGGTACATCGGGTTGATGGCGGCATGCTCACGGGAAGAGCCCTGGCCATAGTTCTCACCGCCGACGATGATGGACTTCCCAAGCTTCCGTGCGCGCTCCGAGAATTCCGGATCATAGCGGTTGTAGCAGTACTTCGACATCAGCGGAATGTTCGAACGCATGGAGGAGAACTCTGCACCGGCTGGTGTAATATCATCGGTTGAAATATTGTCTCCGGCCTTCAGTGAGATCTTGACACAGAGGTTCTTCTCTGGCTTCTCTGGTACTGGGAGGAAGGCAATGTTCGGTCCCTTGATAACCTCGACCTTCTTTCTCTCCTCTTCTGGAAGTGGCGGAATGATCATGGCATCATCGACCATGTAATGCATCGGCTCTTCGATCTTTGCGAGCTTCTCGACATCGGCCCCCATGATCTCCTCGGCGGTAGCGAAGGTACCCTTGATGGCCGTCGCCGCTGCGGTCTCCGGTGATACAAGGTAAACATTGGCATTTGGTGAACCTGCACGGCCACGGAAGTTCCGGTTCGAGGTACGAACCGCAATGCCGTTCGTTGGCGGCACCTGACCAATGGCACAGCATGGGCCACAGCTCAGCTCGAGAATTCGTACACCGGCATCCACGAGCATGTCAAGGTAGCCATCCTTCATGAGCTGCTTATAGATCTGCTTGCTTGCGATCCCGGCGGTGCACTGAAGGTTCTCACTGACATGACGTCCCTGCATCACGAGGGCAGCCTTTGCAAAATCGCTGTAGGATCCGTTCGTGCAGGAGCCCATAAAGACCTGCTGCACCACTGGATGCTCCGTGAGACTGCTCATCGGAACCACATTGTCCGGCTGGTGTGGCAGCGCGATCAGTGGCTCAAGCGCACTGAGGTCAAGGTCCATCTCCTCATCATACTCGGCATCGGCATCTGGAAGGAATTCGGTATACTGATCTCCGCGCTCCTGAGCCTCCATGAAGGCCTTGACGACCTCATCGGCCGGGAAGATCGAGGTGGTTGCCCCCATCTCCGCACCCATGTTGGCGATGGTTAAACGCTCTGGCACGGACAGGGTCTTCGCACCCTCTCCGACATACTCAAATACCTTTCCGAGGCCACCCTTGATGGTAACGCGGCGGAGCATCTCGAGTACGACCTCCTTCGCATTCACGCCGGCCTTCAGCCTTCCGGTAAGATTTACCTTTACAACCTTCGGCATCGTGAGACGCATCGGAACACCGGCCATCGCCGTGGTAATGTCCATGCCGCCGACACCGATCGACAGCATACCAACCGCACCACCTGATGGCGTGTGGCTGTCACCACCCATCAGAAGCTCGCCAGGAACGGCGAAGCGAGAGGTCTGTACCATGTGGCAGATGCCATTGCCCGGTCTCGATACATACACGCCGGTCTTCTCTGCGATGGTACGCAGATAATTGTGGTCATCCGGCGTCTTAAAATCAATGTAGAGAAGATTGTGATCGAGATGGGATACCGAGGTCTTTACCTGTGTTGGAATCCCCAGCTGCTCGAAGCCAAGATAGGTCATCACGGCATTGATGTCGTGGGTCAGCGTCTGGTCAACCTTGACAAATACGTCCTCGCCCGGTGTCATCGAGCCCTTGACCATATGGGAGCGGATAATCTTTCTGGTTAATGAATCGCCCATGTTTACCTCCTGAAATAAAAAGGGTGCGTCTATTCCATGCAGCCTTTTCCTTCTTCGACACAGGAAGGAGTCTCTCGCTGTTGCACGAAATAGTTAAATTTTTATCAAGTCTTTCTGTATTTATTTTACCGTGTGAACTGCACGAAGAGGAAATGCAATAATGAAATAAGGGCATTCCATTATGGAATGCCCTCGCTTCAAGGATGCTTCTAGAATTGCCCGTTTCTCAAGTCAAGTTTTACTCAGTTTTACTTGACTCAGGTTTTTCTGACTAAAGTGGAAAATGAGCTGACACACCCTTTCGTGCGACAGCCCATTTTCTCCAAAAGAATATTTAAAAACGATAAATATCTCTCTTTTACTTCTTCTCCAGCACGATCTCCTCAAGCGCCCGCTTCGGAACATAATGCGTGCCCTTTTCATCTCGGTAATAATTGATGTCTCCACCTGCTGATACCGGCACAAGCTCTACGTTCTCTGCCGGTGCACCGAGGGCAATCACGAGAATCGGTACGAGATTTTCCGAAAGACCCAGCAGCTCTGTCAGCGGCTTCAGTCCGAAGTTCCGAATCATGAGTCCACCCAGTCCCTTTTCGGTCGCGGCCAGGGTGATCGTCTGTGCGGCAATGCCGACATCAATCATGGCTGCCTGAAGATTTGGCTGGATGCTCGTATCCTGAAGAATGATCACAAAAGCAGTCGGATGGGTTCCTGGCTTCGGAAGGTGCAGCTCTGGAAGGGCTGCTGCCCACTTCGTCGTTGCGAGAATGGCTTCCACTTCCTCCTTCTGATTCGCAATATAGTACTTGAGCGGCTGCTTGTTTCCACCCGACGCCGTGAGACGAGCATCATCGATAAGCTCCACAAGCTCCTCTCTCGATACCGTACGGTCCTCATGATATCCACGATAGCTTCGATTCTTTAACACCAGATCCTTTAGCATAGCTGCCTCCTTTATGTCGCACCACGCCTTCGCGGTGCTTTTCCAGCCGCATCCTTCGCGGCACCTTTACTCCTATGGGTCTCCTTCTCCTAAGGAAGGCGAAAACCTCATTCCTGTTGAAGAATCGAGAGGATTTCCTTCGGAGAATCCACGATATATGTCGCACCTGCATTCTGAAGCTCTGCGCGATCGCCATAGCCATAGGTCACGCCAATGGAATCGATCCCTGCTTCCACGGCTCCGTCAATGTCAAACATCCGGTCGCCGACCATGACACACTCTGTCTTTTCGAACTTCAGCGCGTCCATGGCCTTTCGGATGAGCCGTGCTTTCCGACTGTCATGGTCATCGAGCTCCGGCCCCGTCTGATAGCAGAAGTACGATGTAAAACCGAAGTGCTCCAGGATGCGTTCTGCAAAAATGTGCGGCTTGGACGTCACAAGAACCAGCTTCCGTCCCTCCGCCTGCAGCGTACGGAAAACCTCCTCGATGCCCTTATACGGAGTCGCATCAAAAATCCCCTTCGTCGGATAGACCTCTCGATACAGCTCTACTGCCCTTGTGGCATCCTCCTCCGACATCCCATAAAGATGGGTAAAGCTGTCCATCAGGGACGGACCGACAAATTTCCGAAGCGTTTCCTCCGGCTCGTTCGGACGATCGAAATGATCCAGGGCATACTGCACCGATTTCATGATGCCAGGTCCTGAATCCATGATCGTCCCATCAAGGTCAAACAGAACCGCCGTATAATTTTTATCCATTGTTATACTCTTTCTCTTTTCTTCACTGAATTTCGCAGTACCTTCCATATCGTACTGCTCCTTCTTCATTCGCCAAAGCGACACAGTAATTTTGTTTCAATTCATCTTACCATATGGATTCAGTCTGTGGTACAGTTAAGTGCAGTTTTATAAAAGTGAGGAAGCCTTATGACCACACGTGAACTCATCTATGTAAAAACCACCGCCGATATGGGCAATATTTCAAAAGCCGCAAAGAAGCTCTTCGTGACCCAGCCTTCTCTTTCGCAGTCGCTGCAGCGTATCGAAGAAGGCATCGGCACCAAGCTCTTCATCCGAAGCTCGGACGGTCTGAAGCTCACCTTTGCAGGTGAAAAGTACTACCAGATGGCCTGTCAGGTGCTGAAGATCTACGACGACTTTTCTTCGGAAATCACCGACATCAATAACCTGAAAGTGGGGCACATCAGCTTTGGCGTGACCCATCATCTGGGAGCCATCATCCTGCCGAAATTTCTTCCAGAATATCAGCGAAGCTATCCAGGCATCACCATCGATATCTTTGAAGGCTCCACCGAGCCGCAGGAACAGCATCTCATCTCTGGAGATCTCGATTTTTCCATCATGCATGCACCGGTCTATGGCTCCTATGTAAACCCGTCGATTCACTATGAGGTGCTGAAGCGCTACCCTTTCGTCATCGCCATGTCCCGGAAGAACCCGCTCGTAGAAAAATCCGTATCCCTCTCCGGGTATCCTTACCCTGTACTGGATGTGCGCCTCCTCGCGGATCAGCCACTGCTCACGCTTCATAAGGAGCAGCGCATCCGTCATGTGACGGATTCCGTGCTTCGCGAGGCTGGTATACAGCCAGAGATTCGGCTCCTGTGCAAGAACTACATGAGCCTTGAAAAGCTCGCCGCGGAAGACATGGGTGTCACCATGCTGCCATCGGAGTACGTCGCTGCAAACAGCTTTGAGAATCCACCGGCCTTCTTCTCGATCGAGGCCTCCTACCCGGCCTACTGGGATCTCTGCATCGCCACGTTAAAAGGCGCCTTCCTCTCGAAGGCAGACGAGCTCCTACTTGCGCTTCTCCGAGAAAAATTCCAGCAGGACTGACAGAAGCCACTGGTCCGCAGGCACGGAAGGCCACACCAGAAGCCACGCAAAGAGGACGTGTAAAAGTAAGCCGAGGAGCCCCGGAGGGGGGCCGGCCAGAAGCCATACGTAAGAATCGTTGAAAAACCAAAATCGGACCTTCTAGAAGCACTTGGAACTGATCCATGCGCTATGCGCATGGATGCCCCCAGGCGGCGAGGCTGTTTTGCCACGTACGTGGCAAAATCAAGCGACGATG
>DJEQ01000071.1:7988-24338 GCA_002431355.1 Oribacterium sp. UBA5894
AGGTCCGATTTCATGTTTTTCCGATTCTGGAGTACTGGCTTCTGGCCGGCCCCCTCCGGGGCTCCTCGGTCTGATTTTACATATCTTCTTTACGTGGCTTCTGATGTGGCGTCCCTCCGTCAGTCCTTCGGCCGCATGTAGAAGCGCCCGGCAAGCTCCGTCGTCCGAATGGAGTTTACAAAGGCATGTGGGTCGATTTCCCGAATACGTGTGATGGCGTGGCGGGCATCATCCGCCGCAATAACCGAGTACAGCACCTGATGATCCTTATGCTCATGCGCACCCTCGGCCTGCATGATGGAGGCGCCATGGTGGGTCTCATCATAAATCATCTTTGCAATTTCCTCCGCCTTATCTGTGACGACGAAAAGCGTCTGGCGCTGATAGTCACGGTACAGTGTATGCAGGGTCTGTGTGGATACATACTGGAATACGATGGAATACAGAGCCTTATCCCAGCCAAAGAGAATGCCCGCTGCACCGAGGATCAGTACATTGAAGCCGAGAATCAGATTCCAGGTTTCCATGCCGCGGCGCTGGCTGAGATAGATGGCGATAAAATCCGTGCCTCCCGTTGTGGCATCGACACTCAGGCAGAGACTGATAACCACACCGTTAATGATGCCGCCGAAAATCGCGATCAGCAGAACATCATAGGTGATGACATGTGCCGGCATGAGGTCGGTGAAAAAGCCGGTCAGAAGGATCATAATGAGCGAAAAGAAGGTGAATTTCTTTCCGATAAAGCGGAAGCCAATATAGACTGGGATCGCATTTAAGAGAATATTGATCGGTGAATATGGAAGCTCATGTCCCAGCACCAGTGCGCTGACACGCTGAATCAGGATGGTGAGCCCCGTCGCACCGCCCGGATATAAACCACCGGTCCGTACGAAGGTTTTAATATTAATGGCCATCAGAAGTGAGGCCAGCACGACGACGATCAGACGTCGGATATCTTTTTTTTCAAATTTCATTTTCTTCCTCTTTATTCCCGGATGACTACAAATCCATCCTGATCTTCTTCTCCCACCTTTTCTCCATTTTCATTGCGTACCGGCTTCTGCCAGGTACGTACCTTCTCCGGATGTGAAAGAAGCTCTTCTGCCCGCTTTTCCGTATAAAGGCCCTTTCGATTTTCCAGAATCGCCTGCAGGTAGGTTCTTGCCTTCTCTGGCTGCCCCGCACGAAGGTAGTATTCGGCAAGCTCCAGCTGGATTTCCTTTCGATAAATGACATTTCCAGCATATTGAATTTCTTCTTCCAGGTAGGCAATGTCGGCATCCGTGCGTCCTTCGGCTGCAGCGATGCGCGCTTCATGCACACGGATCTGCTGCTTCAGATTTTCTGCGAGACGAGCTGCACGCTTTACAGAAACCTCCTGCAGATGCTTCAGATCCTCGATCTGGAAGCCGGCTGCCTCGAGATCCCCGCGCAGAATCTGCAGATTGGCCTTCTGGTTTACCACCAGGGCCGAGCTTGTCAGCGCATGGATGCGAAGCTCCTCCGGCTTCAGATCCTTGATGGCATCCCAGGCACCTTCAAAATCCCCCAGTGCTTCCTTCGCATAGGAAATCCAGTGCTGACCGTTCGCATACTCTGCCAGGTTCTTCGGCACACGCGCGTTAACCACTTCAAAGCTCTTTAAGAAACCGGCCGGATCGGCATCAATATACAGTTGTTTCTGTACCTTTTGAAGACGCCTGTTCGCACAGATAGAGGCTGCCAAACGTCCGAGAATGATGCCTGCAAAGATCCAGAGGGCCCACCAGAATACGGTCGTTTTATCCGGATTGGTCAGAATTTGTCCATGAAAATAAAAAAAGCCAAGCGCGCCTCCCAGTACGGCACCGAGCAGCATGATCGCATTGGCCATCCGCTTATAATAAACAATCATAAGAACTCCCCCTTGTTCTGTGAAATGAACATATTATAGCATATCCCCTCCGGGGATGCATCCATGGATATGGCTGCCATGACTGTCTTTTATAAGCGCGGCCCTCTTACATATCCATGCGCCGCTCCGCGCTTCGCGCGGCTCTCTCATGGATATAACACAAAAAGGGTCGCCCGTCTGGGCGACCCTATGTAGAGCCAGCTGCTTGAATGGCTCTTCCATATTCAATTGTCGTTATGGACGGTTTCTTCCATTCAATTCGTATTACAGCATGAAGGAGAATACGAAGGATGCAATGATGAGGACGATACCACCACCAAGACGGGAAGAAAGCTGTGAGTAAGCAATCAGATCCATACGGTCTGCAGCGCCGAGACATGCAAGGTCACCGTTACCACCACGGTTTGCCATGCAAAGACCTGCGGTAATCGCTGTATCGATCGGATAGAAGCCTACAAGATAGCCCACAACTGCGGAACCAATGATGGCACCGATCACGATCATAAGCGCCATAATGATGTTCTTCGGAGCGATCGCGTTGAAGAGCTCACCGAGGTTAAAGTCTGCACCCATGCCGACCATGATGATGATACCAAGCTGTCCAGAGAAGAAGCTCTGAAGTCTCTTCGCACCAGCACGTACTCTGGAAGGAATGAGGCCGGTCGCTGCAAGAATGACAACGAAGATGATCATGTAGGCATACTTATGAATCGGTGCACCTGCAATCTTCGGAAGGACGATACCGCTCATGATCTCGCCAACGGCGAAGCAGGCAAAGGCAAGAAGTAAAGCACCTGCAAGATCCGTATTATCGGTCTTTACCTTCTCATCATCTCTTGCAAGCTCCTCTGAGCCACGGATCAGGGTCTTCTTATCACCCGTCAGAGACGGAACCTTCTCACCGAGTGCATTGAGCGCTGCAGAAGCAATGATACAGAAAATGTTTGCAATCGTCAGAACGATAATGGCAAAGGAATAGTAGTTTGCAGCGGCGTCACCGGTTACCTGCTCATAAATCTGAGACAGCGGAACCGCACCGGCACCATTACCACCACCCATGATCGGGAGTGTGTACTTGATCAGTGTATCAGAGAACGGAATACCGAAGATGGCACCGGTCACACCACCGAGGATGGCTGCTACGAGAAGGCCACCGAGGATGGCCGGGATATAGCCTGCAAAGGAACGAAGCAGTATATCACGCTCCAGTGAAAGAACGGAGCCGACGATCAGCATGACGATGAAGAGCTCAAGGAAATTCGCATCATCCGAAATGAAGGAATTAATCGCATCAAGTCCTGCCTCTGGAATGAGTCCAAACTGCTTAAGAACAGCAACACCAAAGAAGGTTGCGAGAAGTCCACCACCGATGTACTTGTTCCAGATTGGAACACGCTCACCGATTTCATTAAAGATCACGGCGAAGCCGAAGCAAATGCCAAGCACTGATGTCATGGTCGTCGCTGCAAGCATCTTCGGTCCATCACTGCTTGACTTTGTCAAGTAAACCGGAACAAGCACCAGTACGATGCAAAGGAGTGCCTGCCACCAAGGAAGGCCACCGAGCCAAAGCCCTTTTCTAGCGTTTTTGTCTTCTGCCATATTAAAATCCCCCTTAAATTTTCGGAACGAAGCAGCACGTTCCTTCATTTGAATATGACGTACCAGGAGCTACCTGGTGGATTCATGCCTACGCAGTGCATGAATCGTTAATAAATTCGGGGATATATTACCATAAATCATGGCTTCTGACAATCAAAACTGTGGATTGTGTATAGCGTATCCAGACTCTTTCGGACCTCTTCGATCGGCATCTGTCCTGGTGCACTCGCCTCCCCCACCGTTGCGAAGGTGAGCATGGAGCCGAACGCGCCGCCCACAAGACGGCTGATTTTTCCAAGCTCTCCCATCGACATGGTGATGAGCGGATGCTTCCCGTCATCCTCCTCCCTAAAGCGGGCTGTTGCAAGGAGAAGTGCCGCAACATCAGAAGTCCGGTTCGGCATATAGGCGGTTTTCAGGATATCTGCTCCCATCGCGCGAAGGGCACGAAGCTTCGTGAGAATCTCCTCTACAGCAGGCGTCTTCTCAAAATCATGGTAGGACGCAATGACCTGAACGCCCTTCTTATGCGCCTCAGCCAGAATGGCACACGCATCGGCCTCTTCGGTCGTATCCTCGAGGTCCAGATAGTTCAGGCAGGAACTCGCAATCGCATGAAGCGCGATCTCCCGATACGCGCTTGCATCCACAGGGAAGCTGCCACCCTGCTGCTCCGTGCGGATCGTAAAAAGAAGCTCCTTCCCATGAAGCACGGTGTGAAGCATCTCCAGAATCGATGGAAGGGTCCTCGTCCAGTCCTGCCCCACATAGAGATCACGGGCAAGGTCGAAGCGCCACTCTGCCACATCAGCCTCCGTCGCTGCGATCGCATGTGCCTGCTGTTCAATTTCCTCCTGGTTTCTTCCCGTAATCGGGACGCAGATTTTTACTTTTTCCATCATCTCACCGGCTGACTTTACAGCGCTTCGTTTCCTTCCATATGATTTCGTGCATCCCCATCCCGCTTCTGCTGGTTCGTGAGCAGCTTTCCGATCTCCTCTACAAAGGTATTCACATCCTTAAACTCCCGATAAACCGAAGCGAAACGGACATATGCGACCTGATCGACGGATTTCAGCTTATCCATGACGAGCTCACCGATGCGCGAGGTCGGTATCTCCTTTTCTCCGGTCGCGAAAATTTCATTTTCAATCTCGTCGACCATCTGATTGATCTGCGCCGTGGAAATCGGGCGCTTATGGCAGCTGTGCAGGATTCCCGTTTCAATCTTCGAGCGGTCATACGGCACGCGGCTCTGATCCTTTTTAATGACCATCATCGGCATGGTTTCCAGCTTTTCATACGTTGTAAAGCGTTTTCCACACACCTCGCACTGTCTGCGACGCCGAATGGCGGTATTTTCATCTGCGGGTCTTGAGTCAATGACTCGGGTATCCTCTGCATTGCAAAACGGGCACTTCATGGCTTTTCTCCTTCTTCTGTGTTCGTTTTTACATCATCTTTTACATATTCCTGCCGTATGTCCTCGAAGCTGCGCGGACTCGCTTGCTGCCCTGCCTGTGCCTGTGGTGTACTGCTGCCTTCAGCTTCATTCCATGCAGTATTCGCATGCGCCTCAGCTTCCTGAACCTCACGGTAGTCTGCGTCTTCCACCTCTCGATACTCCGCATCCTCTACCTTCGACTGATAGTCACTGCTATAGGCACTGAGATAAAAGATCGTTATACTCTCACTGATATAGGGCTGTACCCAGATCGCTGCAATACCACAGGTGAGGATCGTCAGCAGCATCCATCCGAAAAAGCTGAGATACAGTCCAAACAGCTTCGTCTTTTTATTACGCATGAGATGGAATGACGTCTTGAATGCCTGTCCCATGGTCATGCTTGGATGATCTGCGGAAGCAAAGGCTGCCATAGATAAATAGAGTGTTACGATATAAACGATGACGCTGGTGATCGTCTGCGTCACGCGGTAGTCAAAGATGTCTGTTCCAAAGCGAAAGCCAATGTAGAACAGCGGTAGCTGCAGCGCGATCTGAATGAGCCAGACGATGAGGATCGTTCCAAAGAAGTGCAGGCCATGCATTGGATCCTGAAAGCCACGAAAAACATCCATGACGCGTACTTGACGGCCGCGCGCGATATCGAGATAGAGCTTCTGAAGCCCCAAAGATAGCCCGGCATACAGCGCGATGCCCAGTATAAGGAGGGCGGCAATGACGATGCCCATCAGTGTCTGTACGAGTAAAGATGAGCTGTGCTGCAGCGGGAGAATTCCCGTAGAAAATCCCTCAAAAATGGGCGCTAAAATGCCGAACACGCCGATAACATATTGAACAGCGGTATAGACTGTCATGGACAGCACCACCATAAAGCAAGCGCCAATGATCGTTCCCCAGTGTCCACGTAACTGATTCCGTGCGAAGGCACGAATTTGTGTATTCGTCATCATGATGTCATCCTCCACGAAGCCGTCCTGGATGCTTCGTATATTTTCCTATAAAAAGTGAAAGGAACTGTTCTTACAGTTCCTTTCATTATACACCAACTACAGATGTGCGGTATGTGAAATTGTTGTGTCCTGTCCCGGATCCCACTGTACGATCGTACCTGACGCAAGCGATTTCTGTACATCGATCGTACGCTGGTTGGCCGAGCCCTTAAAGAGAAGTGTCACATCCTTCTCTGCAAGAATGAATGGTCCATCCACCAGAACGTCGATATACCCGAGGAGCTCCCGTGTTTCCGGCACCTGATCAACCATCTTCCCGAGAAGATCCTGATCATACAGGTACCCGGTAAAGCACCAGAGGTCCTTTTCTGGATACATCTTTTTGAAGCGGCGTACGAGCGACAGCACGGCTGGCTGGTTTCGTGGATCCATCGGCTCCCCGCCAAGCAGCGTCAGCCCCTGGTACGCCGGATCCGCGAGGTTCTTCAGAATCTCATCTTCTGTTTCTCTGGTAAATTCCTGCCCGTAGTCAAACGGCCAGGCAATTTCATTGAAGCAGCCTGGGCACTTATGTGTACAGCCGGAAACAAACAGGCTGACCCGCACACCCGGACCATTGGCAATGTCAAAATACTTGATTTCTGCATAATGCATAACGAGCCCTCATAATAAATGTCTTGTCAGCCACGCTCTTCTCTCGGAGCACGCTCGCCACAGGCTCACCGTGTATCGATACTCCATCTTACAGATGCAGCACGCGATCCTTGATTTCCTGGGTACGACCCTGATTCCAGAACTGTGTACCGATATAGCCACAGGTACGGCGCGCAACGGACATCTTGCTCTGGTCACGATTGCCACAGTTCGGGCACTCCCAGACAAGCTTTCCGTTTTCATCCTCCACGATCTGAATCTCACCGTCATAGCCGCAGCACTCGCAGTAATCCGACTTCGTATTGAGCTCTGCGTACATGATATTGTCATAAATGAACTTCATCACGCTGAGAACGGCCGGAATGTTGTTCTGCATGTTCGGCACCTCCACGTAGGAGATGGCTCCACCCGGAGACAGCTTCTGGAAATCGGCCTCAAACTTCAGCTTCGTAAATGCATCGATCTTCTCACGTACATTTACATGGTAGGAATTGGTGATGTAGTTATGATCCGTCACGCCTTTAATCACGCCAAAGCGCTTCTGCAGTGCCTTCGCAAACTTATAGGTAGTGGACTCCATCGGTGTGCCATAAAGTGAATAGCTGATGTTCTCCGCCTTTCGCCACTCCGCGCACTTGTCATTGAGATGCTGCATCACCTTTAAGGCAAACGGCTTCGCCTCCGGATCTGTATGGGATTTTCCTGTCATGCGGACACACATCTCATAGAGGCCTGCATAGCCGAGGGAAAGCGTCGAGTAATTACCAAACAGCAGCTTATCGATCTTCTCACCCTTCTGGAGACGCGCGAGCGCACCATACTGCCAGAGAATCGGGGCCACATCGGAGGTCGTCCCCATCAGCCGCTCATGACGGATGCGAAGGGCCCGGTGGCAGAGCTCGAGACGCTCATCAAAGATGCGCCAGAAGGCCTCCATATCACCGTGAGAGGAGCAGGCAACATCCACAAGGTTAATGGTCACGACGCCCTGATTGAAGCGGCCATAGTACTTATGCTGCCCCTTCTGGTAGTTTCCTGCATTGGCCTTGTTATCATCGTTGCACAGACCCTCTGCCTGCTCCTCGTTGTCCGGGGTCAGGAAGGAACGACAGCCCATGCATGGGTACACATCACCCTTATACTCGCGCATCTTCTTCGCCGAGATGTAGTCCGGCACCATGCGCTTTGCGGTACACTTCGCTGCAAGCTCGGTGAGGTAATAGTACTTACTCTGTGGATAGATATTGTCCTCATCCAGTGCATAAATGATCTTCGGGAAGGCCGGGGTAATCCAGACGCCCTTTTCATTCTTCACGCCCTGCATCCGCTGCTTCAGGACTTCCTCAATCACCATGGCAAGGTCATCTCTCGTCTGTCCTTCCGGCACCTCATCGAGGTACATGAACATCGTCACGAATGGGGCCTGGCCGTTGCAGGTCATGAGGGTGATCATCTGATACTGGATGGTCTGCACGCCACGTACGACCTCCTCGTGGAGACGCTTCTCCACAACCTTCCGCACCTGCTCGTCGGTCATCACAACCCCTGCATCGGCGTTCTCCTCGATGACCTGCTTCGTGATCTTCTGACGGGAGACATCCACAAACGGTGCCAGATGGCTGAGGGTAAAGGACTGTCCGCCGTACTGGTTCGATGCCACCTGTGCGATGATCTGTGTGGTAATGTTGCAGGCTGTATAGAAGCTGTGTGGCTTCTCAATCATGGTGCCGGAAATCACGGTGCCGTTCTGCAGCATATCCTCGAGGTTCACAAGGTCACAGTTATGCTCGCGCTGCGCAAAATAATCCGAGTCATGAAAATGAATGATGCCCTCACTGTGTGCCTTCGTGATTTCCTCTGGCAGCAGCACTCGATTCGTCAGATCCCGTGACACATAGCCGGCCATGTAGTCCCGCTGTGTGGAATTGATGACCGGGTTCTTGTTGGAATTCTCCTGCTTTGCTTCTTCGTTAGACTGATCCAGGAGGGAAAGAATCTCTTCATCGGTCGTGTTGGCCTTTCGTGCGAGCTCACGGGTATAGCGATAGCGTACATACTTCTGTGCGACCTCATAGCCACGCATCTCCATGATGCCCGTCTCGACCATATCCTGGATTTCTTCCACGGAAACGGCACGATCCAGCTTTGCGCACTGGCTTGCAACATTTTCCGCCACACCGTCAATCTGATACTCATTCATCTGATAAATCGGCTCGACTTCCTTATTGGCCTTTCGAATGGCATTGGCGATTTTCGAGATATCAAAGCTGACCTCTTTTCCATTCCGCTTAATGACATTCTGCTTTGCTTCTGTCCTGTTTTCTGCTGTACTCATCGCTCTTTTTCCCTCTTTCTGTCTGACGCTGTCGTTCGGATTTTTCTTTTATTTACTAGTGGTTTACCAAATATGGTTTTTATACAAGTGTTTATATACTATATCTTGTGTGCGTGTATTACTATACTACGATCAGGCTGAAATAGGAAGGGGCAAATGAAAAAGTTATGAGTACGCACGGACTCATTCATTTTTCTTTGAACGATCGCTTTTTCAGACCGCCGCCGCACACAAAAAAGAGCCTCGGAGTTTCCTCCGAAGCCCTTCTCGATTACGATCGTATCCCGGATTACTGAATCGGAATAACGCCGCCCTCATACTTCTCGTTGATGAAGTCTGAAACCTTCTTCGACTGAAGAACCTCTACGAGCTTCTTCGCCCAGTCTGCATCCTGATCCTTTGCAGCTACAGCGACGATGTTTGCATAGGTCTGTGCAGCCTCAGAGTTCGGATCCTCCTGAACCAGTGCATCCGATGGCTTGAAGCCAGCCTCGATTGCATAGTTACCGTTCATGCAGGCGAAATCAACAGAGTCTACAGATCTAGGGATCTGTGCAGCCTCTACCTCAAGAAGCTCTACATTGTGAGGATTCTCTACGATATCCTGCTTGGTTGCCTTCAGACCAGCGCCATCCTTCAGCTTGATGATGCCATTGTCCTGAAGAAGAAGAAGGGCACGTGCCTCGTTCGTGGTATCGTTTGGAACCGCGATCTGTGCGCCATCCGCAATGTTGGAAAGATCAGAAGACTTACCAGCATAGATGCCGAACGGCTCATAGTGAATCTTACCTACAGAAACAAGGTCGGTCTTGTTCTCTGCATTGAAGTCATCAAGGTATGGCTGGTGCTGGAAATAGTTTGCCTGGATCTCTCCCTGCTCCGTTGCAAGGTTTGGCTGTACATAGTCGTTGTAGGTAACAATCTCAATGTTGACACCTGCAGCCGCAAGATCATCCTTTGCTGCCTCCAGAATCTCTGCGTGTGGGCTTGGCGTTGCACCAATCTTAATGTCGACAGACTCTGCGAGTGGCTCGATTTCATCGGAAGCCTCTGCAGCAGCGGTGGTTTCCTCTGCAGCAGCCGTCGTCTCCTCTGCGGCCTCTGTGGTAGCAGCTTCCGTAGCTGCTGCGGTGGTTGCAGCTGCCGTGGTTGCCTCAGGTGCTGAGGATGAGCCACAGGCTGCAAGAGATGCTGCTGCAAGAACAGCAGCAAGTGCAAGTGTAATGTTCTTCTTCATAATTTTCCTCCTCACCGACGTCCTGCGTCGGTTTTTATGCAGTTCTGCATGATATTTATATTCAGCAGCTCCTCTCACGCCCCATCTTCTGTCATATCCCGGCGGTCCGGACATGAGCGGCTCTGCAAAATATACATGAATTAATTTCTCGCGCGCTTATCGGTCTTTGCGCTCAGGCGCATCCAGAACTCCTGGATGATCTGTACCAGAATAACGAGTACCGCCACGGCCACCAGCATGATATCGGTCTGATAACGGTAGTAGCCATAGTTCAGGGCAATGGCGCCCAGTCCGCCGCCACCAACGAAGCCGGCCATTGCGGAATAGCTCAGAATCGTCGTGATGCAGATGGCTGCACCAACAAGAAGACTCGGCTTCGCTTCCGGAAGCAGGACCTTGAAAATGATCTGAGCATTCGTTGCGCCCATGGACTTCGCAGCTTCAATGACCCCTGCATTGACCTCCTTCAGGCTCGACTCCACCATCCGCCCGATATACGGTGCCGATGCAATGATCAGCGGTGGAATGATGGCCTTCGGTCCCAGCGTGGTTCCCACCAGAATCTTCGTCAGTGGAAGCACCATGACGAGCAGGATGAGGAACGGAATGGAACGGAAAATGTTAATGAGTACGCCGAGCACGGTATGCACCGCCGTCATCGGATGAATGCCATCCTTATCCGTAACCACCAGGATCACGCCCAGCGGAATGCCGATCAGATATGAAATGCTGCTCGAGATCAGCGTCATATAAATGGTTGCCCAGGTTTCCTCTAAATACATGGAAATGGATGATGCGTCCATCTTACTTCACCTCCTCAAAGCGAATATTCTTTGTTTTCAGATACTGCGTAATGCGTTCTGCCTCCTCTGGATTATCCGGAAGCTCCACGACCATCTGGCCAAGGGCCTCCCCCTCCACTTCCTTTGTGTTCGCGAAGAGAATGTTGACCGGTGCATGACAGCTCAGAATCATATCGGAGATGATCGGTGCATGTGCATTCTGCCCATCGAAGGTGATCCGGATCTTCGGATTCTGGCTTTCACCGAAGTTGACCGGCTGGATTGCATTGGCATTGCCATCTCCGAGAATCAGTCGGCGTCCGATTTCTGTCTTCGGATGATTGAAGACCTCCGATACCGGACCGCTTTCCGCGATGTGACTGTGGTCAATGATGGCAACATTGTCACAGATGGCTTCAATCACGGACATCTGATGCGTAATGACGATGACCGTCACGCCCATCTCCTGATTGATTTTCTTCAGAAGATCGAGAATCTGCTTTGTGGTCTTCGGATCCAGTGCCGATGTCGCCTCATCACAGAGCAGCACCCGTGGATTCGTCGCCAGTGCCCGCGCAATCGCGACACGCTGCTTCTGACCACCCGACAGCTGCGAAGGATAGTTCTTCACGCGATCCTCCAGCCCCACGAGCTTCAGAAGCTCCATGGCACGCTCCGTGGCCTTTTTCTTCTCCACACCTGCAATTTCCAGTGGGAAGGTGACGTTTCGAAGAAGATTCCGCTGATCCAGAAGATTAAACTGCTGGAAGATCATGCCCATCTTACGACGTGCGAGACGCACCTCCTTCGCACTCATATCGCCGAGCGAGTGGTCCTCGAAAAGGACCTGACCGCTCGTTGGAATCTCCAGATAGTTGATGCAGCGAACCAGTGTCGACTTTCCTGCACCGGAGAGACCGATGATGCCCTGGATGGTTCCCTCCAGAATATCCAGATTAATGTCATCGAGCGCAACGACATCCCCACTCGCGGTGTGGAAGGTCTTGCCCATATTCACTAACTGGATGATTTTATCGCCCTTTGCCATACTCTATATCCTCCCGAGGCCGCGGGTTCGACGTCTTTCACTCACTGCCTCCTTAATATGCCCCACAGTTTACGACTTCCATAACCTAAATGCAAATACGAATTAACAATAGTCCGCTATAGGGGTTTCCTATAGCGGACATGAATTTCGTGGTTCTATCTGTGATTCTACCCTGTTCAACCGTTGGTACCATCGGCTTTATGGGCACTGCTATCGAAGAGGCCCTACGTCTTCGTTCCGCGGGTCCTCCATGAGGTATTATGAGCAGAGCTCAAGGATCGCCTCGGCATAGACCTTCGTCGCAAGGACGATATTGTCGAGATCGAAGAACTCATCAGCACCATGCATACGTGTATCCACACCTGGCAGCACTGCACCGAAGGCCACGCCGTTCTTCAGGTCGTGTACATAGGTGCCACCACCGATGGCCATCGCCTCACCCTTGAGACCGGTCACGGACTCATAGGCATGCAGAAGCTTCTGAACAAATTCACTGTCGGCTGGTACTCTGTGTGGCGGAACCATGCCCGGTGTCTCGAAGTCGAAGCCATGTGCTGCTGCCGTCTTTGCTGCCACATCCTGACAGTTCTCCTTCGTAGCCATGACCGGTGTACGGCTGTCAAACTTTACCTCTACATAGCTCGGATCCACATGATAGAGATCCGGTGTGCAGGTCAGTGCATGAGACTCCGCATCCTCCATCTTGATGCCGAGATGCTCACCATCGGTCTCCGCCCATGGGAAGATCTCGAGCATTGCCCGGATGGCCTCAAGCTGTGCACAGTCTGCAAGCGGAAGCTTCGTTGCAAGGATCATCGCCGCAAGGCCTGCATTCTTTCCGGTCTCCGGGGTCGATGCATGTGCAGATTCACCAACAATCGTGATTTCGTCTACACCGGTCTGTGTGCACTCTACGCCATAGGCTGCGCTTACCTCTGCCATGGCCGTCTTTGCAAGCTCCATGTCAAGGCCTTCAAAATGAAGAACCGCCTTCTGTGGAACGGCATTCACCGCAAGACCTGCCTGCAGGGACGTGAGGCGCGGAAGTGCTGTGGACTCCTCTACCTTCTTCGAAAGTGTGCCACGGAACTGACCCTTCTCGATATTGATGAGTGGGAACTCTGCATCCGGAGAGAACGTCATCTCTGCCTCCGGCTCCGTCGCATAGTAGCGGTCAATGTCCTCGCCCGAGCCGGTTTCCTCGTCCGCGCCCATGACAAGACGTACACCCTTCTTCAGCTCGACACCCGTCTCCTTCAGTGCTCGCATCGCATACAGCGCGCAGAGCAGCGGTCCCTTATCATCCGATGTGCCGCGGCCATAGATACGGCCATCCTTTACAATCGGCTTAAACGGCTCCGTCACCGTCCAACCCTCGCCTGCCGGTACGACATCGGTATGCGCCAGCATATCCAGCGTTCTCGGAAGGCTCGGATCGAAATCTGCCGTGCCAATGTAGCCATCATAGCGCTTCACCGGGAAGCCATACTTCTCGGCAAGGTCAATACCGAAATTCAGTGCCTCGAAGGAGCCCTGGCCAAATGGCTTTCCCTCCTCATAGGCGCCCTTTACGGAATTGATCGAACAGAAGGCTGTAAGATCCTGAAGATACTCCTCGAGATGTTCCTCGATCCACTTGTTTACTTTCTCATTCATTGTCATTCATCCTTTCAATATGCTCCATGCGATATGGGAAGGCTCGGTTTCATTCCTGCCCGTATCCATATGGTCCTTCAAGCCAAGACTTCCTTTAGTTTCGACCAAACTCGGTCAGCTTCAGCTCCTTATTTCGCTCCAGCACCATGCCTACCGACCACTCATGCGCAAACAGAAGCAGTGGACGGTCCTTCAGATCCTTGACGATCTTCATGTCGGACGTGCCCTGGATATGGTCAATGTCCACTTCCGTATAATTCTCCACCCAGCGGATATAGCCATATGGCAGCTGGTCGAGCTTAATGTCAACATTGTACTCATTCTTCAGTCGGAAGCTCAGCACCTCGAACTGCAGCACGCCGACCACGCCGACAATAATCTCTTCCATTCCAGTATTGTACTCCTGGAAGATCTGAATGGCACCCTCCTGCGCAATCTGGGAAATGCCCTTCACAAACTGCTTTCGCTTCATGGTATCCACCTGACGCACGCGTGCGAAATGCTCCGGTGCGAAGGTCGGGATGCCCTCATAGTAAAACTTCTTATTTGAAAGCTCCAGGGTATCTCCAATCGAGAAGATACCCGGATCGAAGATGCCGATGATGTCGCCGGCATAGGCCTTCTCCACGATCTTTCGCTCATCTGCCATCATCTGGGTTGGCTGACTCAGCTTCACCTTTCGCCCGGTCTGTACATGATTCACTTCCATACCGGCATCGAATTCGCCGGAGCAGATGCGCATAAATGCAACACGGTCCCGATGCTTCGGGTCCATATTGGCCTGAATCTTAAAGACGAAGGCGGAGAAATCCTCCTTGACTGGATCAATGATGCCCTGACTGCTGTTTCTCGGAAGAGGCGGCAGGGTCATCTTCAGGAAATGCTCCAGGAAGGTCTTTACACCGAAGTTCGTAAGCGCGGATCCGAAAAAGACCGGAGTCAGGTCACCACGGTTCACGCGCTCCTGATCATAGTCGTCCGAAGCGCCATCGAGCAGCTCGAGATCCTCCTGCAGCTTATCATAATACTCAAAGCCCACCATGTCCTTGAGCCCTGCATCATGGATGGAAACGTCCTGTTCTGCCACGGCCTTCGTACCACCGGCAGTCGCCGTAAAGAGCTCCACCATCTCGGTCTCCCGGTCATAGACACCCTTAAAATTGCGCCCACAGCCGATCGGCCAGTTGATCGGGCAGGTGTGAATACCGAGGACACTCTCGATCTCATCCAGCAGCTCATACGGATCCCGTGCCTCACGGTCAAACTTGTTCACAAAGGTAAAAATCGGAATATGCCGCATCACGCAGACCTTAAACAGCTTGATGGTCTGCGGCTCGACACCCTTTGCACCATCGATGACCATGACGGCACTGTCCGCCGCCATCAGGGTACGATAGGTATCCTCTGAGAAGTCCTGATGTCCCGGGGTATCCAGAATGTTGATGCACTTTCCTTCATAATTAAACTGAAGAACCGAGGATGTAACCGAAATACCTCTCTGCTTCTCGATCTCCATCCAGTCCGAGACGGCATGCTTCGTCGCCTTTCGCCCCTTTACCGTACCTGCGAGATTGATCGCGCCACCATACAGGAGGAACTTCTCGGTCAGTGTCGTTTTACCGGCATCCGGGTGCGAAATGATCGCAAACGTACGTCTCTTCTCAATTTCTTCTTTTAAACTTGCCATTCTATCCTCAATCATTTAAAAAATTACACAAAATCGTTTTTCATCATAGCACGAAAAAGGCTATGCCGTAAAGACATAGCCTTTCATTTCTATCTTCAGGGATGAAGAGATTACTTACGATTTCTCAGGAAATCCGGAATGTTGATGGACATTTCCTTATTCTGCTGCGGACGGAAGGTCGGCTGCGGTGTCTGTACCTGCGGTGCGGCTGTCGTCACCGTGCTCGTCTGCGGTGCTGTATTTACCGCTGTCGCTGGACGTGCCTGTGGCTGGAAGCTGGTGTTTCCACCGAGGAAGCTCGGGATCGGCTGTCTTACGCTTTCCGTGCCCTGTGCCGCTGCTGCTGTCTTCGGCTGAACCGGCTTCTTTACCGTATCAAAAGCAGAGCTCGTAGCGGCAGAATCCTCGATACCCGTTGCAATCACCGTGATCTTGCACTCATCCTGTGCGTTCTCATCGTACATTGCACCGAAAATAATGTTTGCATTATCACCTGCCAGCTCCTCTACATAGGAAGCGGCTTCATTCGCCTCTACCAGAGAGATATCACCGGAAATGTTGATGATAACATCCGTTGCACCCTCAATGGTGGTCTCAAGCAGCGGGCTGGAGATGGCCATCTTCACCGCCTCCGTTGCCTTCTCATCGCCCTTTGCAGAGCCGATACCGACATGCGCTACACCCTTGTCCTTCATGACAGAGGAAACATCGGCGAAATCGAGATTGATGAGGCCCGGCACGTTAATGAGATCCGTAATACCCTGAACCGCCTGCTGAAGAACCTCATCGGCCTTCTTCAGTGCATCCGGCATCGTCGTTCTGCGATCCACGATCTCCAGAAGACGATCGTTTGGAATCACGATCAGCGTATCCACAGCTTCCTTCAGCTTCTTGATTCCATCGATGGCATTCGTCATACGCTGACGTGCCTCGAAACGGAATGGCTTCGTTACAACACCGACGGTAAGGATACCCATATCCTTCGCAATCTTCGCGATAACCGGTGCAGCACCCGTTCCGGTACCACCGCCCATACC
>DJEQ01000071.1:24387-26068 GCA_002431355.1 Oribacterium sp. UBA5894
AGGTAACGAATACCATATCGGCACCCTGAAGTGCAGCTGTAATATCCTCAGAGCTCTCCTCTGCGGCCTTTGCGCCAACCTCTGGTCTGCCGCCGCAGCCCAGTCCCTTGGTCAGCTTCTCTCCGATCTGCATCGTCGTCGGTGCCTGGCTGTACTGAAGCGCCTGCTTATCGGTATTGATTCCGATGAACTCAACGCCTACAATTCCATCCGTCACCATGCGGTTTACCGCGTTATTGCCTGCGCCACCCACACCTACGACGATAATCTTTGCAGCTGCTTCTGACTCAGGAAGCTTAATCTCAAGCATAATCTTCCTCCTTCAATCCCTCTATATCTACATTATATAAGATAACCTGTTTTCTGCGGCCACATACGCATATGACTGCACGATAAAATAATATACAGGCAAAACCATCTGATTGCAATAGCTTAGTTCATATAATCTTACCACGCTTATAAGCGGAGCTCTATCGAATATTGCGCATGAATTCTTACTTTTTTATAACATTTTAAGTTTTTACAGGCAAGCAGAATTCTGGCATACGCCGATCTGCGTACATCTGCTGTTCTATAGAAACACTGTCCTACTCTGCAGCCTCGCGCTCATTTTCATTCGCATTCTCTGCGCCCTCTGCATTGGAATCGGTATCCGCATCAGAATCCACCTCTGCATCGGTATCCGCATCAGCTTCCCCTTCACTGTCTACCGCATCTCGACTTGCCTCCGGCACGGCAGCGTCCGTCGCATCGGTCGAACTCGAAGCGTCTCCACTCCGCTCCTTGAAAATATAGGACTCATGGTCCGTCGTTTCCGAATAATCTGAAAGATTCAGCTCTCCCCGAAGCCCCGTAAGATGTGGCAGGATATCGTGCAGGGTTGAAATCTTCATCTCCATATCCTTATTGCTGCCCAGGCGGACTGTAATATCTCCAATCTGAAGCGTGGCATTCAGAAGCGCATCGTACTGGATTTCATTGCACTCAATATCATAGGTCTGCAGAGCGCCCGTCAGGTTCAGAATATTATTGAAGACATCCTTATTCTCTACCGGCAGCTCCTTATACAGCACGATGGAGCCGAAGCTGAGACCCGTAATCCGCGGAATTCCCTCCAGTGTGTTACTGGTGGACTCCACGATGATACCATCCTTATCGAAGTACATATGGCTCGACATATAGTCCACATAACCGACCACGTTCTTCTCATAGACCGTGATACTCACAGAAAACGGACCCGTAAAATCAAGATCATAGCGCTGCACAAACGGCAGCTCCTTATGCGGTTTTGTCTTATCCTTCAGGAAGCAGTATGCCGTATCCGTATCCCATGGGTCAGAAAAAATCATATGCACGATTTCTTCACTGCTGTACTGGGTATTTCCGATCACCGTAAAATCCTGAATACGAACACTCGCAAGCAGGATGGCAATCAGAAGAAGAAGCACCAGAATTCCCCAGCGGAGCAGGTGCCGGGTCTTTTTCTCTCCCGGATCATCATATTCTACATCATAAAAATCATTCTCTGTCATGTACTGTACTCTAGCATAAAAAAAAGAGCTTTGCCATCGGCAACGCTCCGATTCCTGAAATTCCTGATTCCGGGGCTACTGTTCACTGGGCATTTCTAGGTGTCGGTACAGCTTGGAAGCAGCGGACACATATATACGATTTTGAAAAA
>DJEQ01000027.1 GCA_002431355.1 Oribacterium sp. UBA5894
ATACGCACGTTGAGCTGATGCCGGTCATGGAGCATCCGCTCGATGAGAGCTGGGGCTACCAGGTGACGGGCTACTACGCCCCGACGAGCCGCTATGGTACACCAGAGGACTTCATGTACTTTATGAACTATATGCATGAAGAAGGCATTGGCGTCATCCTCGACTGGGTACCGGCCCACTTCCCACGCGACAGCTGGGGACTTGCACAGTTTGATGGCAGCGGTCTGTATGAGAATCCGGATCCGCGTCTCGCGAGCCATCCGCACTGGGGCACGCTCACCTTTAATTATCGAAAGAACGAGGTATCGAATTTCCTGATCGGCAGCGCCATGTTCTGGGCCGATCGCTACCATGCCGATGGCATCCGTATGGACGCCGTTGCCTCCATGCTCTACCTCGATTATGGTCGACAGGGCGAGGATGCACCACGAAACATCTATGGCGGCAATGAGAACCTCGATGCGGTCGAATTCCTGAAGCACCTGAACTCCCAGTTCCATAAGCGCTTCCCGGGAACGCTGCTGATTGCCGAGGAGTCTACGGCATGGCCGAACATCACAGGAGATGTCGAGGAGGGCGGACTCGGCTTCGACCTCAAGTGGAACATGGGCTTTATGAACGACTTCCTGAGCTATATGGAGACGGATCCGTTCTTCCGGAAGGGAAGCTACAATCAGCTGACGTTCTCCATGATCTACAACTATTCCGAGGACTTCATGCTCGTGCTTTCTCATGACGAGGTCGTGCATGGCAAGGGCTCGATGCTTGGCAAGATGCCAGGCGAGACCTTCGAGGAGAAGGCCCAGAATCTGCGGGCAGCGTATGGCTACTTCTGGACACATCCAGGAAAGAAGCTGCTCTTCATGGGACAGGATTTCGCGCAGTACGATGAGTGGTCCGAGAGTCAGGAGCTCGAGTGGAACCTGCTGGAGTACCCTGTGCATAAGGGCGTGCAGGATTTCGTGCGGGATCTCAATGCAGTCTACCGGACACATCCGGCGCTCTGGCAGGAGGACTATGTACCCGAAGGCTTCGAGTGGATCAACTGCTCCTATCATGAGGAGTCCATGGTGATGTTCCTTCGAAAGACGGAAAAGCCGGAGGAAACGCTCCTCATCGTGTCGAATTTCGACAATGTCGCGCATCCGAAGTTCCGTGTCGGCGTGCCATTTATGTGCACGGCGAAGGCATTGATCTCCAGCGATGACGCGAGGTATGGCGGAACGGGCGCGGTGAAGCACACGGCACATAAGGCCGTGAGGGCCGACTGGGATGAGCGGAAGTACGCGGTGGACGTCGACATTCCGGCGATGTCGACGACGATCTATCAGCTCACACCATGCGCGGAGCCGACATCGAAGGCACCGGCCGCGAAGAAGAGTGCTGTGAAGAAGACAGCGGAGAAGGAAGCTGTGAAGAAGCAGCGGACGAAGCGAATCGTGAAGAAGGCGATCGCGAAGGAAGCACCAAAGAAAGAACCGAAGAAAAATATAGAGAAGGCCGCACTGGATCAGAAGCTGACGAAGCGTCGGAAGGGCTGAGCCTGAAGTGTACAGAATGGGAAACGCCCATCAAACAATCCAAAGGGGTACAGTATGAAAAAAGCGGGAATTTTAATGCCCGTGTTCTCCTTGCCAGGAAAGTATGGCATCGGAACACTGGGAAAGGAAGCATATCGCTTCGTTGATTTATTATGTGAAACGGGCCAGAAGATCTGGCAGATCCTTCCCATGGGGCCGACGGGCTTCGGCGATTCGCCATACCAGGCGTTTTCGGCCTTTGCGGGTAATCCATATTTTGTGGATCTCGAGACCCTCATCGAGGAGGGACTTCTGACCGAAGAGGAGCTCGATGATCCGGAGGAATTTGATTTCGGAGATGATCCAGAACGCATCGACTACGGAAAGCTCTATACGAGTAAAACGAAGGCGCTGAAGCTCGCCTATACCCGGTTTCTGGCGCAGGGCGGCGATGTGAAGGCACTGGCGGAGACGCTTCGCCCGGAAACGCTCGAGTACTGCGTCTTTATGGCCATCAAGGATGCACATGCCGGTGCAAGCTGGGATGTATGGCCAGAAGCGCTTCGGGACAAGGAGGAGAAGGCTGTCGCTGATTTCCGTGCGACTCATGCCGACGAGATCGGCTTCTATGTCTTCGTACAGTATACCTTCCAGCAGCAGTGGGCTGCGCTTCGCGCCTATGCGACGGCCCGAGGCATTGAAATTCTCGGAGACATCCCGATCTACTGTGCACCGGATTCTGCCGATACCTGGGCCCATCGTGAGCTCTTCCAGTACACGAGGGAAGGCCATCCATCCAAGGTGGCCGGAGTACCGCCTGATGCCTTTTCCGCGACAGGACAGCTCTGGGGCAATCCGCTGTACGACTGGGCGATACATAAGAAAACGGGCTATGCCTGGTGGTGTGCACGCATGGAGTACTGTCTTTCCATGTATGACTGCCTCCGTGTCGATCATTTCCGTGGCTTCGAGGCCTACTATGCGGTACCGTACGGTGATGAAACCGCCGAAAATGGTGCCTGGGTCAAGGGACCGGGGATGAGTCTTTTCCGTGCTCTGTATCAGCACTTCGGGACGAAGGAGCTTCCGATCATCGCCGAAGACCTCGGGGTCATTACGGATGCCGTGCGGAAGCTGATGACGGACACTGGCTTCCCGGGTATGAAGGTCCTTCAGTTTGCCTGGGATTCCGGTCCGTCCAATGTCTATTTACCACATAACTACACGACGCCAAACTGTGTCTGCTATACCGGCACGCATGACAATGACACCCTTCGCCACTGGTTTGAGACCATCCCGGACTGGCAGCGGAACTACATGTACCAGTACATGAGCCGCTCCGGCAATGACTGGAATGCGATGCCGGAGCTTCTCATCAAGCGTGCAATGGCGTCCATCGCGGACACGGTCATCGTACCGGCTGCGGATTACCTCGGCCTCGAGGGCGAGGCCCGCATCAATCAGCCAGGCACGGCCGGAAAGAACTGGCAGTGGCGCATGACGAAGGATGCCTTCAGTGAGCATGAAAAGCAGGTGATGAGCGGCATTCTTCACACCTACGATCGCTATCAGGAGGCCCGGCCGAAGCCGGTGGAAGAGGTGAAGACGGAAGCGACCGATCCAGCCGATGCGAAAGCAGACGACGAAGGGCAGATTCATTGAAGCCTACGCAATAAAGGATAGAGTAAAGCCAGGACTGCCACAGTTTCGTATGGCAGTCCTCATTCTTTATTTGCGTTTATGGCGAGCTGAAGCGCGCCCAGGATGCCCTGGTCATCGTGGAGAGAGGCCGGGACGATGTAGTGCTCGAGATTGTTCATTTCCTCGGTGACAATGTAGCCATGCAGCATTTCGCACACCTTCTCTCGAATGAGCGGGAAGAGCTGCGTCTGATGCATGACGCCACCTCCCAGGATGATGATTTCCGGGCTCAGGGTCAGGATGAGCGTCGTGCAGGCCTGCGCGATGTAGTAGGCTTCCAGCTCCCAGACCTTCGGCTCATTCTTCAGAGCGATGGCTTTCTGACCCCAGCGGGCTTCGATGGCGGGACCTGAGGCCATGCCCTCGAAGCAGCTGCCATGATAGGGACAGTGCCCCTGGTAGTGGTCCTCCGGGTGTCGTACCATTGGGATATGCCCGAATTCCGGATGCAGCATGCCATGCACGAGCCTTCCGCCCGACAGAATGCCGGCACCGATGCCGGTTCCGATCGTGATATACACCGCATCGGTGAGCCCCTGCGCCTGTCCATAGCTGACCTCGCCGAGAAGCGAACCGTTCACGTCCGTATCGAAGCCGACGGGAACAGCCAGGGCCTTCTGCAGTGTACCCACGATGTCGAAATCTGCCCAGCCTGGCTTCGGCGTGGTGGTAATGTAGCCATAGGTCGGTGAGCTCCGGCGAAGATCGATCGGTCCGAAGCAGGCGACGCCAAGCGCTGTCATGCCTCGCCCGGAAAACCAGTCCACGATGGCAGGCAGGGTTTCCTCCGGCCGTGTCGTCGGAATCGAAATCTGCTCCAGAATTCTTCCTGTTTCATCGCCGATTGCGCATACCATCTTCGTGCCACCGGCCTCTAATGCACCATAGATCATATCTACACCTCCACCAGAAATGATTTCTGGCCTCATTATACACAATGCGCCTCTGGTTTTGCAAAGAGGGAGATGCCCTCACACTGCGG
>DJEQ01000101.1 GCA_002431355.1 Oribacterium sp. UBA5894
CCCCCCTCTGGCCTGAGCGCCACGTGTCAGTGAAAACCTCTCGTCTTCTTGCTCAAAGAATTGTAAATAATTTGTTAAAATTTTACCAAAATGAGCTGGAAGCATTGCTATTTTGTGAGCACAATGCTATAATGTCGAAAGAATGTTAAAGAAATAACAAGCTTCGGCGACCGAGTATACCGCGCGGCACGTGACGGGAGCTTGACAGCAAAGAAAGAAGGAATCAATTATGGCAAGATTTTGTTTACCGAGAGATCTCTATCATGGAAAGGGTGCACTGGCAGAGCTCAAGAACCTGAAGGGTAAGAAGGCGATGATCTGTGTCGGTGGCGGATCCATGAAGCGCTTCGGCTTCCTCCAGAAGGCAGAGGAGTACCTGAAGGAGGCTGGATTTGAGGTTCAGCTCTATGAGGGCATTGAGCCGGATCCATCCGTTGAGACCGTTATGAAGGGCGCCGCTGCGATGGAAGCATTCCAGCCAGACTGGATCATTGCCATGGGCGGTGGTTCTCCAATCGATGCAGCGAAGGCCATGTGGATCAAGTATGAGTATCCAGATTGCACCTTCGAGGATATGTGCAAGGTCTTCGGTATCCCAGAGCTTCGTCATAAGGCACACTTCTGCGCAATTTCTTCTACCTCTGGTACAGCAACCGAGGTAACGGCATTCTCCATCATCACGGATTATCAGAAGGGCACGAAGTACCCGATCGCAGATTTTGAGATCACACCGGATGTAGCCATTGTCGATCCTGCACTTGCAGAGACCATGCCGAAGAAGCTGGTTGCACATACCGGTATGGATGCCATGACCCATGCGATTGAGGCGTATGTCTCAACGGCAAACTGCAATTATACGGATGCACTTGCCATTCACGCCATCGAGCTCATCCAGGGCAATCTTGTAAAGTCCTATAATGAAGATATGGCAGCACGTGACACCATGCATGATGCACAGTGCCTTGCTGGTATGGCCTTCTCCAATGCATTACTGGGTATCGTTCACTCCATGGCACATAAGACCGGTGCCGTATTTGCAGATTATGGCGCACACATCATCCATGGCGCAGCAAACGCAATGTATCTTCCGAAGGTTATCGCCTTCAATGCAAAGGATGAGACCGCAAAGAAGAGATATGGCGTCATCGCAGATTACATGCATCTTGAGGGTGCTAATGATGATGAGAAGGTTGCAAGCCTCATCAAGTATCTTCGCGGCATGAACGATGAACTCAATATCCCACACTGCATCAAGAACTATGGCGCAGATTCCTATCCGACCGAGCAGGGCTTCGTTCCAGAGGATGTATTCCTCGAGAGACTGCCTGGTATTGCAGAGAGAGCCATCGGCGATGCATGCACCGGCTCGAATCCTCGTCAGCCGTCTCAGGAGGAGATGGAGAAGCTTCTGAAGGCATGCTACTATGATACAGAGGTAGATTTCTAATCGATTTTCAGACGTTTATAAAGCCAGACCTTTTCTCTTTCAGAAGGCGCTGCCCGGTATGGGCGGCGCCTTTCTGTTACAGTGGTATAAAAAATCCCCTCGCAGGTCTGCGAGAGGATGGCGCTTTTTCTTATTCCAGATATGGAAGGAACAGGCTTGCGAGTCCAAGGAAAATAAAGAATCCCAGAACATCCGTGGCGGTCGTTACAAAGATACTGGAGGCCAGGGCCGGGTCTGCATGCAGCTTCTCAAGCGTGAGTGGTACGAGGAAGCCGAAGATGCCGGAGACCACGAGGTTTCCAATCATCGCGAGGAAAATGATGATGCCGAGATAGACATTGCCATACAGGAGAGCCACGACGATACCGGTCACGAGGCCGGTTGCGGCACCGTCGACGACACCGAGGAAAATTTCCTTTATAAAGGGCTTCCAGTTTTCCTTCAGGTCGATCTCTCCATTTGCAAGCTCACGCACCATGACGGACATGGTCTGGGTGCCGGCATTGCCGCCCATTCCGGAAACGATGGTCATGGTGGCAGACAGAGCAACCACCTGTTCAATGGTCGATTCGAACAGCTTTACGGTGAACGAAGCGAGGAAGGCAGTCAAGAGATTAATGAGCAGCCAAGGAAGGCGCATACGGACCGATTCCCAGAGGGTCGTATCGAGATCTTCTTCCGCGGAGGTACCGCCTAAGTGGGCGATATCCTCATCGTGCTCTTCATTGATGACATCGATGATATCGTCGACGGTGATAATGCCGAGAATGGAACCCTTACTGGAAACCACCGGGATGGCCTGCAGATCGTACTTGGATACGACCTGTGCAACCTCCTCCTGATCGACCTCCGGCTCGACGGAAACGACCTGGTCGTCCATGATTTCAGAGAGCTTCGTGTTTCGCGGGGAACTCAGAAGGTCTCGGAGATCGACGGTGCCGACCAGCTTCTTCAGGCGTTCTTCATCGGTGACATAGATGGTTTCAATGACCTCGGTCTTCGGGCCAATGTCGCGAATCGTATCGAGGGCCTCCGCGCAGGTACGGTCTTCACGGAGGGCGATATACTCGGTCGTCATGATACCGCCGGCACTGTCGTCCGGATACTGCAGCAGCGTATGAATGATACGGCGGTCACCGGATTTCATACGATTCAGGAGACGCTTCTGATGCTTGATCTCCATTTCGCCGAGGATATCTACGATATCATCCTTCGACATGTCCTCAAACATGGCGAGAAGAGTATCATCATCGAGGTGCTCACTGATACGCTGACGGGTGTCATCGTCTGCTTCCTCCATGATCTCAGTCAGCTGTTCGGTATTTAAGAGCCGTGGGAGCTTTTCCAGATCCTCGTCGTCGAGGTCATCGACCTCTTCAACGAAGTCAGCCGGCTGCATTTCCTCGTAGTATTCGCTGAGTTCTTCCTTGTTTCCTTCGTCGATCAGCTCTTCGAGCTCATCCTCGCGCTCGGGCTCATCGACCTTATCCTCGTCGAAATCATCGGTGTCCGTATGAATCTGATTTCGGTCCTCATCCTCCGATTTTTTATCCTCATCTGGAATGGATTCGAAGAGATCCGTCAGATTCGGACGGGACTCCTCCGGAATCTCCGGCTCATCTTCCACCGGTATTCTGGGACGGGGGTCGACCGCAGCTGCAGGACGTTCGGGTACGGTCATTCCCTGCTTCAGCTTCGTATTCATCTCTGGCTGCTTCAGCTCATCCATGGCGCACCTCCTGCAATATGCGGCTGTCTCCGCACAGTATTTTTCAACTTTCATTTTAAAAATTCAGCCCGCAGATGGCAACCCCTTTTTGCGCATGCACGCAGGATGACAGTGAAGATCAACAAAAAAGATTGTTAAAAAACCCACATGATTGTGAAACATTTGTTGAGATTCCATGGAGAAATGATATAATGAAGGTATTGTGATTCGGACACAGAAGTCGCTCTGTGTCAGGTGAATCTCAGAGTTCGAAGAACATGGAGGAGATCATGTACGAAATAACCAAAGTTGAGCACCTTGTGGACAAGGACTGGCTCATGGTCATCAAGGCGCCATTTGTGGCCAAGAAGTGTGAACCAGGTCAGTTTATGATTGCGAAGCTCGGTGAGCTGGGAGAGAGAATCCCATTTACCATCGCAGATTATGACCGTGAGGCCGAGACCATCACCATCGTTTTCCAGGTGGTGGGTGCTTCGACCGAGAAGATGAGTCACCTGAAGGCAGGCGACAGCTTCACGGACATCGTGGGACCACTGGGCAGACCATCTGAGCTGATTGATACCCCGATCGCGGATCTGAAGAAGGAATCCATTATCTTTATTGCCGGTGGTGTGGGTGCTGCACCTGTGTACCCGCAGGTCAAGTGGCTGCATGCGCATGGCATTGCCGCAGATGTCATCCTGGGTGCCAGAAATAAGGACCTTCTTATTATGGAAGAAGATCTTCGCAAGGTGGCTGCACATGTCTATGTATGTACAGATGATGGCTCCTATGGTGAGAAGGGCGTAGTTACAGACATCCTGAAGAAGCTGGTCCAGGAAGACGGTCGGAAGTACACGAAGTGTATCGCCATTGGTCCGGTCATCATGATGAAGTTTGCCTGCCTCACCACAAAGGATCTCGACATCCCGACCATCGTTTCCATGAACCCGATTATGATCGATGGCACCGGTATGTGTGGAGCCTGCCGTCTCATTGTCGGCGACAAGGTGAAGTTTGCCTGTGTGGATGGTCCGGAGTTTGATGGACATCTCGTTGACTTTGACCTCGCCATGAAGCGTCAGAGACAGTACAAGGACGAAGAGGGCAGAGCGATGCTCGCATTGCAGGAGGGTGCTACACACTCCGGCGGCTGTGCTGCAGATAGATAATCAGGAGGCAGAGAATGGATGTGAAGAAAAGAATTCCTGTTCGTGAGCAGGAAGCGAAGGTAAGAGCTACAAACTTCGATGAGGTTTGCCTCGGTTATAATGATGAGGAAGCACAGCTTGAGGCAACACGCTGCCTCGACTGTAAGAATCCACTGTGCGTGAAGGGATGCCCTGTATCCATTAACATTCCGGGCTTCATTCATCACGTGAAGGAAGGCGATATCAAGGGTGCAGCCGATGTGATCGCACTTTCATCTGCACTCCCGGCAGTATGCGGACGTGTGTGCCCGCAGGAAACACAGTGTGAGGGCAAGTGTGTCCGTGGCATCAAGGGAGAGGCCATCTCCATCGGTAAGCT
>DJEQ01000010.1 GCA_002431355.1 Oribacterium sp. UBA5894
TCCTGCTCGAGAAAGCGCTGCTTTTCAATCGCCTGAATGTAGATTTTTCCGGCATCCGTGAGACTGATCGGACGGGTGCGCCGATTGAAGAGCGGCATGCCGATCGACTTCTCGAACTTCTGGATCGCCATGCTGAGCGCAGGCTGAGAGATGAAGAGCTTTTCTGCTGCCTTTGAAAAGCTTCCCTCCTTATAGATTTCATAGACATATTGCATATCGAGCTGCATCGTTCCCCTCCTTTTTATTGAATCATATCCGGCGTGTCGGAATCTGTCCGCCGACATGCCAGTACGCAGAGACGAGTGTGCCCTTGCACTCCTGCATCCGACTTCATTTTAGTGTATAAGCCATTACTTATGCAATCGTGAATTTCATTGATTATTATTTATATACATACAGACGTACCATAGAGATATTTATGAGAAGTGAGTAGCTCTTATACGTGTACGGAACCTTAGGTGAAATAGGAGGACAAAAAAATGAATCACTTAACCATATGCCTGAGTATAGCGGCATGCAGATTACTTTAATCAGATTTATCTTTAGGTCAACGCACGTCGGTATTATGTTACGATGCAGGACAATATCTATGCTTTGCATGCGGAGATGAATGCGCTATGATAGGTGCATGCATATGGAAAGAAGCAGGGTCGCTTGGATTTTTCTGGGCGATCCTCTTTCTTTATGTGAATGCTACGCGCTGTGCGGACAGATGTTCTACACGCACGGACAGAAGAGGAATATTTGTTTTTACCATTGCTATAAGCTGTATTTATTGTTAAAATGACATAAAGTTAAAGAATTAACGGGTTCTATATATGCAAGTTATACAAAATGCGCCACTTTTAGTAATGGAAGGATGAATGCGTCAAGTAGAGAGGAAGAACGATAGATGAAGGAATTTACGTATACCATTCAGGATGAAATCGGCTTACATGCAAGACCTGCAGGACTGTTGGTAAAGGAAGCGAAGAAATATGAGAGTGCCATCACGATTGGCTGTAAGGGAAAGAGCGCGGCTGCGACGAAGCTGATGGCCATCATGAGCATGGGTGTGAAGCAGGGCGATGAAGTGACCGTGCAGATCGATGGTCCGGATGAGGATGCGGCTGCAGCCGCGCTCGAAATCTTTTTCCGGGACAATCTGTAGAGCATGAGACCTTCCCGAAGCGATCGGAGAGAAGCTCGTTTAGTGATGAATGGTTCGGATGCGTCCGTCCGCCCGACCTGTTCAGGTGAGAACGGTACAGATATCAGAAGAAAAGCGGAAAAAGGAGTGTGCATGGAAAAATACATCGGGAAATCGGTATATAAGGGAATTGCGATTGGTCCGATTCAGGTGCTGAAAAAGCAGGAAGGCCTCGTAAAGAGGCAGCACATCAAGGATGTGCAGGCCGAGCTTCAGCGACTGGAGGAGGCGAAGGAAAAGAGTCTCACACAGCTGGGAGCACTCTATGAGAAGGCACTTCGTGAGGTTGGAGAGGCCCATGCGCAGATCTTCGAGGTGCATCAGATGATGCTCGAGGATGAGGATTATCAGGATGCTATCCACGCGATGATTGAGAACGAGGCGGTCAATGCAGAATATGCCGTGGCCATGACGGGCGACAACTTCGCCGAGATCTTTGCACAGATGGACGATGAGTACATGCAGGCGCGTTCTGCCGATGTGAAGGACATCTCGAATCGTCTCGTTCGAAACCTTCAGGGAGACGAGGACATCGACTGGAAAACGATGGAGCCGTCCATCCTCGTTGCGGACGATCTTACGCCGAGCGAAACGGTGCAGATGGAGAAGTCAAAGATCCTTGCCTTTGTGACGGTGCATGGGTCGACGAATTCCCATACCGCGATTCTTGCGCGCATGATGAACATTCCGGCGCTCATCGGCGTTCCGCTGGAGCTCGATACGCTTTCCTCTGGAAGCATGGCGATCGTGGACGGAATGACGGGTAGCTTCTATGTGAATCCGGATGAAGAGGAGCTGCGTGCGGCGGAGGCACAGAAGGCGAAGGCAGAGGAGCGAAAGCGACTGCTCGCCGTCTATAAGGGACGTCCGTCCGTCACGAAGTCCGGGCGGAAGGTGCATGTTTTTGCCAATATTGGCAATGTTTCCGATGTGGCCTATGTGCAGGAAAACGATGCCGAGGGGATCGGCCTCTTCCGAAGTGAGTTCCTCTACATCGGAAAGGACGCATTACCGGACGAAAATGAACAGCTGAATGCCTACCGTCAGGTGCTGCAGGCCATGGGAGGAAAAAAGGTCATCATTCGAACACTCGATATCGGGGCGGATAAGAAGGCGGAGTATCTCCATCTCGGGCAGGAAGAAAATCCAGCGATGGGCTATCGTGCGATCCGCATCTGCCTGACACAGCCGGAGATCTTTAAAACACAGCTCCGTGCGCTGCTTCGCGCCGCGAAGTTTGGAAATCTGTCCATTATGTATCCGATGATTATTTCCCCAGAGGAAGTAAAGCGCATTCAGGAGATCGTCACCGAAACAGCCGCGGAGCTGGAGGCGGAGGGAATCCCGTATGCGATTCCGGAGCAGGGCATCATGATCGAAACACCGGCGGCTGTGATGATGGCAGACGAGCTCGCCACCATGGTGGATTTCTTCAGCATTGGCACGAATGATCTGACACAGTATACGCTGGCGATCGATCGGCAGAATACAAGGCTTGATGATTTTTATAATCCTCATCATGAGGCGGTGCTTCGGATGATTCAGATGACGATCGATGGTGCACATAAGGCTGGAAAATGGGTCGGCATCTGCGGAGAGCTTGGGGCGGATACGACGCTCACGGAGCGCTTTGTAGAGATGGGCATCGATGAGCTGAGTGTGGCGCCTTCCATGGTGCTTCCGGTACGACAGAAAATCTGCGAGATGGAATAAGGAGTCGGTATGAGAATTTACAGAGCGAAGGATTATGCGGATATGAGCCGAAAGGCGGCGAACATTGTTTCTGCGCAGGTCATCATGAAGCCGGACTGCGTACTGGGGCTTGCTACCGGCTCGACGCCGATCGGGCTCTATAAGCAGCTCGTGGAGTGGTACCAGAAGGGCGATCTCGATTTTTCAGAGGTCCGGACGGTGAATCTCGATGAGTATAAGGGACTGAGTCGGGACAATGATCAGAGCTATTACTACTTCATGCATGCGCAGCTCTTTGACCACGTCAACATTCCAGTCGAGAATACGCATCTTCCGAATGGCATGGAAATGGATTCCGAGAAGGAGTGTGCGCGCTATTCGAAGCTGATCCGCTCCATGGGCGGCATCGATCTTCAGCTGCTCGGTATCGGCCACAACGGACACATCGGCTTCAATGAGCCGGAGGAGGCCTTTGAGACGGATGTCCACTGTGTGGACCTGACGAAATCAACCATCGAAGCCAATAAGCGCTTCTTTGCCTCGGCCGACGAGGTGCCGAAGCAGGCCTACACGATGGGGATCAAGACCATCATGCAGGCGAAGAAGATTCTGATTGTGGCTAGCGGTGAGGACAAGGCGGAGATCGTCCACGACGCCTTCTTCGGCCCGATTACGCCGAAGGTTCCGGCGTCGGTGCTGCAGCTTCATAATGATGTAACCCTCGTGGCGGATGAGGCAGCACTGCAGAAGGTGAAGCTCGACTCCATCTGAAGGAGGCATACATCGGTGATGACAGGATGGCAGGAGCGGACAGCTGCATTTCGAATGGTCTTAATTCGTCGTCCATACGGATGAGAAATCGTCACTTCACAGAAGGGTAAAGGAGAAGCGAAGAACATGAAAATCAAGGGTGCGAAGGTCTATACTGCGGCGCATCGGTTTGAAAATAAAGATATTATGGTGAAGGAGGGCCGTTTTGCAGCAGAGGAGGCAGAAGACACGATCCTCGATGCGACGGGACTCTGGATGATTCCGGGGCTCATTGATCTCCATTTCCATGGCTGCATGCATGCGGACATGTGTGATGGCACGGAGGAAGCACTGGACATCATGTCGAGCTATGAGGCCTCGGTCGGCGTGACGTCGATCTGTCCGGCGACGATGACGATTGAAAAGCCAGCGCTCTTAAAGGCAATGCAGAACGCTGGAAATTATACCTGTAAGGGAGGGGCCCACCTCGTCGGCATCAATATGGAGGGGCCATTTATCAGCCCGGAAAAGAAGGGCGCACAGGCGGCAGAGAACATTCGCCCCTGTGATCTGCGCTTTTTCAGAGAAATGCAGGAGGCCTCTGGTGGACTCATTAAGCTTGTGGATCTGGCTCCGGAGGAGCCGGGTGCGATGGACTTTATCGATACGGTGAAGGATCAGGTCGTGGTCTCCATCGCCCATACGATGGCCGACTATGACACGGCCAGGGAGGCAATCGCACATGGTGCTTCGCATGTGACACATCTCTATAATGCGATGCCGCCACTCCATCATCGAAATCCAGGCGTCATTGGTGCTGCACGGGATGCGGAAAGCTGCCATGTGGAGCTGATTTCGGATGGCGTACATGTCCATCCGTCGATGATCCGGGCAACGTTTTCGATGTTTGGTGCGGAGCGGATCATGCTCATCAGCGACAGCATGCGGGCGACCGGACTCGAGGATGGGGAATACAGTCTCGGGGGTCAGCCGGTGACCGTGCATGGAAATCTGGCAACGCTTCATGATGGGACGATTGCGGGCTCGGTTACGAATCTGATGGACTGCATGCGTTATGCTGTGAAAACGGCGGGCATTCCGCTTGAGGATGCGGTTCGCTGTGTCACGGAGAATCCGGCCAGAGAGATCGGCATCTATGAGGAGGTCGGCAGCATTGAACCTGGGAAAAGGGCGGATTTTGTGCTGCTCGATTCGGAGCTTCGGCTCGTACATGTGTTTATCAATGGAAAGGAATTTGCTTAAATGTTTGATTTTTTAAAGAAAAAAGAGAAAAGTAACGTTCTTCATGCACCGTGCAAGGGAAGGGTCGTGCCGATTACAGAGGTACCGGATCCGACCTTTGCGGAGAAGATCTTAGGAGATGGCTTCGCCGTGATCCCGGAGGAGGGAAAAATCTATGCACCGGCAGATGGTGAGATTACGATGGTGTTTGATACTCTGCATGCGATTTCGCTTACGAGCACCCAGGGAACGGAAATCCTCCTTCATATCGGACTCGAAACCGTGAACCTGAAGGGAGAACCGTTTACACCGCATGTAAAGGCAGGCGATCAGGTGAAGCAGGGCGATCTTCTCATGGACGTGGATCTGCAGAAAATCACAGCAGCGGGACTCAATACGATCACGCCGGTGCTGATTTGTAATACGGATGATTATAAGGAAATCAAATTGCAGAAGGAAGGAGAGGTGACGCTTCAGGATGAAGTCGTAAGGATTTTCTAATCGCCGAACACCCGCTGGAGCTGTTCCAGTGTGGTATTTTTAAAGGAGGGGAAATATGAAGTTTCTTCAAAAGTTAGGTAAAGCGTTGATGCTCCCGGTAGCAGTACTGCCGATCTGTGGCATCCTGATGGGCATCGGATATCTGCTCTGTCCGGCGACGATGCAGGGCGGTGATATCCAGGGTGCAGCGAATCTGATCGGTCTCTTTCTCGTAAAGGCCGGTGGTGCGCTGATCGATAACATGGCGATTCTCTTTGCCATCGGTGTCGGTGTTGGTATGTCCGATCAGAATGATGGGACCGGTGGCATTGCAGCTCTTGCCTCGTGGCTTATGATTACAACGCTGCTCGCTACGGGTACCGTAACCACCCTGATGCCGTCCATCGCGGATGACGCGACGAAGACGCTCGCATTCAACAAGATTGCCAACCCGTTCATCGGTATTCTCGCCGGTGTCATCGGTTCTCAGTGCTACAATCATTTTAAGGATACGAAGCTTCCGGATTTCCTGGCATTCTTCAGCGGTAAGCGCTGCGTTGCTATCGTGGCCGGTGTGGTATCCATCATCGTATCGGCGATTCTTCTTTTCGTATGGCCGCTGCTCTTCGGTGCACTCGTTGCCATCGGAGATGGCATCGCGAAGATGGGCGTCGTTGGCGCAGGCATCTATGCCTTCCTGAACCGTCTCCTGATTCCAACGGGACTCCATCATGCACTGAACAATGTCTTCTGGTTTGATACCATTGGCCTCGGTGATCTTCAGCACTTCTGGGCAGGTGAGACCTCAGCCGACGTTTCCTGGAGCCTCGGCATGTACATGTCCGGCTTCTTCCCATGCATGATGTTCGGTATTCCAGGTGCTGCCCTTGCGATGGTGAAGTGCGCGAAGCCGGAAAAGAAAACGGCCGCGATTGGCCTTCTTCTTTCCGCTGCGGTATGCTCCTTCATCTGTGGCGTCACGGAGCCGTTTGAGTTTGCCTTTATGTTCCTGGCACCGGGTCTCTATGTGATTTACGCAGCACTCTATGGCATCTTTACGATCGTGACCGTAGCGCTCGGTTTCCGTGCCGGCTTCAGCTTCTCGGCAGGTGCGATGGACCTTCTGTTCTCTGCATCTCTTCCGGCAGCAGCGAAGACCTGGCTGATCCTTCCACTCGGCATCGCGGCCTTTATCGTGTTCTATGTCGTCTTCCTGTTTGCCATTAAGAAATTCGATCTGAAGACACCTGGAAGAGAAGAGGATGATGTCGAAGCAGAGAAGAAGGTGGAGCTTGCCAGCGACGACTTCACCGCAATCGCACAGCAGATTCTGAAGGGCTGTGGCGGCAAGGAAAACATTGCCTCCATCGATAACTGTGTTACGAGACTGAGACTGGAAGTCAAGGACATGACCCTCGTTGATGATAAGGCCATTAAGGCCGCTGGTGTAGCCGGTGTCATCCGCCCGGGCAAGACCTCGGTACAGGTCATCATCGGCACGAAGGTGCAGTTTGTAGCCGATGCATTTTCACAGCTTTGCAGATAAATGCGGTTTTTACAGGTAAATACGATTCATGACAGGCGGGGCACGCAAGTGCCTCGCTTTTCTGTATGTGGGCTCTTTCTCTTTTCCAGTTCTGCTTCGCTACGATTTCGGCACTTTCGACAGAAGAATTTCGTTATTAAAATCACGACTTCTATGCTACTATAGGGAGCATGAGCATTCTTGAAGACATCAAAAAGGAATTTGAAATTCCAAACGCCTATGAAAGCTGGGCCACATACCGTGAAGCGTTGACGGATATCATTCTTGCCCATTCACCGGAGAAAGCCGACTCCATCGCGCTCTATGGCATCGGACCGGCCAATGATCTCGACCTCGGGCGTCTGGCTGCCCGCTATGAGCGCATGACCCTCATCGATGTGGACGAAACAGGCATGCGACAGGGACTCAAACGCTATGGGCTCCTGCATTCATCGAAGATCCAGATCTGGGCCGGCTCTCTGACCGGTGTCTCATCGAAAGATACGGAGGCTTTTTTGGCATCCCTTCTCCATTTTGTACAGAAAAACGGGAGAGGCCTGACGGAGGCGGCCTTTATGGAGGCGTCGCTCAGGGAGCTTGCGAAGCTTCAGACGAAGGTCTACCGCTCGCCGGAGGCGCTGCGAAGTGCCCTTCCGTCTGGACAGGATGACCTGAGTGTCAGTGTCGGCCTGCACAGTCAGCTCTGGAGCATCCTGAGCTACAGCTGGCTGACCCTCGCAGGAAACGTGGAGGAGCAGATCCTCGGGCATCCCATGCATCAGGACCCGTTTTTTGACGCACTTCGAGACATGGACGATGCCTATATTCCCGTGTTGAATGATACGCTTGCGTCGAGAGGAGCGTCCCTGCTTCTTGGTGTCGAGGACGCACCGAAGGATCCTGTCGAAGGTGCCTATCAGTCGCTTACATACATTCGACGCAGGTATCCGAACGTGGAGGAGCAGCATCTTCACTGGCCCTTCCGCCCGGAGGACGGGAAGGAATACGACATGCTGATCCAGTTTGTAGAATGTGCGAAGGCTGTATCATAGAGCAGAAAAGGCGCGAGAAACATGCCCGCTGGCAGCAAGAGCACACAGCCAGGCAGAAATGAACAGCGATTAAAAAAAAGAAAGGAACAGGACAGATGCCTTCCCATCTGTCTCAGATACTATGAAAGAAACAATTCACAGAAAAAGAAACCTGATCATGCTTCTCGTACTTCTCGGGATCATCCTGATCAGCTTTTTGGCAGCGGCCCTGCTGCAGAAAAACAGTGGACCGAAGCTTGAGGTGGTGGTGCAGTATGGGGATCAGGAGATTCTTCGAGTACCACTGAAGAAGGATGCCATGTATAAGATTGAGGATGGAAAGGCGGAAGAGGTTTCGCAGGATACGACGCTTACATCGCTTGGTGAGGAAGCCTATCCATCACAGCATGATGTCAATCTTCTGGAGGTCAAGGACGGAGAGGTCTGGATGGCGGAATCCAACTGCTCGAATCAGGTGTGCGTTTCCATCGGAAAGCTGAGTGGCTCCGATTACGATTTCCCGATTACCTGCCTTCCGCATGGACTCATTGTTGTCATTGAATAGAATTGATCCGATTCGATGAAAAGAGAATAGATTCGATTCCGGCAACGCGTTGCGCTGCGAAGCGAATCAGCGGCCCCTGTGTAAAACGGCAAAAACACAGGGGCATTTTTGTTACATATGAATAGAGAAGACAGAAAATAGTTAAAAAGCTGTTATAAATTGTGAAAAACTGTAAGAATACAGGGGCGTCAACTTGTGTATCTATAGTAAATATGTTAATATATTAACGTGTTTTTGTACTATTGATATTAGGAGGAACTATGAAAAAAATTATAAGTGGCGCGATGGCAGCCTGCCTCGTGGCGTCGATGACGGCATGCTCATCGGCGAAGCCTGCAGAAACCCCTGCAGCAACGACCGCAGCAGCTGCTACAGCAGGAAGCTATGTAGCTGGTACCTATTCTGCATCCGAGCAGGGCTTCGCAGGGAAGGTAACCGTTACCATTACTACCAGTGATTCTGAAATTACCGATGTGAAAATCGAGGGTAAGGATGAGACACCGGATAAGGGTGGCGTAGCGATGGAGCAGCTGCAGGGTGATCTTCTTAAGGCACAGTCTGCAGATGTGGATGCGGTATCTGGATCGACGATCACGAGTGATGCCGTGAAGAAGGCATTCGCAGCAGCCGTTGAGAAGGCAAAGACGGGCGACAGCTCGACGGGATCCGATGAGGCCCTTGCATTTACGGCAGGCACCTATACCGGAACCGGCGTCGGCTATAATGGCCCGACAACGGTAGACGTTACCTTCGATGATCAGAAGATTACCGACATTAAGATCAATGAGACCAAGGAGACCGAGCATGTCGGCGATGTGGCATTTGAGATTCTGATTCCTCAGATGATCGAGGCCAATGGTACCGGCGTGGATGCTGTCTCCGGTGCAACCTTCTCCTCCAAGGCACTGAAGGATGCGGTCAATGATGCCGCAGAGCAGGCCGGTGTGACGAATAAGGATGCGTTTACCTCGAACACCGTAGAGACGAAGGCACAGGATCCGATCGAGGATACCTGGGATGTCGTTGTAGTTGGTGGCGGTGGAGCCGGTATGGCAGCTGCAGCACAGGCTGCACAGAACGGGGATTCCGTTCTCGTTATCGAGAAGAACGCGGAAGTTGGTGGTAATACCCTCGTTTCCGGTGGTCAGTACCAGTCCGTGATGCCGTATCTCGTATGGGATCCATCCGATCCGGATGCAACGACCGGTAAGGGCTATGATGGCAATGAATACAATAAGGTAAAGTCCGTACAGGGCTGCATCGATGAGCTGAAGACCATTCTGAACTGGTCCGAGGAGCCATTCGATGAGGATTACTACAAGGATCATGAGTATGTAGCCGGTGACATCGAGGAGCTTTCGAAGCACGGTGTCGTAGCGGATTATCTTCCAACCCTTCAGGCACTGAAGAAGGAAATCCAGGCCTACCTTGACTGGGCACAGCCGAAGCTGGATGCCGGCACACCGGAGTCCGATCTTACGCTGTTCTCGACGGTAAACCTGCACATCTTCCAGACCTACTATGGCGGTCTTCGTCAGAGTGCCGACAAGTCCAGCTGGATTTATGGCGACGTTGACCTCGTTTCTCAGTTCATCGAGGATGGACAGGATCTGAAGCCATGGCTTGAGGATATGGGTTCTACCTTCGTCGAGGATACCCAGCCGACGCTCATCGGTGCACTGTGGTATCGTGAGAACCAGTTCATCGGTGCTGATGTCGATACCGATGGCGATGGACAGAAGGAAGAGTATAAGGGCAGATGGGGCACCTACTTCGTCGCTCCGATGACCTCCTTCCTGAATGCAAACGATCACAACCAGATCATGACCCGAACTACTGCAGAGGAGCTCATCCAGGAGGATGGCCGTGTAAGCGGTGTCAAGGCAACCATGTATGATGGCACGGAAGTAACTGCACACGCAAAGAAGGGTGTGGTTCTCGCTACCGGCGGCTATGCAGCCAACATCAAGAAGGTTGTAGAGACCAATGAGTACTGGGATCCGGAATATCTGAATGAGAAGACCGAAACCACGAATCGTGGTTCTCTCCAGGGCGATGGCATCACGATGGCCGAGGCTGTCGGTGCTGCAACGACCGGTATGGGCTATACGCAGCTGATGCCGATTTCCTGGGTCGACAATGGAGACCTTGCCTTCGGCGGCGGTGACTATGCCGTCTACATCAACCCGACGACAGGAAAGCGCTTCGTCGATGAGACCTCCGAGCGAGATGTTCTTTCTCTTGGCGAGTTCAGAAACGGTATTGAGTGGAATGGTCACAAGGGTGTTTTCATTGAAATCGCGAATGCCGCAACGCCAATTCCAGGACCATATCCTTACCAGGATGAGGACGAGGATGGACGTCAGTATGTGCGCACCATCGGTGAGCTTGCTGATCTTCTGAAGGAAGAGGGCTTCGATACTGACGTGGAGACCATTAAGGCTACCATCGAGGATTATGATCAGGCCATCATCAATGGCACACAGCCGGCCGATGTTTCGAAGAAGCAGTTCTCAGCACTGATCGGTGACTGTGAGAAGAACGACGATGGTTCCTACAAGGCCGATACCTATAACCTCGACGATGCAAAGCTTCGTATTCGTTTCCTTGCACCTTCAACTCATCACACGATGGGTGGTGTAGCAGTCGACACCAAGCGTCACGTACTCGATGCGGACGGCAAGGTGATTGACGGTCTCTATGCGGCTGGTGAGGTAACCGGTGGCATCCATGGTGGTAACCGTCTTGGCGGTAATGCCATCACAGAGATCTTCGTTTCCGGCCGTACGGCTGCAAACGCAATTACAGAAGACAACTGATATTTCAGCATATTCAATACACAAAAACCAAAGCTGGGCCGTCCCGAAAGGGACGGCCTTCTTGATTATTCGAGCATTCAATACTATGATGTAGGCTAAATTATTGATTGAGGTGAGTACATGAAATGTCCAAAATGCGGTAAAGAGATTTCAGCATATGATAAGACCTGCCCAGCCTGCGGAACGCCGATCATTAAAATACGTCCGAAAAGGGTCTGCATGAACTGCGGATCCGAGGTGCCAGACGATGCAAGCGTCTGTCCAGGCTGTGGGAGACCAGTGAAACGAAGAAGCACGCAGCAGGGGGAAGAAAGGGATACATTCCATGAAACGGGCACAGAACATACAGATCCGAAGGCTTCGCGAATCGAAGCCATCATTCAGGCACTGAAAAAGGATCGCTATGCCTGGCTGCAGGCCGTGCTGCCACCCATACTGGCCTTTCTGTACCATGCGTTCTTCCTTCAGGACAACGAGACCTTTAATCTTATGAACACGGCTCTGATTCTGGAAGGACTGACCTTCTTTTTTGGCTATCTTGATGTAAAGGATATCAGTCAGAGAACCGAAATGTATGGCGGGATGGCGTTCAGCAGTCGGTACGTGTACTTAAGCTATTTCCTTCCTGTGCTTAGCTTCTGGGAACGGCGTACACTTCCGGGAATGAAGCGACATGCATCCTATCCGATGGTACATGCGGTCCTCCTTCTCCTGTTTGTTGTGCTTATGCTGATGAGCTCGCATGCGGTTGCACTTTACGGGGCTGGCTCTGGCATGCTGTAAAAAATTCATCCAAAATTTTCTTTCTGAACCGTTTTGATTCGTAGAACCGTATGAGTTCTATAACAAAACAGATAACCAGCTATAGCTAATTCCTACTTTACACATGGGAAATCTAGAGTATAATGTGATTCAATCGTTGAAAGGAAGAAAAGACATGAATATACAGGAAGAAGCGGTGAACATTGAATCGGAACTGATTGCTTTAAGAAGGTATTTTCATCAGCATCCTGAGCAGTCCTGGAAAGAATGGAACACACAGAAGAAAATCGAGGAAGAACTCGATACACTTGGAATTCCTTATGAGACTCCTTATAAGACGGCGGTGATTGCGACCATCAAGGGAGCACATGCAAGTGATCATATCCTGGGAATTCGTGCGGATATCGATGCACTTCCAGTGACGGAAAAGACAGCGTGTCCGTTCAAATCGGAGAATGAAGGCACGATGCATGCCTGTGGTCATGATACGCATACAGCGATTCTGCTTGCCACCGCGAAGGTCCTGGCCGCACATCGTGATGAACTTCCAGTGACGGTACGTCTCATCTTCCAGCCAGCAGAGGAATTCATTGAAGACTCGGGTGCCCTTCATTTGAAAACAGTGCCTTCGGTTCTGGAATGTGAACGCCTGATTGGATTACATATCATGAGTGCACTGGAGGCAGGAGAAGCTGCACTTAATGATGGGCCGATCATGGCAAGTGCCGATACCTTTGACGTCTATATTGACGGAAAGGGCGGACATGGCGCACACCCAGAACAGTGTATTGACCCGATTCAGGCAGGTGTCGAATTTGTTCAGAGTCTGAACCGAATCGTGGCAAGAGAAATGAATGCCATCATTCCCGTTGTAGTCAGCATTACACAGTTCGTTGCTGGAACCACCTCCAATGTGATTCCGGCAACAGCACATCTTAGCGGCACAACGCGTGCGGCAGATCCGAAGGTACGTGACCGTTTTCCAGATCTCCTGCAGCGAACGGCGTCCGCAGTTGCACTCGATACGGAAACACATATTCGTGTCGATTATCATTTCGGCTGCGCGGTGACCATCAATGATCCAGAGGTAGCTGCGACCGGGAGAAGGGCAGCTGTACAGGTGTTTGGGGAAGACCATATTCAGAAGGTTCCATTTTCCATGGGTGGTGAGGACTTTTCGAAATATACGAATCCGAAAGCCTTCCTCATTCTGGGTGGTGGGGTGCATGACCCTGCGAAGCGCTTTCCACAGCACTCCCCGTATTTTGAAATTGACGAATCCGTTCTGAAAAATGGCGTGGCCTATTTCCTCCAGTACATCGAGGAGTGGGCGAAGGAGCTCGCACTTTAAATGGAACGGAGGTCTGCAAGGAGCCAGAACCCAGCTTCGTGCAGCGTATAGAAAACGTAAGGAGTTATGTTAAAGCATGAGTATGATTGAATTTCAGCACCTTACGAAGGTGTTTGATGGAAAAACCAAGGTGCATGCCCTTCACGATGTGTCCTTGAGCATAGAGAAAGGCGATATTTATGGCATCATCGGTTATTCCGGTGCTGGAAAGTCTACGCTGGTACGTATGATCAATGCACTGGAAATTCCAACAAGTGGAAAGGTATGGGTGGATGGACAGGATCTGAGTACCCTGAGCGAAAAGGAGCTTCGAACGCTTCGAAAATCCATCGGCATGATCTTTCAGCAGTTTAATCTTTTAAATTCGAAAACCATTTATGACAATGTTGCGATCCCGCTGAAGCTGAATGGGATTCCGAAGCCGGACATTGAAAAAAGAGTGAACGAGCTTCTTTCATTCGTCGGACTCTCCGAAAAGAAGCTGGCATATCCGGATCAGCTGTCCGGCGGACAGAAGCAGCGTGTTGGCATTGCCCGTGCCCTGGCTACGAATCCGAAGATTCTTCTCTGCGATGAGGCTACTTCAGCACTCGATCCGAAAACGACAGAGTCGATTCTTGAGCTTCTGAAGCAGATCAATGAAAAGATGGGCGTGACCGTTGTGGTGATCACACATGAGATGAATGTTATCCGACAGATCTGTAATAAGGTTGCTGTCATGGATTATGGAAAAATCGTAGAATTTGGCGAGGTTGTAGATGTGTTCACAAATCCGAAATCCACGATTGCCCAGGAATTCGTTGGAAATCTCATTCATGATGAGGTACCGGCACCACTCATCCCAGCCATAAAATCGATGACGACGAATTATCAGATTCTTCGCATCAAGATGCAAAACCATGAGCATACGGAGCCGCTGCTATGGGAGCTGAATACGAAATACCAGGTAAAAACGAATCTTCTCTACTGTACGATCAATGTCATCGAGGGCGTGGTCATTGGCATCATGCTCATCCTTTTTGAAGGAACGGACGAAGAAATCGAGAAGTGTAAGAAGCACATCATTGAAACAGGAGAAGAGTTTGAGGAGGTGATTCTATGACACAGCAGCTGGAAGCCTTTCTGGGCGTACCCATCGAAAAAGTTGTAAAATCCGGATGCGAAACCATCTATATGGTGGGGTGGTCTCTATTGATTGGTGCTGTGATTGGATTTATCATCGCCGTCTTTCTCTGGATGAGTCGAAAGGATGGGCTGAAACGAAATGACATCGTATATTTCGTGCTAAACAGCATCATTAATATCGTCCGCTCTACACCGTTCATCATTCTGATGGTGACCGTGATGCCATTGACCAAACTGATCATCGGCACACGTATAGGTACGAAGGCCTGTCTGGTGCCTCTGATTTTATACATTTCACCGTACTTTGCACGACTGATCGAAGGTGCACTCTTGGGCGTGGATCCTGGTATTGTGGAAGCTGCAAAATCGATGGGTGCGACCACCTTTCAGATCATTACGCAGTTTGTGTTCCCAGAGGCCTTTGGATCGATGGTCATCGGCATTACGACTGGAACTGTTGGACTGATTGGCGCGACTGCCATGGCAGGATACATTGGCGGAGGCGGTGTCGGCAATCTGGCTCTCACCTATGGCTATCAGACCTTCAATACGAACCTTATGATCTTTACGGTGATCATCCTCATCATTTTCGTGCAGATCGTACAGACGATCGGAAACAAGATTGCAGAAAAGCGAAGAATGCATCTCTGACCTCAGTGCATGAAAGTCAAGCGTTTATTTTATGAAAACCGGTTTCCGGAGACCGATTTCAATACTGAACTGTGAAATCACAGCTTCGACCCTTTACATCTTAGGAAAAAACAAGGAGAAAATTATGAAAAAGTCATTATCTGTACTTGCTGTAGCCGCACTTGTTGCAAGCACCGTCGCTGCCTGCGGCTCTTCCTCTGCACCTGAAACCACCGCTGCACAGACGACAAAGGCTGCCGAAACAGAAGCTGCAAGCACGGCTGCCACAGAGGCCGCAACGGAGGCTGCGACGGAAGCTGCAGGGGAGAGCAGTACAAGTGTGGACACTTCGAATGTCGGTGTGGCTGGAACCGCTGATCCAGATCATAAGGAAATTAAGTTTTCGAAATCCTGGGGTCCATACTCCGTGCTGTTTGAGGAGCAGATTGCACCGCTTCTCGAGGCACAGGGCTATACCGTCACACCCGTCGAGTTTGCAGACCTTCAATCCGCAGATGTTGCCGTTCAGGATGGAGAGGTCGATGTCAATGTCGAACAGCATACGGCGTACATGGAGAACTTTAACAAGTCGCAGAATGCCGATCTTGTGAATCTGAGCCCGATTCCAACCGTCCCGGCAGGGATCTATTCAGATACGCACAAGTCTCTGGATGAGATCGGTGACGGTATGACCATTCTGGTTCCAGATGATGCAGCCAATACGGCAAGAGCCTATGCCCTGCTTCAGAAGGCAGGATGGATCACGCTGGATTCCAGCAAGGATCTCTCCACGGTGACGCAGCAGGATATCAAGGAGAATCCGCATAACCTGACGTTTACCGAGATGACTTCTGTCAACATCCCACCCGTTCTTTCAGATGCAGATTATGCCGTGATCACGGGTTCCATCGTGTACAATGCAAAGATTGATCCTTCCACGGCTCTCCTTCAGGAAGACATCCTTCCACACCTTCTTCTGCAGGTTGTTGTAAAGGCAGAGAACAAGGATGCACAGTGGGCGAAGGACATCGTTGCTGCCTACCATTCACAGCAGCTGAAGGATTACATGGACAGCACCAACAATGAAAACGGTCTCTGGTTTGTACCGGAGGAGCTGACGGCAGGACTGAAGTAAGGTTCGCGGTTTAGCAGGAGGACGCAGCGCAGGCTGCGTCCTTTTTTTGTACTGATCCACGATTGTTTACAATCGTGGATGCCCCCGGACGGCGAGGCTGAATTTTACCGGTTTACTTAAAGATGTGGAGCTGATAAGATAGGATGTATATGAGCGTTGGAAGGAGTGCATCTCAAATGACAGACAGCAGGCAGATTATCGAACCAGAATTTTATAAGGACTTTCACTGCATCGCTGGAGACTGCTCCTTTACCTGCTGTAAGGAGTGGAAGATCCGTGTTGACGGGGAAACGAAGAAGCGCTGGCAGAAGCTGCCGGAGCCCGTCGTGGACGCGATTACGGAGCAGGATGGGCAGGAGATCATCGGACTTCTTCCGAATATGCGTTGCCCATTTCTGGAGGAAAATCAGCTTTGCAGGCTCGTTCGAACCTATGGAGAAGCATGCCTCTCCGAAACCTGCCATGTGTTTCCGCGGGAGACACATACATTTAAGCATCGAATCGAGCGCACGTTGGTAAGCTGCTGTCCGGAAATCGTGGATCGGCTGTATACTGTACAGGAGCTTCATTTTACCGGACTTCCGTATCAGGATCGGGATTTTCTGCTGAAAGGACAGGATAAACTGTTCCAGATTCGGAATATCCTCATGTACTGGCTGAGTGACCAGAAGCTGCCCAATGAAGTAAATCTGAAGCGCTGCTTTTTTATGCTGCTTGACCTTTTTCAAAAGGAACATGCAGCACCGCATCGTGCGGCGCGTAGAAAGCATGCCATCTGCGATGAAATGTATGCGCTTGACCCGGGCGAATGCCTGAAGGATGCGGATGTTCAGAAGCTGACCGCCACGATTCTTGCCATGCCGAAGGATGCGGAAGCCTCGATGAACGAGCAGAATGCGCTTTTTCTCGACATCAGTGAGAACTATCGTAAGGAAGGCCGCTATCAGGAACTGCTGACACCCCTGTATACGGAGGCTGTACAGCTCAGTAAGCAGCTTGAAAAGAGGAACGCATCGATGCTCCAGTTACTTTTCAAGTGTCATGAAGAAGTGCACAGGCTGTATGCGCCGCTGCTGCGGAATTATCTTGTGGCCGAGACCTTTGCCACCCTGCTTATTCCGGGATGTACCCTTCGTGATATGGTCCTGCAGTTTGAATGGATGATCATGGAATATGCCCTCATCCTTCACGCCATGGTACTGGCAACACTTGCCATGGGAACTTCTGGAAGACCAGAAAATGGAGCAGTGGATGACTATCACGGGGAGCCCCGTGCGGATGCTGTCATTACGCCTCTTCCATATGAAAATGCACGCGATGTGCTGATTCTGGTAGCCCGCATGACGGGCTACGATGGAGATGAGATCGAGGATTATCTCCGGGAAAGCTTTGAAGATCCGATCTGGCCATGGGGCTATGCGGATTTTCTTCTCGGATAAGCGCTGCATCGGAGCCGCCCTTCCTTGCCCCGGTGAAGGATAAGGCACGAACGCACGACATACAATTACATAAAGTACGGTCACTGGACGCACGACTCATGTCTGCGCCTGTGACAGAAACAAAACAAAGGAGTTTTGCTATGAAAAAAATTGCCATTATCGGTTGTGGTTTCCTTGGGAACATCGTTGCAGAGGCGATGCGAAAGGGTCTGCTCGAAGAGTATACTCTTGTGGGAGCGATGAGTCATCAGAAGGCCTCGGCAGAAAAGCTGTGTGCGGGTCTCGGCGGCGTTGCGGTTGAAAGCCTGGAAGCGCTTCTATCGCTCAAGCCGGATTTCGTGATTGAAACGGCTTCCGTCGCCATGGCAAAGGAAGCCTGCATTCCAACGCTTCAGCAGGGGGCCAGCTTTATTCCGCTCTCCATCGGAGCGTTTGCGGATGCGGAGTTTTACCAGAAGGCGCAGGAGACGGCACGTGCCCATGCCGCGCATATTTATATTCCACACGGTGCGGTCGGTGGCTTCGATGTGCTTCAGACCCTTGCACTGATGGCAGAGGCATCGGGACAGGATATTCAGGCAGGAATTGAAACCCGGAAGGGGCCGAAATCTCTTCAGAATACGCCGGTTTATACGGAAGAAATGGAAGGCAATCACGAAGTCCAGGCTTTTTACGGTACCTGCCAGGAGGCCATCGCCCTTCTGCCAACGAAGGTCAATGTCGCGGTCGCGCAGTCGCTCGCGACCATCGGTCCGGAGAAGGCGACGGCACGCATTACCTCTGTGCCAGGCTTCATCGGCGATGATCATAAGATTACGGTCGAAACCGAAGGACTGAAGGCCACGGTCGACATCTATTCAAGCACCTCGGCGATCGCCGGCTGGTCCATCGTCGCACTGCTTCGAAATCTGAGTCAGCCTGTTTCCTTCTTTTGATCGCTTCGTAGATCACTTCCTCTTTGAACGCTGTCTATTTTATGATGCTGTGCATCTCTAGGCGGCGGAAAGAACAGAGGATTTCATATGTGAAGAGTAGGAGTATCATATGCAGAAATTCAGAAAACTTGTGTCCATTGACAAAGTGGCGCTGACGGAAAAGGGAATTCATGCACTTCAGGATGTAGCAGAGAGCATCGTTCTGGCACAGGATCTTCCCTCAGATGAGGATGACATTTTACAGCGCATCGGAGATGCAGATGCCGTGCTGCTTTCGGCGAATAGCCGTCTTACAGGGAGGGTGATGGCACAGGCACCGAAGCTTCGCTATGTCGGGATGTGCTGCAGTCTGTACAGTGAGGAGAGTGCCAATGTCGACATCCCGTACGCACGTGCCCATGGCATTGAGGTCCGTGGTATCCGGGACTATGGAGATCATGGCGTCGTGGAGTATGTGATCTACCAGCTGGTAAAGCTCCTGCATGGCTATGAGGGACGGCGCTGGAAGGCACTGCCGACGGAAATTACCGGGCTTAAGGTCGGCTTCGTCGGCCTCGGGACTTCAGGTGGCATGACCGCCGATGCACTCCATTTTTTAGGTGCGGATATTTCCTATTTCGCGCGTGCCGAAAAGCCGGAGCGTACCGCACAGGGCTATCATTTTAAGGAGCTCAGGAAGCTGCTTGCAGAATCGGAGGTCATCATTACAGCACTCAATAAGAATGTGATTCTCCTTCATGAGGAGGAATTTGCCGCTCTCGGAAGCGGTAAGATCATGTTCAATACCTCCATCGGTCCGGCGGCGGATATGGAGCCGCTTCAGAAGTGGATGAAGAATCCGGAGAATATCTTCTGCTGCGACACGAGAGGTGCGCTCGGAGACATTGCCGACGAGGTGCTGAGCTATCCGAATGTCTATTGTATGAATGCGAGTGCCGGCATGACGGAGCAGGCCTATGAGCTTTTAAGCCAGAAGGTGCTTCATAATATGAAGGACTATCTGGAGCAGAAGGAAGGCGAGCAGTAAAGGAAGAGTGCCCTTCCGGTCCACGCACCTTCCGGAAATCGGGCTGGAAGGACGTTGAAACGAAGCTGTCTCCTGTGATATCCGAGCTTCAGGCCTCCCGGATTGCACGGGTCAGCGTGTTCAGTACATGCTTCTTATCCGCGGACCAGAGGGGTGCGAGAAGGAGCCGCTTCGGCCCATCCCCCGTGATGCGATGGACCACGATATCGGATGGAAGAAGCCGCAGGCAGTCGACGACGAGCGAACAGTAGTCCTCGAGTGTCAGCGTCGGAAACGGTGCTTCCTCATACAGGCGTCCGAGCTCCGTGCCGCGAAGGACATGCAGAAGCTGCAGCTTGATGCCATCGAGCGCTGGCTGCAGTGTCGAAAGAAAGCGGACGGTCTCCAGCATTTCCGCTCGTGTCTCCCATGGAAAGCCGAGGATGACATGGACAATGACGGTAAAGTCGGCGGCCTTCAGACGCTGGTAGGCATCCTGAAATACGGAGAGAGGATAACCGCGGTGGATACGTGCCGCGGTTTTTTCATGGATGGACTGAAGTCCCAGCTCGATCCAGATCTCCTTGCCGGATTCCTTCCGGAGACGTGACAGCATCGAGATCATTTCCTCTGGAAGGCAGTCGGGACGCGTCCCCAGAGAGAGGGCCACAATGTCCGGCTGCATAAGTGCTTCCCGATACAGAGCCTCGAGCCGCTCGACAGGTCCATAGGTATTTGTGTAGGATTGAAAGTAAGCGATGTACCTAGCTTCTTTTGATGGACGATGCTTCGGGAGCTTTGCGGAAATGCGCGCTTTCGCAAGTCGAAGCTGTTCGTCCAGCGGAAGAAATGGAGCCGCGAAGTCCCCGGATCCTCCTTCGGAGCAGAAAATGCAGCCACCATAGGAAAGCGTTCCGTCCCGATTCGGGCAGGAGCAGCCGGACTGGAGGGAGAGCTTATAGACCTTGGTGCCATAGGTTTCTTTTAAATAGTCGGATAGCATGTTTATTTTCATAGCTGCAGTATAGCACAGAGTTTAAGCCTGCGATCAAAAATGCTAAAATCCAGAATATAGATGAAAATGACAGGAGGAAGTGAATGCATAAAAAATCGGTATGGATGGGCCCCTGGCTGGTCGTCATTCTGTTCTTTTTTCTGACTCTTCTGATGGTGATCCGTTATGTAAACCTGATTTCACAGGAAGCATCGGAGGAGAGCGCGGAAACAAGCTACCGCTACCATATCGCCATGATCACGAATGATCAGGATGCGCCCTACTGGAATCAGGTATATGAGAGTGCGCAGATGGAGGCGGATCATGTAGACGCACTGATTGAGCGGATGGGGACCAGCCTTCTGGAAAGCATGTCTGTAGCAGATCAGCTTCGGATGGCACTGTACAGTCATGTCGATGGTGTGCTCGTTTATCCAGAGGACAATGAAGAGGTGCAGCAGGCGATTGATCAGGTCGTGGCGGCCGGCATTCCCGTGATTACGATGCAGCGGGATTCGAGCGGGAGTGACCGACAGGCCTTCGTCGGTATCAATGACTACTTCCTCGGTCAGGCGTATGGGCAGCAGATTCAAAAGCAGTCCGGGGATGAGGATCATGTCATCACGGTCCTTTATCCGGGCAATACCTTCGGTGCCCATGATCGCCGCTGGTTTCTGCAGGGACTCCGCAGTACCTTAGACACACATCAGTATACCATCTCGGGTCATGTGATTCTGGAATATGAGGGGCTGTCCAACGCAGAGTCAACCATCGATCGCATCCTGGAGGGCGCAGATCATGAAATCACGCCGGATCTCCTGATCTGTCTGAACGATACGATCACAGAGGTGGCCTATCGGATCGTAGAGGATCGTGGTGCGCAGGGCATGGTGAAGATTGCAGGAGGAAGCATTTCCGACACCCTGATCGACGGCATTGAGCGAGGAGATATCAGCTTTACCATTACCCCAAATGCGGCCGATACAGGACGAAAGGCCTTTCAGGAGCTGGAACGTTACCTGAACTATGGCGTGGCGAACTATGCAAGTGCCATTGAGCTGCAGGCGATTACCAGAGAGAATGTTGCGGAATACAGAAAGGGTCAGGAGGCGATTGAGGAGACGAGTGGAGAGAGAATCCCCGGTCTCCTCAAGGAGGACGACACGCCGGAAGAGCACTGGCCGATGGAGCGCAGTGCGGAAGGAGGGACCGCATGAAAAAGCAGAAGCCACGGTTTACGCAGTCGCTTCAGACGCGACTCATTGTCCCGCTGATTCTGGTCCTTGTGCTCATTTTTGCAACGAATGTCGGGATGTTTTTTCGGGTCAACCGGTCGATTGATCACCTGAACAGCGTGTACAGCACAAGCGTCGAAATTACACGCTATGGAAATACTCTGAACAGTCTCCAGAAGAGCTTCACGGAATATGTCAATACCCATAGTGAGGAGGCGCTTCATGAATATGAGGAGTGGCATCGAACCCTGGCCACCATTGTGCCATCGGATGATGCTCCCCTCACGAATCATGCAGCGCGTATTCTGGAAAAGAACATCCGCAGCATGACGCTCAGCTATCTTTCGCTCATGGATGCGTCCGTATCAAAGAAAAATGCGGACAATGCCCATTACCAGCAGGACTATCTCGAAGCCACACAGGTATACAAATATCTTGTAACGAATATCCGAACGCTGGATGTACTCCGATTTCAGAACAATTCTGAGAACTATGACATTTTAGCTGCATCCCTGCATACCCTGGAGCAGTTTATTCTTCTGATTCTGGTTGGCATGTCCATGATTCTCATTCTTCTGGTTTCGATGTTTCTCCGAAGCATTATACGACCGCTTCGACTGCTGGCTGAACAGGCCAGGGAGGCAGAAGCGGGAAATCTGGAGGTGAAAATTACAGAACCCCCATACCAGGATGAGGTGGGTGTACTCGCGGCGGCCTTTGAACAGATGCTCGAGGCCATCCGTCAGAATATCGTGGAGATCCGGGCGCATGCTGAGCGGGAGCTCGAGATGAAGGAGAAGGAGCTCGTGACGGCAAATCTTCTGAAGGACGCAGAGCTGAAGTTTTATCAGGCACAGATCAGTCCCCACTTTCTCTTCAATACGCTGAATGCGGGGCAGCAGCTCGCCATGATGGAGGGCGCGGAACGCACCTACAGCTTTATGGAGAACACGGCGGAATTTTTCAGAGGGCAGCTTCGAAACAACGGAAACACGTCGACGATTCGGAATGAAATTGAACTGGTCGACCATTATATGTATATCATGAATGTCCGCTTCGACGGTGAATATCATGTCGTGAAGCGGATCAATGAAAAGCTGCTGGATACATGCTTTCCAGGGATGGTCCTGCAGCCCATCGTGGAAAATGCCATTCATTATGCCTTCCCGATGGAAGAGGAGGAGAAGGAAAAGAAGATTCTCCTTCACGTATATCAGGAGGCAGAGCAGGTCGTGGTAGAGGTACAGGATAACGGCATTGGCATTACCGAGGAGAAGATCCGCAGCATCATGACGGGACCGGTGGCACCGACCATGGTGGGTGAAAAGGCAAGCCCACAGGGAAATGGCGTCGGACTTCGCAATGTGCGTGAGCGACTGAAGCTTTTTTACCAGCAGGAGGCTGTGTTTTCCATTGATACCGGGGGCGAAGAGGGTGGTACGCGGGTACGCATCTTTGTGCCGAAAGCAGTAGAAGAGGAGAAGGAGGCAGAGCATGTATAAAATCCTTATTGCAGACGATGAAGGCATCGTGCGGGAGTCTCTGAAATTTATTATTGATAAGGATTTCAATGACTGTGAAGTATACCTTGCAAAAAGTGGACGGCAGGCCATTGAGCTTGCGGAAGAACACCGCCCGGATATCGCGCTGCTCGACATTCAGATGCCGGGCATCAATGGACTGTCGGCGCTTCGCGAGATCCGGTCCATCGAACCGCATATTCGTGCGCTGATTCTGACAGCCTTCGATAATTTTGATTATGCGAAGGAAGCGCTGGAGCTTGGGGCGACGGACTATATCATGAAGCCCATTGAACGAAAGAAAATCACGGAAGAGCTGACGAAGCTGATCCATGACATCGATATGGAACGTCAGAAACGTAAGGATGATCTCAATATCCGGGAAAAGATGGAGGCGGTTGTTCCCATCATTGAAAATGGATTTGTGCTGAGCCTGATCATTCAGAATGAGTATGGCTATTCTGGCACACAGTATCGCTCGCTTTTAAATCTGACAGAGGAATATGGGTTTATTACTGTATTTGAATGGGGCGAAGGATTTGAAAAGGAGGCGCCGGGAAATCCGGTGGGTGCCAGTGTGCGGGCGCAGAAATTTGCAGCACAGATGAGTGGTCAGATTCGCATTTTCTTTAAAGCCTATCTTTCAGACATGATGGGCAATAAGCTGATTGCGGCGATTCCATGGACGAGTGCGGACATGGGCTATACGGAGCGTCTGAGAATGATTGAACGCATGCGCTCACTCGTGACCTCTCTGAAGGAAATGGTCGGGGTCGATTTTAAGGCCGGCATTGGCTCCGTACAGCCCTGGTCCACCATGTTTGACAGCTATCAGGAAGCGCTGAATGCACTTCGGCATGGCATGCGGAAGGTCACGCATATTGATGATCTCATGGTGCGGAACGATGCAGCGAAGCAGCAGGCGAACCTGCGGCGCACGATGCTGGAAGTGCTTCGACGTGGCGATGAAGCAGGTACACGTCGGGAAGCGGAGATGCTGCTCGCATGGTATATGGATACACGAAACAGTACAGAGGCCGATGCACAGATGGCACTGCTTGAGATTCTGCTGGAGGGATGCCGTATCGCGTCGGAGCAGGGAAAGAGTGTTCAAAGCCAGGCGGGGAAGGAACTCCTGCAGGCATCGACCCCGGAGGAGATGCGACAGATCTTTACGACGGCGGTTCTTCAGCTCGTGCGGGACATTGCAGCACAGGCACCGAAGCAGAACAGCGTGATTCAGCTTGCAAAGGAGTACATACAGAATAACTTTACGAGTGAGCTTTCGCTTGAGAAGACGGCGCAGCAGGTGAACATCAGTCCGTATTATTTTTCAAAGCTTTTTAAGGAAGAAACGGGCACCAATTTCAGTGACTATCTCACGGGTCTACGCATTCAGAAGGCGAGAGAGCTGCTGCGAAAGGATCCGGATCGGAACATTAAGGAAATTTCCATTGAGGCGGGCTACAGTAATCCGAATTACTTTTCACGTATTTTCAAGAAGTGCACCGGAATGACACCGACCGAGCTTCGGGACATACTGAAAAGCGGAGGGGATACAGAACATCCCTCTGGTGAATAGGAAAGTGCCCGCCGTTAAGCGACGGTCACGTATGCAGGGCATGAAACAGAAGAGGGATAGCACAGTTTTAGAACAAAATTGTGCTATCCCTCTTTCGTTAAATGACGAAGACGCAAAATGCTATCCATCCATCACAAGCAAGTGCTAGATCGACTGCGTTATACTTTTATCATATTCAAGAAAGGGGGATCTTTTCATGAGTAGTGTTTTGCAGGCAATTGCAAATGGACTTATGATTGGCGGCTTCTATGCCATGATGGGCATGGGCCAGAATGTTATCTTCGGCGTGATGAAGATCATCAACTTCTGTCATGGGGAAATGCTGATGGTGGGTATGTATCTGACCTTTGTGCTTTGCAGCATTTTCGGTCTGGATCCATATATGGCGGTGCCATTTGTGGCGATTCTGATGTTCTGTCTGGGTGCAGTGATCCAGTCAACCCTGATCACACCGTCGCTCGGCACCAAATCATTTACAAATCTTCTGTTTCTGACGGTAGGTCTCGGAACCCTGCTGTCGAACCTCGCGCTGGTGATCTTCGGATCATCCTTCCGTACGATCACCACCTCGTATTCGAGTAATACCGTCCAGCTGGGACCAGTGACGATGGCACTTCCGAAGCTCATCAGCTTCGGTGTTACGATCGTCATTACCATTCTTCTTTTTGCCTTCCTGAAGTATACGACCCTGGGAAAGCAGATTCGTGCGGTATCACAGAATGCTGTAGGTGCAGAGGTGGTCGGCATCAATGTAAAGCGTATCTACATCCTCGCCTATGGTCTCGGTGCAGCCCTCGCTGGAACAGCAGGCGCACTGCTCACACTTTTCTATGTGCTGTCTCCAACGGCTGGCTCGGTATTTTCCTTCCGTGCACTGATCGTTGTGGTTGTCGGAGGCTTAGGTTCGATTCCAGGCGCCTTCCTTGCAGGTATCCTGCTCGGACTTCTGGAAACCATGGTTTCACTTCTCGTGAGCCCGATGTATAAGGATCTGATCGTCTTCGTGACCTTCATCATCATCCTCGTCGTACGTCAGAATGTGATCGCAAGGAGGAAGTAAAATGGGAAACGAAAAAACAATCCAGATTCGGCCAGAGGATCTCAAAGCGAGTCAGCGTTATCATCGAAACATTGCGATTGCAATCGGTATCTTTCTTGCGATTCTGCTGATCATTCCGGTATTCTTTAAGGATATGCCGTATATCATGAATGTCTTCATTCTGGTATTTTATATGACGACACTGTCGATGGCATGGAACCTGCTTGGTGGTATGACCGGACAGAACTCACTGGGGCATGCAGCCTACATGGGACTCGGTGCCTATGCCTGCTGTCTTCTGATGACGAAGACCTCCGTGAATCCATGGATCTGTGGTATCTTCGGCATGCTGGTGGTTGGACTCGTGTCCGGCATCATCTTTTATCCTTGCTTCATTCTGAGAGGACCTTACTTCACCCTCGTCAGCATTGCCTTCGGTGAAGCGATTCGACAGTTCATTCTGAACTGGGATTTCGCAGGGAAGGCCATCGGTATTTCCCTTTCCTTCGGAGAGGATTCCTGGGCAGAGTTCCGCTTTATGAGTAAGATTCCATATTACTATGTGGGACTTCTGATGCTGATTCTGACCTATCTGTTTATGAAGAAGATTGATCGTTCGAAGCTTGGTTTTGCACTGAAAACCATCCGTGAGGATGAGGATACGGCCGCAGCGATCGGTATCAATCCGATTAAATACAAGGTCATCGCCGTTGTGATTTCTGCGATGGTGGCCGGCATGGTTGGCTTCTTCTATGCAAGCTATAACCGCTATATCGATCCAGATCTGATGCTTCAGTCCTACTCTGTCGAGTCCGTACTCCCGGCCGTTGTTGGTGGTGCTTCCTTTGTAGAGGGCCCACTGGTCGGTGGTGGTATCATGATCACACTTTCCGAATTTCTTCGGAACGAGTTTGGCGCGATTCTTCCAGGCATCAACCTCATCATGTATGCGATCGTTCTGATTCTCGTGATCCGTTTCCGCCCATCGGGTCTTCTCGGCTGGTATATGGACAGTAAGGTGAAGAAATGGGTGGATCGCGTGCTTCTGAAAAAACCATCTCGCGAGGTTCTCGAAGCGGCACAGCTTGCAAAGGATTATAAGAAGTTAGGGAAGGAGGCATGAGTATGGCAGAAGAGTCCATTATTGAAGTTCAGCATATTACGAAGCGCTTCAAAGGTCTGACCGCTGTGAAGGATGTATCCTTCGAGGTTGCAAAAGGAAAAATCACCGGTATGATCGGTCCGAATGGTGCCGGAAAGTCTACCACCTTCAATATGATCTGCGGCTACTATCCGCCGACGGAAGGGAAAATTCTCTATAAGGGCATGGACATCACAAACAAGCCAGCCTATGAGTATACGAAGATGGGCATCGCGCGTACCTTCCAGATTATGAAGCCACTCAAGAATCTGACGGTGCTCGACAATGTCATCGCTTCGTCCTACTATGGCACGAAGCCAGCGAAAAATGCCATCGAGGCACGGGAAAAGGCCCTCGATATTCTGAACTTTACCGGCCTTTATGAGAAGCGTCATGATCTATCCAAGGACATGGGCACACCGGATCAGAAGCGACTTGAGATGGCCAGAGCCCTGGCCACGAATCCGGAAATGCTCTTTCTCGATGAAAACATGGCTGGACTAAATCCGACCGAGACGGAGGAGGCCATTCAACTGATCCGCCGCATCAATGACAGCGGTGTCACCATCTTCCTGATTGAGCATATCATGAAGGCGGTTGTCAGCCTCTGTGAGGACGTCATCGTACTTCATCACGGCGAAAAGATTGCCGTTGGCACACCAGAGGAGGTCATGAACGATCCGTATGTGATGGAGGTATATCTCGGACAGAAGAAGGAGGCTGCACATGCTTAAGGTAGAAGGTTTAACGGCAGGCTATGGGTCTCTCAAAATCATCTGGGATGAGTCCTTCGAAATTCAGGATGGAGAGATCGTTGCCATTCTCGGATCCAATGGTGCGGGCAAGACCACCACGGTGCGGGCACTGACCGGAATGATCAAGGCCTCGGCAGGAACGGTCACCTTTAATGATGAAATACTTTCCGGTAAGAGCTCGCGCTTCGTACTGGATCATGGCATCGTTCAGGTACCGGAGGGACGTCAGCTGTTTACCGGCATGACCTGTCTCGAAAACCTGGAGCTTGGGGCTTTTAATAAGACACTGAAGGAACACTTCAAGGAGAATCTTGAAAAGTGCTATCAGTGGTTTCCGAAGCTGAAGGAAAGAGCCGGACAGATCTCGGGTACGCTTTCCGGAGGTGAGCAGCAGATGGTAGCTGTTGCGCGGGCACTGGTAGGTGAACCGAAGCTTCTCATCCTCGATGAGCCATCGCTCGGACTGGCACCAAACATTGTAGATGACATTCTGAAGGTTGCACAGGAGCTTGCGAAGACCGGTGTCTCCGTCATGCTCGTGGAGCAGGACATCACAAAGGCACTCGCTGTGGCCGATCGTGGCTATGTCATCGAGAATGGACGCATTACGCTGAGCGGAACCTCCGCAGAGCTGAGTGCCAATGAGCATGTCAAGAAGGCCTATCTCGGTATTTAATCTGTCTTTTGCCATCTCCTTCATATGGGAAGGAGATGTGCACAATATAATCCAAGGAGGAACATTATGAAACTCAAGAGACTTGTATCCGCTTTTATGGCGGCCGCCATCGCCGGCTCCATGCTGGCAGGATGTGGCTCGACCACCACAACCACGACGGAAACACAGGCAACACAGGCGACCGAGGCAGCAAAGAAGGAGACAGAAGCTGCTTCCGACAATGGTGCCGGCGAGCTGACAGGAGAGCCGATCAAGATCGGTGCGATGTATGCTCTTTCCGGTGATAAGGCAGCCATCGGTACCAACATCATGCGTGGTGTTGATTTCGCCGCAGAGGAGATCAATGCAGCCGGTGGTGTGAATGGACGCCCGATTGAAATCGTACGTGGTGATACCCAGGGTGACCCGAAGGTTGCACGTTCGGTGGCAGAGCGTCTCATTACGCAGGATAAGGTGAATGCCATCATGGGCTGCCATCAGTCCACGCTTTCCGAGATTGTTGCAAAGGTCTGCGAGCAGTATAAGATTCCGATGATCACTGCAATTTCGACCGTCGACAGCATTTCCACGGATAACCTGCAGTATTTCTTCCGTCTCTGCCCACTGAACTCGGTATACGTTGAGGATATGCTGAAGTACCTGAAGGATTCTTCCGAGCAGACAGGCAAGGAAGTGAAGACCGTTTCCATCTTTGCCGATAACTCCAACATTGGCCAGGAGATCATCCGTTGCGTCGGCCTCTATGCGGATAAGTATGACATTCAGGTCGTAAAGGAAGTGCAGTACTCCAGTGGTGCCGCAGACCTTACATCAGAGGTACTGGCACTGAAGGAGGCCAATGCAGACGCCGTGATCTGTGAGTCCTACATCGCGGATGCCATCCTCTTCACAAAGACGCTGAAGGAGCAGAACTATCAGCCACCAATCATCATTGGTAAGGCAAATGGCTTCGCAGATCCTTCCTATATCCCGGCAACTGGAAACCTTGCAAACGGCATCACGACCGTTGTCGAGTTCAACCCGGATCTGAAGAAGGGCGTGGAGACCAACAAGAAGTTTAAGGCCGAGTATGATGTAGATATGAATGGACATTCTGCAGAGGCTTATACGGTTGTATGGCTTTTCAAGACTGCATTTGAAATGGCAGGCACAACCGATGGTGAGGCTGTGAAGAACGTGCTCGATACGATCGACATTAAGGACTCCTTCCCGAACGGACCAGACATCATTCTTCCATATGATGAGATCAAGTTTGAGGATTATGAGTTTGATGGCGCACAGCACACAAATGATAATACCAAGGCTTCTGTAGCCGTTGCTCAGATCCAGGATGGTGAGTTCAAGACTGTATGGCCGTTTGATTTCACCGACAGCAAGATCCAGTATCCGGCTCCACTGTCATAAGCATCATTTTCATTTCGCGTTTTCCCTATTCTCCTATATATGTAGACTGAAACCCCGAGGCACCCGCCCCGGGGTTTCGCATGTCTGGACTTTTCGGGAGATGAAAATGGTAGTAGAATAGGGAGCGGAAATAAAAAAAAGGCAGTATGAGGAGAGGAATTCCGATGAATATCACAATGCTGGGCACGGGCAATGCCCTTGTCACCGAAGTTTTTAATACCTGCTATGTTCTGACAGATGAAGAAAAGCAGGGGGCAGAAAAATACTTTATGGTGGACGCCGGGGGTGGCGGACAGGTGCTACACCAGCTGAAGCATGCAGGCTTCAACTGGATGGATATGCGGGACATTTTTCTCACGCATAAGCATATCGATCATTTTACGGGCATGATCTGGATGGTTCGTCTCATTACCCAGAATATGAAGGCTGGCAAGTATGAGGGGGAAGCGCGCATCTATGGACATAAGGAAGTGATCGAGCTCCTGGATGACATTTCGCGGAAGCTGCTGCAGCCAGGTCAGGTGAAGTTCATCGGAGACCGCCTGCACCTGATTCCGGTTGAGGATGGAGAGACCCGTGAGATCAACGGTCACAAGGTGACGTTTTTTGACATTGGCTCCACAAAGGCGAAGCAGTTCGGCTATCTTTATGAGATGAATGATGGCCGAAAGATCTGCTGCTGTGGAGATGAGCCGTATAATGCGGAATATGAAGAGAAGTATGCAAAGGGTGCAGACTGGCTGCTTCATGAGGCCTTCTGCCTCTATGAGGAGCGGGACAGCTTCCATCCTTATGAAAAGCATCACTCTACGGTGAAGGATGCAGCAGAGCTTGCGGAGAGCCTCAAGGTGCCGAACCTTCTTCTGTATCATACGGAGGACAAGAACATTGCTCGCCGAAAGGAGCTCTATACCACGGAGGCAAAGGCTTCTTATACGGGACGTGTGTTCGTGCCAGAAGATCTGGAGCGTATCGAGCTATGATGGAGAAAATCAAAAGATGTGCTCGCCTTACCGTGATCTGCACGGCCGTTGTTTTCGCTTTGTTCTGCGTCATGGACCTCTGGAAGCTGCATACGCTGGATCTCGTGGGAAGTGCACAGTCGAGTCTTATGTTTATGGTGGTGGATTTTGCAGCCAATATGCTGGTGGACCAGCTGTCTCATCGGCCTCCACGGAAGCCGAGATAATAAGAAAAGGGGAAGAGTTATGTGGAGTGAATATATGGCGTACTGGAAAACGCTGCCGTATAAGCTATTGGTTGGTCTCAAGTGGATTGCGTTCGGCATCCTGACCGGTGGCATCGTCGGAGCGGTGGCAGCGCTTTTTGCAAAGGGCATTGTTCTGGCGACAAGCTTTCGCTTAGCGCATACCTGGATTGTCTTCTTTCTGCCACTGGCGGGACTTTTTATCGTGTGGTTTTATCACCGCCTCGGTGCGCGGAAGCCTCGTGGTACGAACCTTGTGCTGGAGGCCATCCGAGAGGGTGAGCGCGTGCCAGTGCGCATGGCACCACTGATTATCGTATCAACGGTGATCACCCATTTATTTGGTGGCTCTGCTGGGCGTGAGGGTGCAGCCCTGCAGGTCGGTGGTTCTCTCGGAAATGGACTGGGCCGTCTCCTTCATTTTCGGAGCGAGGAACGACGTCGGACCATCATGTGTGGTATGAGTGCTGCGTTTTCGGCACTGTTTGGTACGCCGCTGGCAGCGACGGTACTGTCGATGGAAATCAGTACGGTTGGTGTCATGTATTACTCCGCCCTGGTTCCGTGTGCAGTCGCGGCCCTGACTGCTCATTTTGTGGCACAGGCAATCAATCCTGGCAGTGAGGCCATGCTGCTCTCTGTGGTGCCGACCTTTCATGTGCGTGAAGCAGTCTGCACGATGCTGTTTGCCGGAGCATGCGCGATGGTCTCTGTCCTGTTTGCAACCTCAATGCATCGAAGTAAGAAGCTGCTGCAGAAGGCTTTTCCGAACGACTACCTTCGCGTCGCCGTGTCAGGTGTGCTCATTGTCCTGCTGACGCTGCTTGTTGGAAGCCAGACGTATAATGGTACAGGCTCTCAGATCATCGCGGCCTGCATCGAAAATCCAGCCGTTGCGATTCCGTTTTATGCCTTTCTTTTAAAGATTCTTTTCACGTCCATCACGCTGGGCGGCGGCTTCCAGGGTGGCGAAATCGTACCATCGCTTTTTATTGGTGCAAGCTTTGGCCATGTGGTGGGAAGCTTTACGGGCATGGATCCGGCACTCTCATCGGCCATCGGCATGGCCTGCGTTTTCTGTGGCGTGACGAACTGTCCACTGGCGTCCCTGCTGATCGCCTTCGAGATGTTCGGCTTCGAGGCTTCCTCCTACTTCATTCTGGCGATCGCCATCACGTATTTATTCTCGGGGAATTATGGAATTTATGGCGCCCAGAAGATTCGCTTCAGTAAGTGGGACCCGAAGGAAATTGATGCGAATACGCACTGAGAAGATCACCCGTCGGGTAAAAGAACAGAACGTGTCACAACCGGGTTAAAAAGCAGAGTGCAGGAAGGCCGTATTTGTTCTTTGAAAACAAAATGCCAGTTACTTTTTTGTCTCCCTGTATGAATTGATCATGCAGGAAGGACGCAGGATTGACGGCTCATACAGGCTGTGATATTCTTTGTGCCAGTAGAACAAAGAAAAAGCAAAGGCGCTGAGGAAGTATTCCTCAGCGCCTTTTGCTTTTGATTCCATGCAGGAGGCGTCAGGATGAAGAAATTTATCAATGTCAGATTAAAGGGCTCGAAGGAATTAAAGACGGTGTACGTGGAGCAGGGTATCATTCAGAAAATACAGCCGTGTGCTGACGAGGATGCTTGTGCGGCAGAAAACATGGAAACCATTGATCTGAAAGGAAATCTGGTCGTTCCTCCTTATGTGGATCCACATCTTCATCTTGACTATGTATTTACGGCGGATCTCGGTGAACAGAATGGCTCAGGTACGTTGTTTGAGGGCATTCAGCGCTGGAGCGAGTCAAAAGGTCACATGACGGTAGCAGAGATGAAGACCCGTATCTACAGTGGTATTAAGAAGGAAATGCTGCATGGGGTGCAGGCGATTCGAACGCACATTGATGTGACGGACCCTACATTTACGGGATTAAAGGCAGCTCTTGAAGTGAGAGAGGAAGTGAAGGACATTCTTGATCTTCAGATCGTAGCATTCCCTCAGGAAGGCATGTACGCCTATAAAGGGGGCGATGAGCTGGTAGAAGAGGGGCTCCGAATGGGGGCAGACTGTGTTGGCGCGATTCCTCACTTCGAGCTTGCACGTGAATTTGGTGAAAAATCCATTCATAAGACGGTGGAGCTTGCACTCAAGTATGATAAACTGATTGATGTTCACTGCGATGAGACAGACGATACACAGAGTCGTTTCCTGGAGCTGCTCAATGCACTCGTCCTGATGGAGGGGATCGGTACAAAGACGACCGCCAGTCATACCTGCTCCTTCGGCTCTGCGGATAACAGCTATGCGTTCCGCATGATGAAGCTTTTCAAAAAGTCCGGAATCAATTTTATTTCCTGTCCGACCGAAAATATATACCTCGAGGGACGACAGGACAGCTATCCGAAGAGACGTGGCATCACGCGCGTAAAGGAGCTCCATGATCAGGGCATCAATGTCTGCTTTGCCCAGGATTCAATGTCGGATCCGTGGTATCCTCTCGGAAATGGCAACATGATGATGATCCTCGACCATGGCATTCACATTGCCCAGATGATGTCGCCAGAGGAAATTGAAAATGACCTCGACCTCGTGACGACCAATGGCGCCATTACCATGCATATTCAGGATCGCTATGGCATCGAGGCTGGAAAACCGGCAAACTTCATCGTACTGGATGCAAAGAGCGAATTCGAAGCCATCTGTGAACGTGCAGGGATTGTGGCTTCTGTTCGAAAGGGTGAGTTCCTGTTTCAGAAGGAACCGGCGAAGGTAACGGGTGCCATTGATCTCTTGAAGTAAAGTCAAACAGGATTAAAAAATAAGGATAGAAGCGATGTTTCAATGTAAGGATCTGCTTTCACTGAGCTCCATGTCGCGAGCCCGGCTCATCGCCGGGGCGGGTGGCATGGAGAAGGGCATTCGCTGGTCGTATAAGGCGGAAAACCTGAATTTCGAAAAATGGGTAAAGGGACAGGAGCTGCTGATTGTCAGTAGCCCTGTCACCCAGCGAAAGAATTACGATTTATACAGTATTATTCAAAAGGCCATCGAGCTGCATATGTCCTGTGCTCTTCTGCTGGAAGGTGAGAACTATGTGTCGAAGGTGGAGCCAGAGGTGATGGAGTTAGCGGAAAAGAATGACTTTCCGCTTTTTGTCATACCCTGGGATGTGCCACTCATTGACTTTTTTGAGGAGCTGGGACATGCCATTTCCTACCTGGATGAACGAAAAGACATGCAGGACAGCTTCCTTGCAGAAATTATCTTTGGCGCAGGAACAAATACCGAACGTATCAGGGACAGATGTGCTGAGATGGGGGTTGATGAGCGTGCACTCGAGCAGATCTTTGTGATGCATCTCCATGGACTTAAGAATGACGTGGTACATGCGTCTGCCCTGACACTACAGAGAATTTTCCGTTCCAGGAAGTACCCGGCCATGGTATTCTCGTATGGTGACCGTATTGTAGGCTTCATTCAGGACAGCGCGGAAGCACGTTCATTTCTTCGCACTGTTTTTCAGGAGTTTTTTGATGGCTTTGAAAGACGTCCCCAATATACACTGAACATTGGAGAACGCTGTTCCTCGATTTCGGATCTCGCACAGAGCTTTCGTGAAAGCAGTAAGATCAATACACTGCTCGAGCATATACACCGGACGAATGAGCTGGTCTTCTATGATGAAATCGGATACTATCGTATGCTGCTTTCCTATGAAGATCAGGCTCCGATGAAGCGCTTTGTAGAGGAAGTACTGGGACAGCTTCTGGCTTATGATCGGAAAAATAAGACCCAGCTCATCGAAACACTATGGATGTATTATGAATGCGGGGCCAGCATGACACATGCGGCTGAAAAGCTTTTTACACATAAAAATACCGTGAAGTATCGCCTGCAGCGTATTGAGGAAATCACAGGGCGCAGCATGGAAAATCAGTTCCAGAGCTTTGAACTCTATAATGCACTCCTGATCTACTTCTATTTGTGACTTGAAAACAAATAGATGCGTGCATTCTTGTGATACAGAACGGAAGCATAAAAAGCAGTTGTCATTACGCTGAAAACAGCGTATTCTCACATCAATCCAAACAGATACGGAAGGCAAGGCCGCCGCGAGACGAAATGTCTCACGGCGGTTTTTGTGTATACAGAAATGAGCGAAAGGCTGTATTTATAAGCGGAATGCAGAGTCCTTCGAGAAATGTATCGAGTGACGGTATCTGGAAAACACGAAAGGATGGACAAGAGTATGAGCTATGGATTAATTGCAACCCTGATTGTTCTGGTGATCGTCGTCGGTGCGATTGTAACGAAAAAATGTGAGGCGTTTCTCATCGCGGGTTCGATGGTGGGCGCGCTGGTGCTGTGGAAGGGCGCGTTTCTCACGCAGTGGGTAGCGACGCTCGAGGAGGTCATGGCCGATGAAGCCTATGTCATTCTGATCTGCGGACTCTTCGGCAGCCTCGTGGCACTGCTGACTGCATCGAAGGGAAGCTTCGGATTTACAAAAATCGTTACGAAAATCTGTAATTCTGAGAGAAAGACCCTGTTGACAACCTTTATCCTCGGTATCATCATCTTCGTCGATGATTATCTGAATGTCCTCTCGATCGGTACAGCGATGAAGGGCTCCTACGATAAGAAGAAGGTGCCGAGAGAAGCACTGGCGTACATCCTGGACAGTACGGGTGCTCCCGTCTGTGTACTGATTCCCTTCTCCTCCTGGGCAGCCTACTTCGGTGCTATCTTTCTGCAGCAGGATTGTGTCAAGGCACTTGGCGGCACGCTGATTGAGACCTATATGATGGCCATACCATATTGCGTATATCCGATTGTAGCGCTTCTCATCGTTTTTCTTTTTTGCATGGGCTGGTTTCCAAAGCTTGGGGGAATGAAAACAGCCTATCAGCGAGTGGCGGAGACGGGGAAGACCTACAGCGATGCAAGCAGAAAGTACAACCTTGCAGCAGAGTATGGCGAGGAAGAAGGAAACAGTGTCTGGTACTTCATTCTGCCGCTTGCAATTCTTGTAGGCATCGCTGTTGCAACTGGTGATCTTGTAGTGGCTGCCGTGATTGCCATTCTTGTGTGCATGGTGATGTACATTGCTGGGAAGATCATGAGCTTCTCTGAGTTCTGGGATACTTTCGTCAAGGGCTTTTCAGATATGCTGCCAATCATTATTCTTCTGATTGCAGCATTGACCTTCCAGAAGATCGCAAGTGAGATGCAGATGACGGAGTTCTTCGTCGATGTATGCAAGCCCATCATGTCTGGCACCATGTTTCCGATGATCACCTTCATTATTGTCGGTCTGCTTGCATTTATGATTGCCAATGCCTGGGGCGTATGCACCCTGGTGGCTCCGGTACTCTTACCACTTGGGGCAAGCGTAGGCGCCAACATTGTCCTCGTTATGGCAGCCATCCTTTCTGGCTGCGCCTTCGGAAACCACGCCTGCTTCTACTGTGATACGACCGTGCTTGCTTCAAATGGCGCAGGTGTCGATAACCTCGAGCATGCGGGCTCACAGCTCCCATATGTGCTGATTGGTGCGGCCGTTTCCATACTCGGATTTTTAGTGCTCGGTATTATAATGTAAAGGGAGGCAGGAATAATGGAAAAGAAAAAGTATATTGTTACCATTGCACGACAGTTTGGCAGCATGGGGCGTCCCATTGCGAAGCGGATGAGTGAAAAGCTCGGCATTGAATTTTATGACCGCGATCTGGTCGAAGAAGCTGCGAAGAAGCTGAACCTTCCGGTTTCAAAAATTAATGAAATTGAGGAAAGCGCGCAGAAAAGTGCAAAGACGAATTCCTTCCGTCGCATGATGTTTCCACTCGGTACCCAGGCAGATGAAATGCAGGACCGACTTTTCGAAGCACAGAAAAACATCATTAAATTTCTGGCAGAGAAGGATTCCTGCATCATTGTCGGACGCTGTGGTGATTTTATCCTTGCAGATGAGCCGAATATCATCAGAATCTATATTTATGCGCCATACGAGGCGAGACTTGAGCACTGCCTCACGGATCTGAACCTTGATGAAGAAACTGCAAAAAAAATGATGAAATCGGTCGACGAAGCGAGAGATCACTACCATATGCACTATGCCGGGTATCTCCCAAACGATCAGCGCTTTAAGGAAATCATGATCGACAGCAGTATGCTTGGTATTGAAGGTACAGCGGATTACCTGGTGGATGCCATCATGAAAAAATTTGAGTTGGATTAAGAAAAAAGAGAGCCTCCAGAATACTGGAGACCCTCTTTTTTATGTTCGCATATGAAAATGCATCCAAACGGAGCTTGAAATTACTCTTCCACGGTGACCTTTGTCATGGTAACCGCGATGACTGGCGCATCCTGCCAGCCGGTTGGTGTCGATGCGATACGATCAACCTCATCCATACCGTCAATAACTTGACCGAAGGCCGCATACTGGCCATCCAGATAGGAAGCATCCGCGTGCATGATAAAGAACTGAGAACCTGCAGAATCCGGATCCATCGCACGAGCCATGGAAATGACACCACGCTTATGCTTCAGCTCATTCTTTACACCATTCGAGGAGAACTCGCCCTTAATCGTCCAGCCTGGACCACCTGTGCCGTTGCCCTCCGGGTCACCGCCCTGAATCATAAAGCCTGGAATGATACGATGGAAGGTAAGACCATCATAGAAGCCCTGCTTTACAAGCTTTACAAAATTTTCTACCGTGATTGGTGCGATGTCAGGATAGAGCTCAAGCTTGATATCCTTACCATCGTCCATGGTAATGGTTACGATTGGATTTGCCATAATTGAAACCTCTTTTCGTGAATTTAGTTCTTCTGAAATTCTATCAGTAAAACTGGACCGGAACAATAGAAAATCGAATATTGCGCGGGATGATTACGGTGGCCGGG
>DJEQ01000126.1:0-5942 GCA_002431355.1 Oribacterium sp. UBA5894
ACGAGCACGGACAAGGGCGGTATCTACTCCTATGGACTTGACCAGCGAAATGGCAGTAAGCCAAACGGGTTAGGCACCCTGGAAAACAATTATGTCCTTGGTGATAACGAAACGGATTACGCGAAGGGCTATGGCAATTTGAAATATTATCATTCCACCACCTGGTGCGTGGGCTCGACTTGGACCTCAAATGCCGGTGCACCGGCAGGACGCCCGAAGATCAACAGCCTCTACTATCAGTATCTGGTTCCACACTGGTCTCAGCATAGCAGCTTCGGCTATGGCAATAAGGTCCGCTTTGAGGTCTGCTACAAGGAACTTCTCACGGGAAGCATGGGAAACCTATGGATTATGCATACTGATTCAAAGAACCGAAACGGCAAGTTTGAAGAGCCGGAGCTCTCGGATGATGCCGCAATTCAGGTAAAAAATGTATCGGATAACCTGGAGACCCGCATCTATGCGGCTGATGATACGAAGTGGCTGACCCCGAAAAACTATGCAAGATTCTACGGTGTGGCTGCGATGTATAAGAAGTACCGCGTCAGTGTTGAAAATCCGAAGCCGATGGAATTTAAGGGTGCTTCCAAAACGGTCGCACTGCAGACAAAAGTGGAGTGTGGCGCACAGGTTCCTACAGAGAGAAATAAGCGGGATATCTATGCGAATGTCAATGAGGATAACTCAAACATCGTTTTCACCATCAATAAAAATAACGTAAATGGCGCCGATGGCATCTTCGGCACCATTACGGGCTATCAGCTGACCCTGCCCGGTTCAGATCAGGATAAGAAGGTGATGGTCAATTATCCGGACGATTATATCACCTACCTTCGAAATCAGGTGGAAAATGGTGCAAGCACTGCCGCCATCGATTTTTCCAGCAGTGCCGTGGATACCGTGATTCAGCGTGTCAAGGAGCACCTCGATACGGTCACGGTTGATAAGTACTTTACGAGCTGGATCGAAAGGATCCAGAATACGACCGTTTCGGATGGTGTTGGCTACTATCAGGAGCTGAATTTTAAGCCGACGGTGACCTACAACGATGTAAAGGTGAGCGCTGTTTCGCCAGATCGAAACGGTGGCTCGCAGCAGGCGCATTTTAAGGCTGAAGAACTGAATGCGGCCGGAAAGTCGCATACCTATCATGCTGGTGACCGCATTGACCTCAGTGCCGTTTCCGAAGACCCGAACTTCCGCGTAGTGGGCTACGAGATTTCCGAGGACGGTGGCGTCCATTTTAACAGTATCCGCGATACCAGTTCCCTCACGCTTCGCTCTGAAAAGAACTATGTGGTGCGGCCACTTCTTGCGAAGAACGATAACCATATCGAAGTGATCTTTGCATCGGAGGAAGCGAAGAGGAATCTCGCCATCGAGGATCTCATGCCGGAAAAGGAACTCGCCACGACCTCCTTTAAGGGGCAGAATGTCATCAATCTGCATCCGGAAAAGACGACCGTGGACGAGAAGACGCGCCCAGCTGTCGGCAACGCCTATACACTTCGTGTACTGGTAACCGGAAAGCCAGCGGAAGCGGGCTATATCTACCGTCCAGTGATCACCGATCATATGAAGAATGAGACCTACCACACCCAGGGCTACAGCTTTATAGAGCGCAGCAACACGTCGGACAATGTCTTCACCGTCGATGTGGAGAAGGTAAGGGCAAGTGATCTCCAGAACTACAGTCTGACGGGTACGGTGGTGACCCGCATGCAGACGATTCGTGAGACTGGAGTGGGAGCGCAGGCAACACCGGTCGGGGGCTATACGGTTTCTCTGGCCAATGGTGAAATTACCATGACTGATGCCAACGGCGCGAAGAGCAATCATGTCAATATGCAGTTTGCCACCTCCGGTCAGGACGGCAATGTCGAGCTTACGAAGCTGAAGGCCCTGCCGGGCGATCGTGTCACCCTGCTGCTTGATGATGGCATCAATGACGCCCAGGTCGAGGAGTATGTATTTGGTGAAACGAATTACAATGCTGCCACGAAGACCTTCCAGGGTAGTGCCGGTCTCCTCGAGATCCAGTATCCACTGACCGCTCCGAGGATCACCAGCATCAGCTATGACTATGATAAGGCGGACAGCCGTCAGAATACGGACCTTCGAAAGAATGAGATCCGATGTGCCGATGACAATCTGACCCTGAGTGCCGTAGTGGATACGAAGGGCCGCAGCATTGAAAAGCTCATTTATACCGTGCAGACGGTGACGGGCTCCATCTCGAAGTATGAGGCGAAGCAGGCATCGGCGGAAGACCCGACTCTTTTCGTCGCAAAGATCCCGTCCATGCTCACGAACCTGCATTCGGGCGACCGGATCACGGTGGCCATCGTGGATAAGGAGAAGCGGACGATGCAGGCCGGGGATCGGACGCAGAGCATCGACATCGTCTACCCGGCCATGGACACGGGTCTCAAGGCCTATGTAGAGAATGAAATAATTGCGCCGAAGAACCTGGAGCTTTCCAAGGACATGGACGAGGTGAACATCCCGATTCTCGGCGAGAGTGCCCGCAGCTCGATCGACAGTGGTACGCTCGGTTTTTCCCGTGTCGACTGGCCGAATGGAACGGGCTATTCACTGAATATCAACATGGATACGATGCTTCGCGATGATTCACCGTATCCGGCAGACAAGATCGAAAAGTTCCAGAAATTCAAAAATGCGGTAAAGAAAACTTCGGATCTCAAGAAGGAAGCACGGGCGGCAGGAGAGGATTCTGCAGATGCCGGGGCCAATGTCGATCAGATCCGTAAAATGACGGAAAATGGTGGCAGTCTCTCGGATGACGAACAGATGCAGCTGAGTGAGTACAGTGCGCGAAAGGAGGCCAGTGATAAGCTGAAGGGAAAGAAGGAATCGGAAGCCAAGGATGAGATGGCCGCATTTACCAAGTCAAAGGATGCGAAGATCAATATCAGCGTGATGTTTAACATCAGCCTGGAATTCATCTACAATCCGGTGAGAAATGAATTCGTGCATGCCACAACCTCTGTGACTGTGGGCGGTGCCGTGGATGTCTCGAAGACCTTCTATACCCTGATTGGCTATGTACCGTGTTTCATAAACCTGTATGGTGGCGCGGAGGTGGATGTCACACTCGGTGGCGTTCAGGAAAATGCGCAGAAGGCCTACAGTGAGGGTGACTTTAATAAGTACGGCGGAAATGTGGCAAATGTGCTTACGGGAAGCAATTTCCTGTATGAGGTCAATTCTGTGCTGAAGGGGAGATTCACGGTCGGAGCCGGTATCTCCGGCGTCCTGAGTGCACGTGGCTATGTGAGCCTTCAGATGAAGCTCCAGTTTATACAGGACAATGTCACCGCCGACAGCTATGGTGTCATCCTTTCGGCCGCAGGCGGCATAGGCATCGATCTTGTCCTCGTGAAAATGAACGTCGATGTGGCGAAGATTTCAAAGGGCTGGGGAAACTATGCCGGAAAGACAAAGGTTTCCTACTTTAATAATCTGATCGGTCGGCAGTATGATGATGCTTCGAGCCAGGCGGCGAATTCAAACGATGCAGTGGCGTTCGCTTCGGATGGCAGTGAAGGAGACCAGATTTCCTTCGAACGCTACGATATGGGCTCAACCGACGACTTCAGTCGGAAATTCCGAAGTATGGACGATGAGATTTCTCTCCAGTCCACACCGACACTCTCGAGTATTCAGTACTTGAATACGGAATCGGCGGATCGGACGCGCCCAGAGATGGTCGAGCTTCCGGATGGACGTTACTTTGCGACCTTTATTGCGGCGAAGCCAGAGGATGCAAATGGAGATAATTCCTGCCTGTATTATACCATTCGTGAAAATGGTGAATGGAGTACGCCGGAGCCTGTGGATGAGGATGGAACCTATGATTCCATGGCTGCACTCACCGTGGTGGGAGACCAGGTCGTTGTTGCATGGATGGATGCAACAAAACAAATCGAAGATGAAAATGCTGCGCTGACCATGGCGAACTATAAGGAAAAGTACAATGCCTTTGGCATCAGTGGCCGAGTTTTCGATTCGCAGATCGACAAGTGGAGCGACGAATTCTCTATTTCTTCTGCGAAGGATGCCGAATTCTATAATCTTGCGCCATCCCTCTGCACAGTGGATGAGAAGGTATACTGTACTTATATGACACGCGATCTGTGCCCACTCACGGATCTTCAGGAAATGGCTGATCTTCAGGATGGTTATTCCACCATGAATCGTGCCGTCATTGATGTCAGTGGATATGAGCCAAAGGTAGAAAATGCGTATGTTGTGATCAAAACAGAAGACAAGAATGACCCGCTTGTCACGGATTACCAGTCCGAAGGCCTCCATATCGGAAACGATGAAGAAAATGCAAAACTTAAGGCCAGCAATTACTTGATCAGTGCCTATACGGTGGATCAGGATGCAAAGGCGGAGACAGAGGGGCGGACGCTCTACCTTGAACTTTATAATATGTCGGAGAAGAAGAATTACCATCCGATTCCAATCAGCAGTGAGAGCCCGGCCGTGCCGAAGCTTACAAAGGCGAATGGAAAGCTCTTCCTCAGCTGGACGGAGCACGGAACAGAGTTTAAGCTTCTCGATGTAAGTGAACTTGTGACGGCGCTCTTCCACACGGATGAAATTGGAACCGCATATCGAAACGATGAAAGCGCCTATACGGTACCGAAGAATAAGGAATGGCCACCACAGCATGAGGAGAACAGCACAGGGACTGAGACAGTGAGTGTGCAGAGCGCAGATACAGAAGATACTTCAACGGATGACGAGCTGGAAATGGCTACGAAGAGTACACTGAAGCGGAAATGGAAAAAGAATAAAGAAGAAAAGGAGAGAACGAAGACAGGAGGAGCAGCAAAGAATCAAAAGATAAGCACAGCCTCTACGATAACGAAGGAAGGAGAAGCGGACACAACTGCTACGACTGAGGTAAACGCAGTGACCGGCGCAACGGGCACGGTGGCACCGAATTATCACTGGTATCAGAAGACTGCAGGAGAACTGGGGCTTCCGTTAGACTCAGAAGATAAAGGTTCAGATGGAAAACAGCATTCCTACACCTACTATGATGAGCTCTGTGAGAATCGATTCCGTACGGCAGAAACAAAGCTGAAGGATGAGGAGAATGCGAGTGGCTCCATTGAGGACTATACCATTACCGGTGATGGTCAGGACCTCTATATTTTCTATACGGATCTTGTGCAGGATGCCTGTGAGGAGGAAGATGAGGAACATGGTGCTACCGTGGAGCTCTATGCTCGACGGTACCGCAGGGGGAAGGATTCGGATGAGAAAACGGCCATTGGATCCGATACAAAGGATGACAAGCTGGACGATATCTCCTACGAGTCCTGGGGCTTCACCGATGCGGTTCAGATCACGAACGAGAAAGATGTCATCGATGACTTTGCACTGATCATGGATGTGGAAGGAAATATCTGTATGCTTTCCGATTCCTATAATCAGTGGATTGATGAAGATGGCAAGATTCAGTTCGACAAGAATCAGATGATGAGCCTTTATTTCAAACCGGAAAATTCACTGAAAATCGATCAGTCCTCCATTGATTTTGATTCACGGATGGTAGCGGGTGAGACCTCGACGCTCAGCTTCGATATCGTGAACGAGGGGCTCATGGATGCAAAGGGCTTTACCATTACTGCCGAGCTCTACAACAGTAAAAACCTGACGACGACCAAGCTGTACACATTGGAGTCTGACCGTGTGCTGGATACGAATGAATCCGTTGCTGTCCAGATTCCGTGGACGGTGCCAGAGGGTGACCTGAACGGACAGACGATCGTGCTCTATGTGAAAGAAAAGGATACGGATGGAAAAGAAATCAAAGTGGATGTTCCACTTTCTTCAGAGGCTCGCCTCAGCTTCGATACCGACGAGCTTCGTCTCGACGGCACCGAGGCGGTACTTCCGTTTAC
>DJEQ01000126.1:5984-6928 GCA_002431355.1 Oribacterium sp. UBA5894
TCGAATGCGGGCAACATCGCATCGAACGCGTGTGAGGTGAAGGCCTATACAATCGAGAACGGTGAGGAGAAGCGGCTCGTGGGCACGGTCCAGGTTCCGGCCATTGGCTCTGGCGAAACGAAGGGAGCCGAGCTTCGCTTCACGCCGGAACTTGACGACTGGAATGACTTCGGTACCATTGAAGTCGAGCTGGTGGCCAAGGATGGCGATACCGCAAAGTGCTTCACCTATGCCGATCTCTACAGCATCCGTCCGGTGATGCTGGTGCTCGAGGATGGAGCGGAAACGCTCGATCTTGCGACGAGGGAGCAGAAGACCCTGAAGGTCGACATTGCCCCTTGGGCCGAGCTTGTGAAGGATCTCGAGTATCGGAGCACCGATGATCGTGTTGCGACCGTCGATGCGAGCGGAAATGTCACGGGTGTTGGAAAGGGTACCTGCACGATCGAGGTATTCAGTCCGAGTCTTCTTCTCGAAGGCAGCATCACGGTAAACGTGAGCGGCAGTACCACGCCGACGAAGCGAAGCTCCAGTCGAAAGACCGCGGCCGATCGGGCCTCGGAGCTCTATGCCTCCGGCCTTCCGACCTGGGTGGAGACCAGTGGTCGCTGGATCCAGAATGCGGATGGCAGCTGGAGCTACCAGACCGGTACGGCACCGATGCGGAACCGCTGGGTATGCATCTACAATCCGTATGCGGATGAAAAGAAGCGGCAGAAGCGCTATGGCTGGTTCAAGTTTGATAAGGACGGGAAGATGCTCACCGGCTGGGTAACCGATGCAGATGGGCAGACCTACTATCTGAACCCGGCAAGCGATGGTACCCGCGGTATGATGCTGTTTGGCTGGCAGCTCATTGACGGGAAGTGGTATTACTTCTCGGAGGCTGAGGGCAGCGGCATCATGGGCGCACTTTATCGTAACACGGTAACCCCGGATGGCTA
>DJEQ01000126.1:7038-14196 GCA_002431355.1 Oribacterium sp. UBA5894
TGCAGACGGCCAGGTCCAGCGGTAAAAGCCGTATCATAGAAAAATAAAAGAGCGCGTGTGCGCCTCAGGGATTCCGGAGGGCGTGCACGCGCTCTTGACTTTTCGGCCTCTTCGAAATAAACTATAGAAAGTCTGATTTCCGTGGATGAGGTTTACGGATTCAGATCTTCAAATATTCAAAGAAGGAAGAAATACATCGAAGGTGTTCAGTAGTACAGAATCCTTTCTCCTGAGAGAGTGACCGTGACACGCTGCGAGCGGTCTGAGAAAGCTCTGATACGAATTTTCGCACTGGAGTAGTCCGAGGGAAGGCCGCGCGAAGCGCGATGCTGGTAGTTTGGAACGTGGCTGCGCGTTAAGCAGAAGAGTGCCCATGGGTGTGGCTTGTGACGGAGTCTTGTCGAAAGCATTGACCATGGGAACAAGGGTGGTACCGCGATGATTCGTCCCTGTGTGTCGTTTGACATGCAGGGACGTTTTTTATGTAGAAAACGTTTCCTCCAGTGGAAGCAGAAACGTGGTGACGTGTAAAGTGCCTGGATCGCAAAGCACAGCACAGGAAACAGGCCGTGACCCTGACGGCAGGAAAAGGAGAAAAGATGGATAATTCAAAGCTTGAAGAGCTGAAGAAGCTTGCGCAGGAGAGCATCCGCGAAGCGAAGGATACGAATGCACTGAATGATGTGCGCGTTCGTTTCCTGGGAAAGAAGGGTGAGATTACCTCGATGCTGAAGTCCATGAAGGACCTGAGCCCGGAGGAGAAGCCGAAGTTTGGTCAGCTGGTCAATGCACTTCGCCAGCAGGTGGAGGACGAGCTTCAGGAGCATATGACGGAGCTTCAGCAGAAGGCCCGCGAGGCGAAGATGGCCGCGGAGACGATCGATGTGACCCTTCCGGCGAAGAAGATGCAGTATGGCCATGCGCATCCGAATACGAAGGCCCTCGAAGAGGTCGAGCGGATCTTCATTGGCATGGGCTATGAGGTCGTGGAAGGACCGGAGGTTGAGTACGATGAGTACAACTTCGAGAAGCTGAACATCCCGAAGGGACATCCGGCGAGAGATGAGCAGGATACCTTCTATATTAATGATAAGATTCTGCTGCGTACGCAGACCTCCTCGGTACAGGCACGTGTGATGGAGAAGGGAAAGCTTCCGATCCGCATGATCTGCCCGGGCCGTGTCTTCCGTTCGGATGCCGTGGATGCGACGCATTCCCCATCCTTCCATCAGATTGAGGGCCTCGTGATCGATAAGCACGTGACCTTCGCGGATCTGAAGGGCACCCTCGACACCTTCGCAAAGGAGCTCTTCGGACCGGAGACGAAGACGAAGCTTCGTCCGCACCACTTCCCATTTACGGAGCCGTCTGCCGAGGTGGATGTGAGCTGCTTCAAGTGTGGTGGTAAGGGCTGCCGTTTCTGTAAGGGCGAGGGCTGGATTGAAATCCTCGGCTGCGGCATGGTGCACCCACACGTTCTCGAGATGTGCGGCATTGACCCGAACGAGTACCAGGGCTTCGCCTTCGGTGTCGGCCTCGAGCGTATCGCACTGCTCAAGTATGAAATCGATGACATGCGTCTTCTCTATGAGAATGATACACGTTTTCTGAATCAGTTCTAATAAGGGGAGGAAATAGCATGAATACATCCATGAACTGGATTAAGGAATATGTTCCGGATCTTGACTGTACACCGAAGGAGTGGACGGATGCCATGACCCTGACCGGTACGAAGGTCGAGACCTGCACCATCCTGGATAAGAATCTGGAAAAGATTGTGACTGGACAGATCAAGTCCATTGAACCACACCCGGATGCAACGAAGCTCGTCATCTGTCAGGTCGATGTCGGTCAGCCAGAGCTCCTGCAGATCGTGACCGGTGCAAGCAATATGAAGGTCGGCGATGTGGTTCCGGTCGTTCTGGACGGCGGCAAGGTGGCCGGTGGTCATGATGGCGGCCCACTCCCAGAGGACGGCATCCCGATCCATGCAGGAAAGCTCCGTGGCGTGGAGTCCTATGGTATGATGTGCTCCATTGAGGAGCTTGGCTCGAGTCGTGAGTTCTATCCGGAGGCCCCGGAATCCGGACTCTACATCTTCCCAGAGGGCACCCCGATTGGCGAGGATGCACCGACCCTCCTCGGTCTGCATGACGCGATCCACGAGTATGAGATTACCTCGAACCGTGTGGACTGCTACAGCGTGCTCGGTATTGCACGCGAGGCGGCTGCCACCTTCGGAAAGAGCTTCCATATGCCGACGGAAGAGAAGTCGGGCAATGCAGAGGATATCCATGATTACCTGAAGGTGCGCGTTGAAGCCACCGATCTCTGCCCACGCTATACCGCACGCATGGTGAAGAACATTCACCTTGCACCGTCACCGAAGTGGATGCAGATCCGCCTCGCAAGCGCCGGCATCCGTCCGATCAACAACATTGTCGACATCACCAACTATGTGATGCTCGAGTATGGTCAGCCAATGCACAGCTATGACTATGATACGATTCGTGGTCATGAGATCATCGTGAAGCGGGCCCAGGATGGCGATCAGTTTGAGACCCTGGACGGTCAGACGAGAGAGCTGGATCATACGGTGCTGACCATCTGTGATGCAGAGGGTGCCATCGGTATCGCTGGCATCATGGGCGGTGAGAATTCGAAGATCACCGATGAGGTGAAGACCATGGTCTTCGAGGCGGCGACCTTCGACGGCACGAATATTCGTCTCAGTGCACGAAAGGTCGGCAACCGTACCGATGCCTCCGGCTATTTCGAGAAGGGCCTCGACCCGAACCTCGCAGAGTCCGCCATCAACCGTGCGTGTGCCCTCATTGAGCAGCTCGGCGCCGGTGAAGTGGTCGGTGGCATGATCGATGTCTACCCGGTAAAGCGGGAGCCGTCCGTGGTGACCTGCAAGGCCTCCGACATCAATCATCTGATCGGCTTCAAGCTGAGCGCTGAGGAGATGAAGAACTACCTTGAGAAGATCGAGCTCTCCACGGAAATCGCGGCCGATGGCGATACCCTGACCGTAACCGCACCGACCTTCCGTCAGGACATTCACCGCATGTGTGACGTGGCGGAGGAGGTGCTTCGCTTCTATGGCTATGCCAAGGTGGACATGACCCTTCCATCCGGCGGCAATGTGGCTGGTGGCCTTGCTCCGGATCTTGCAGTCAATGAGCGTGTACGCCATTACGCCCAGGCCCTCGGCTATTCTCAGGCCTTCATGTACAGCTTCGAGTCTCCGAAGGTCTATGATAAGCTCCTCTTCCCGGAGGATGCGGTGGAGCGTCAGCAGGTGAAGATCCTGAACCCGCTCGGTGAGGACTTCTCCGTGATGCGGACCTCCAGCATGAATGGCATGCTGTCGTCCCTCAGCACGAACTACAATCGTCGGAACCGCGATGCCCGTCTCTATGAGATGGCCTCCATCTACATTCCGAAGGCCCTGCCGCTCACGGAGCTCCCGGATGAGCGCATGACCCTGACCCTCGGCGAGATCGGAGAGGGCGACTTCTTCACGATGAAGGGCGATGTGGAGACAATTCTTAACCAGCTCGGACTGAACGGCCGCTTCCACTACGATGCAGCCGCCTGCGAGAAGCCGTTCCTGCATCCGGGAAGACGTGCCAGCATCGTCTATGCCGGAAAGGTCATCGGCTACCTCGGCGAGGTACACCCGGAGGTGCTTGAGAACTATGCGATCGGCGAGCCGGCGTATGTCGCCGTTGTGGATATGCCAGAGGTCTATCCGCTCGTCAATGATGACACGAAGTACGTTCCGCTTGCAAAGTTCCCATCGGTCAGCCGTGACTTCTCGATGCTCGTTCCGCACGCCGTAACAGCCGGTCAGATCGAGGATGTCCTTGTGCAGCGTGCCGGTAAGCTCTGCGAGCGCGTCGAGCTCTTCGACATCTATGAGGGTGCGCAGGTGCTCACGGGCTACAAGTCCATGGCCTATAAGGTCACGCTCCGTGCCCAGGATCACACCCTCACCGATGATGAAATCAACAGTGTCGTGAAGAAGATTCTGAACGGCCTCGAAGGACTCAATATCAAGCTGAGATCGTAATCATCCCCAAAAGGCCGCCGAGGAGGGACGTCATATAGACTCCTTTCCTCGAACGCCGAAAATACCTAAAAAAGACTTCGGATTTTTCTAACGCTCCGTCAAACTCGCCCTTTTTCCTTGAGGGAAAAAGAACTCAAGCAGTTGCCGGAGCACGGGCTGGAAGCCCTGTAAGAAAAATCACGAAGTCTTTTTTGTATTTTCAGGCAACCGAGGAGAGTCGTCCATACGACGTCCCTTCCTCGGCGGCCTTTTTTAATGCTTACACGCGGAGATTTGCCCCCTTGAAGTCGCGCTCGAGCTCGCGCTTCTGCTGCTTCTTTGCGAGATCCGCCCGCTTATCATAGAGCTTCTTGCCGCGGCAGAGGCCGATCTCGACCTTCACGAGTGAACGGCGGAAGTAGACGCGGAGCGGCACGAGGGCATAGCCATCCTCCTTCAGCTTGCCGAGGATCTTGTGAATCTCGGCCTTATGAAGGAGCAGCTTCCGATCCCGGAGGGCATCCTTATTGAAGATATTGCCCTTCTCGTAGGGATTGATATGCATGCCGTAAATAAATACTTCACCGTCCTTGATATTACAGAAGGATTCCTTGATGGAGCACTGCCCGAGGCGGAGGGACTTGACCTCGGTACCGGCGAGCTCGATGCCACACTCGAAGGTCTCATCGACGAAGTAGTCGTGGTAGGCCTTCTTATTATTTGCAATGAGCTTCGTTCCTTCTTCTTTTCCATAATTTGCCATCATCTTACCTCTATCTCATGATGCTAAAATCGCTGTTTCTGTGGTCCTCCTCCGGAGCAGTGCGGCCCGCTGTACGAAAGGAAGGACCGGGAGCCGACGGCACGCCGTAGCGTGCTCAGGCTTCGTCCTCCTCCGGCCGGAGGAGCTGGAAATCGATCGTTCTTGTCAGCTTGTCTGCATTGAGCACACGGACACGAACACGGTCCCCGAGTCGATAGGTCCGACCGGTGCGTTCCCCGACGAGCTCATATTTATCTTCATGGAAGACGAAGTAGTCGGAGTCCATGAGACGGACGGCGCACATGCCCTCCACCGTGTTCGGGAGCTGCACGTAGATGCCGTAGTTCGTGACACCGGTAATGACGCCGTCAAACTCCTCGTCAATGTGGTGCCGCATCCACTCGCATTCCTTCAGCTTATCCGTCTCACGCTCGGCTTCATCGGCACGACGCTCGAGGGTAGAAGAGCGGTCGGCGACCGCCGGAAGGAGATGACGATAATGCTCGAGCCGGCGGGAACTGAGCTCGCCGCGGAGATCCTCCTTGATGATACGATGAATCTGAAGATCCGGATAGCGGCGGATCGGCGAGGTGAAGTGACAGTAGTACTTCGCCGCGAGACCGAAATGACCGCTGCATTCCGTTGAATAGCGGGCCTGCTTCAGCGAGCGGAGGGTCATCGTCTTGATGATCGGCTCCTCCGGTGTCCCGACGATGGCGTCGAGGAGCTTCTGCACCTCTTTCGGGCGAATGCTGTCGTCGTCACGGATGCGGATAAAATGTCCGAAATTTTCGATGGCAAGGCTCAGCTGCTGGAATTTTTCCATATCCGGCTTTTCGTGTACGCGGAAGACAAACGGAATCTGCTGCCAGAAGAAGTCCTCTGCGACCGTTTCATTCGCTGCCAGCATGAAGTCCTCAATCAGCATATGGGATTCATTCCGCTCGTACGGACGGATGTCCGTGACATGCCCGTCCTTGTCGAGCAGGATCTTCGTCTCCGGAAAATCGAAGTCAATGCCACCACGGTCATACCGACGTTTCCGGAGCAGCTTCGAAAGCGTCAGCATGCGCTCAAGCATCGGCCTGTACGGAAGATAATCCTCTATGTTTTCACCGTTCGTGAGCGTGGTACCGGTCAGCACAGCATGCACGCCGGAATAGGTCATGCGCTTATCGGAGCGGATCACGGATTCGCAGAGCTCGTGGCTCAGAATCTTTCCGCTTTCGTCCATGTCCATGATGCAGGAGAGGGTCAGACGATCCTCCCCTGGATTCAGGGAGCAGATCCCGTTGCATAGTACCCGTGGCAGCATGGGAATCACGCGGTCCGTAAGATAGACCGAGGTACCGCGGTTGAGCGCCTCCTGATCGATGAGCGAGTGCTCAGTGACATATTCGCTGACGTCCGCAATATGAACGTAGAGGCGATACTGGTGGCTTGCTTCGTCGTACTCGAGCGATACGGCATCATCGAGATCCTTCGAATCCTCCCCGTCGATCGTGACCGTCGGGAGATTTCGGAAATCATGGGCCGCACGGCGTGCAATGAGCTCCTCCGGGACCGTCTCTGGTACCTTTTCGGCGGCACGCATGATGTCCTTCGAAAAGGCCTCTGGGAGACCATAGGCGCGGACGATGGAGAGAATGTCCACGCCCGGATCATTGACATGACCGAGAATTTCGGTGATGACGCCCTCCGGACTGTGCTTCTCATCGCCATAGTTCACGATGCGCACCACGACCTTGTGACCGTTTACGGCGTGCATGTCCTTTCCCTGTGGGATGTAGATGTCCTTGAGAATCCGCTGGTTGTCCGGCTCCACGAAGCCGACGGATTTATTTTTATGATAAAAGCCGACAATCTCTTTATTCGCATGCTCGAGGATCTGGGTGATATGTCCCTCGGAGCGATGGCTTGCATCCGCATCGCGGGTAATGATGATGCGTACACGGTCTCCATCGAGTGCCTGACCGACGTATTCGGCCGGGATAAAGATGTCCGGATCATTTTCGTGGTTCTCGAGGGAGACGAAGCCGAAGCCACGTGGATGTGCGTGGAAGGCACCGACCTGTGTGAAATTTTCTGCGCGACCATACTTTCCCTTCTGAGAAATGCCGATTCGGCCCTCGGATACGAGCCGGTCCAGCACCTCCTGAAGTGCGGCACGCTCCGCCTTCGGGATGCCGATCAGCATGGCCATTTCTTTTGCTTTCATCGGCTGATAGATCGGATCCTTCACCAGATCACAGATCAGCTTGCCGAGTTTTTCCTTTTGATAATCCTGCATAATTTCTTTCTTTATAAAAATCGATATCTACATGAGTGTGGCTTTGCC
>DJEQ01000126.1:14273-21886 GCA_002431355.1 Oribacterium sp. UBA5894
GCAAAATCTCGATTTGAGCGGGTAGAGATGCTTCGCATCTTACCCGCCTTCCGGAAGCAGAAAGAAAATTGTCCATGCATGGCCATTTTCTTTCTGCTTCCGGAAGGTGCAAACCTAAAAAAAAGAGCCTACATACAGCTGTATGCAGGCTCATCGTATCAAATCTTTTTCGTCATTTCCAGTATTACCAGATCACGTCCAGCACAAGTGCAACCACAAAGAAGAGTACAGCTGCAATCTTCGTGAACTTCTCCAGTCCGCCCTCGATCGAACGGCCTCTGTTCTTGCCCCAGTAGGTATCGGCCATACCGGAAATAGCACCGAGACCCTCGCTCTTTCCTTCCTGCATCAGAATAATAGCAGAAAGAGCAACACCTAAAAGACAGAATATAATGACAAGTGCGATTTTCATAAATCCTCACCACCTCATACAAAGTTTAAAAATACTTATGAACTATAGCACAGGAAGCGTACTTATGCAAGAACATTCTTTCCGTTACTGATCGACGATTGCCTGCAATCGTCGATGCAGCGCCGAAGGCGCATCAGATGGCATCGTCTCCCTGCATACATCGTGCACATTATACTCCTTCAGAATCATGCACTCAGCACTCAGGTGCATAGCGAAACGGGAGCTGCAGCAGCTTCTGCTGAAGCTTGATCTGCGTATCTCCTGGGATACTGGAATGAAGCTCCAGTGTGCCGGGATTCGCTGAGGAATTCAGAAGCCCGGCCTCCTGCAGGCGCCGCTTCGTTTCTCGTGCGGTTCCATAGGCACCATCGTAGAAGGTAAAGGAGTACCCCAGTGCCCTCTCGATGCTTTCCATGGCGAACGGAAAGTGGGTACAGCCGAGTACCACGCTGTCGACGAGCTGGCCGCCGCCTCCGTCTTCAAACCTTCGATAAGGACGGAGCAGCTCCTGAAGATAGTGAAGCAGCTCTTCCGAATGCTCCTTTCCGGCTTCAATGAGTGGCACGATGCCAGGAGCCGCGACGGGGTGAATTTCGGCTGCTTCGGAGAAGCGGCCGATCAGATGATGCAGGCGTTCCCCATGAATCGTGGAAGCCGTCGCAAGGACCAGAACGCGTGGATGGGTGATCTCTGCGTGGTCCACGGCTGATTTCACTGCGGGCTCCATACCGATGATAATGAGAGATGGGTATTTCGCACGAAGCCAGTCCGCGGCGGCTGAGGTGGCCGTATTGCATGCAATGACGATGGCCTTACATCCCTTTGAGAGAAGAAACTGCACATTCTGATCGGACAGCGCCCGAATCTGTGCTTCTGTCCGGTCGCCATACGGCGCATGGAGGCTGTCCCCAAAGAATATATAATTTTCGTTCGGCATATCGTGACGGAGGATCCGCAGCACAGAAATGCCACCGACCCCGGAGTCGAATACACCGATTGGAGAATATTTATCCATGATTTTACTTCTTGATCTGTTCCCTTCGTCTGGATTTTCTGAGTAAACCTGCATATTTTTTTAGTTTAGTTCATTTACTGATGTTTCGCAACTCAGAGACGTGTACCGAGGCGGAGACGCGCAGCGGCCGTCAGATAGGCGTGGGCCGCCCCTTTCAGTTGATTTTTTATCCTCGACAAAATATACTACAGCTAGACATTTTTGTATAAATCGTATCAGGGGGAAACGAACGATGCAGACAGTAGATAAGGTGAGTGTTTCGGAGCTGATTGAAAAGGAGGGACTTCGTAATCTGACACCGGAGGTGGATACGGATTCGAAGTACATTACGATTCCAGACGTGAACCGTCCAGCCCTTCAGCTCGCAGGCTTCTTCGATCAGTTTGATTCCGAGCGTGTGCAGATCATCGGCAATGTTGAGACCGCGTATCTTATGACCTTCAGCGCACCGGAGCGCCGGGCGAAGTATGCTGCGCTCTCGAAGTATCCGATTCCGGTCATCATCTATGCACGTGGCATCGAGCCCGACAGCTGCATGATTGAGGCCTGTCGGAAGGCGGGCATCCCGCTTCTGCAGTCGAAGCGTATGACAACAGAGCTGGAGGCACAGATCATCAGCTGGCTGAAGGTCCGGATGGCACCGATGATTTCCGTCCATGGTGTGCTCGTGGACGTCTATGGTGAGGGCGTTCTCATCATGGGCGATTCCGGCATTGGCAAGTCAGAGGCGGCGCTCGAGCTCATCAAGCGCGGCCATCGTCTCGTGGCGGACGACGTCGTTGAGCTTCGGAAGGTCTCCGACGATACCCTCGTGGGCAGCGCACCGGATATCACCCGCCACTTTATCGAGCTCCGAGGCATTGGCATCATCGATGTGAAGCAGATGTTCGGCGTGGAGTGCGTGAAGGATACCCAGAGCATTAACATGGTCATCAAGCTCGCCGACTGGTCGAAGGATAAGGATTACGATCGGCTCGGACTGAAGGACAATTACACCGAGTTCCTGGGCAATAAGGTCATCTGCTATGATATTCCGGTACGCCCGGGGCGGAACATTGCCGTCATCGTGGAGTGTGCAGCCGTCAATAACCGTGCGAAGAAGATGGGCTACAATGCAGCACAGGTGCTCTACGAGCGTGTGACCGCCAATATGAAGCGGGACGAGTAAAAAAGAACAGTTCATACAGACGAGAAATCGTCCGGATGAAAGAAGGACGAAGAGACGGTCTCTGTATAGAGAGGCGTGGATCTTCGCCCTTTGTATGCAGGAAAGGAAACGATGAAGGTTTTAAAAAACGAGCTGCTGAAGCAGCATACGAGCTTCCGCGTCGGCGGCCCGGCGAAGGTCTATGTGGTGCCGGAGAGCATCGAGGAGCTTGAGAAGCTGATCCACTTTTTATATGAAGAAAAGCTCCCATATGACATCATTGGAAACGGCACAAATCTGCTCGTGAGCGATGCAGGGGTCGATCACGTGGTTGTGGAGATTGGACGCGCGCTGGAGGAGATCACGCTGCTTCCGTCGTCCCATGCTTCCGGCGAGGCATCCTCCCTTCGCGCGTGTGGCCCGGCGGGCATAAGGAAGGAAGGCTGTGCATCGTCGGAGGCATCCGACGAAAACGTTGTGAAGCTTCATGCGAGTGCGGGCACGCTCCTCAGTAGGGTCGCCCGGTTTGCGGCCGCACAGGAGCTGAGCGGCATGGAGGCCCTGGGCGGCATTCCAGGCACGATCGGTGGGGCCGTGACCATGAATGCAGGGGCCTATGGCACGGAAATGAAGGATGTGCTGCGCGAGGTGGAGGTGCTGACCCGGGAAGGCGAGCGAAGAATGCTCTCGGTGGAGGAGCTCGGGCTGGGCTATCGACAGAGCATTATCCCGGAGAAGGGCTACATCGTTGTGGCCGCGACCCTTGCCCTGAAAAAGGGTGACCCGGCGGAGATCGAGGCGCGGATGGCGGACTACCAGCAGCGACGACGCGACAAGCAACCTCTCGACAAGGCGTCGGCCGGTTCAACCTTTAAGCGGCCGGAGGGCTACTTCGCCGGAAAGCTGATTGAGGACACGGGACTTCGGGGCTTCCGACACGGTGGCGCGCAGGTGAGTGAGAAGCACTGCGGCTTCATTGTGAATGATGGCACCGCGCGGGCCGAGGATATTTACTGGCTGATCGGGGAGGTGCGTAAGCGCGTCCTGCTGGAGCAGCATGTCGAGCTTACGCCGGAAGTGAAGCTCTGGGGTGAATTCTGAAGCCAGAGGGGGATTCGGAATCTCGAGCGTCGACCGAGTGCATGCGTTTCGCAGGGGCATGCATGAAGGCGTGAAAAGGAGGAGAACGCATGGGAAAGCTTTTAATCATCACGGGGATGAGCGGCGCAGGAAAGACGATTGCACTGAAATCCCTCGAGGATATGGGATACTACTGCGTGGACAATCTGCCGATTCCCCTGATCGACAAGTTCGCGGAGCTGATTGTCGATGGGCATGAGCAGATCACGAAGGCGGCACTCGGCATCGATGTGCGGTCCGGAAAGGATCTGCCGCTTCTCAAGGAGGTACTCGATACCTGGGATATCAAGGGGCGGATCGAGTATGCCATCGTTTTCCTGGATGCATCGGATGAGACGCTCATCAAGCGCTTTAAGGAAACACGGCGTGCCCATCCGCTCAGTAAGGATGGCCGGGTCGAGACCGGAATCGAGGCCGAGCGGAAGGCCATGGACTGGCTCAAGGAAAAGGCCGATTACATCATTGATACCACGCACCTTCTCACGAAGGAGCTCCGGGGGCAGCTCGCCGATATCTTCGAGGGCGAAAAGGCCTATGAAAATCTGCAGGTGACGATTTTAAGCTTCGGTTTCAAGCATGGCATTCCGGAGGATGCAGATCTTCTTTTTGATGTGCGCTTCCTTCCAAATCCCTACTACGATCCGACACTCCGCAGTCATACGGGACTGGAGGAGAGTGTGCAGACCTACGTATGCCAGAATGGCGTGGCCGATGCGTTTCTGGATAAGCTCTATGACATGGTCAGCTTCCTGATTCCGCATTATATCGAGGAAGGAAAAAACCAGCTGGTCATCGGCATTGGCTGCACCGGCGGACATCATCGCTCGGTCACGATTGCCGAGCTTCTGTATAAAAGATTGAAGAAAAATGCCGATTATGGACTGCGCATTGATCATCGGGACATTGAGAGATAAGCATGGAAACAAAAACGAAAGTGTCTTTTTCAGCACGGGTGAAGCAGGAGCTACGTAAAAAAGACTTTACAGTAAATGAAAAAGACATTAATATGGGTAGCAATGATTCGAAGGATTTCGCAATGCGTTCGTTCGTTCGGGAGCGCTTCCTGAATGCAGGCTCGATTACGGATCCAACGAAGGATTATCATCTTGAGTTTGTCTGTGGAGGAGCAGAGGAGGCCGATCGGATCACCGATGTCCTTCGAAGCTTTGAACTCGAACCACGTATCATGGAGCGAAGTGGGCATCTGGTGGTGTATCTGAAGGATGCCGCACAGATTTCGGATGTACTGAAGCTGATGGGAGCCGTCAACGGCCTCATGGAGCTGGAGAACGTCCGGATACTCAAGGAGGTCAGCGAAAAGATTAATCGGCAGGTGAACTGTGAAACAGCAAACCTCCAGCGGACGGTGTCTGCAGGAATTCGCCAGGTTGAAGATATTCAGCTGATCGATCGTGAGATCGGACTTCAGAATCTGGAGCCGGGACTTCGCGAGATGGCGGAGAAAAGGCTCGAGGATCCGAATGCATCACTGAGCGAACTTGCAGAGCGCCTCACGGAACCGATTGGTAAAAGCGGTGCCAATCACCGATTACGGAAGCTGTCACGCATGGCTTCCGATATTCGCGCGAAGACCGCTGGCGTACAGTATGAAGAGAAGAAGGGCGTTTTGGAGTGAGGGTGCGATGCATCCGGGGGGAGTTATGGACGCAGTTCATCTCAAGGAAGGAAATCATGAAAGACACAAATGTAGTAGTTCACTTACCGAAGAAATCAGATGAGCATCCAATCGCGATGCTGGTGCAGATTGCGAGCCGTTTCGAGTCACGCATTTATATGGCTGAGGGACCTCGGAAGGTCAATGCAAAGTCCATCATGGGGATGATGGCTCTCGGCATCAGCAATGGGCAGGAGCTCGTGATTTCTGCGGATGGTACGGATGAGGAGGATGCACTGAAGAATATTTCAGCGTACCTCACGGGTGCAAGTGCTTAACGATAGATGAAATGGAGAGGGAGGTGCGGACGGCACCTCCCTTTTTATATGTTTAAAAACGAACAGACATTCTTTTAAAAGCTAGGATTCTGATAAAAACTATGATAGGATAGAAGCATTTCATGAGGGAAGGAGAACAGGATGGCTTTTACACATCTGCATGTACATACCTGCTACAGTCTTCTGGATGGTGCCGGGCGGATTCCGGAGATGATTGCGCGCTGTAAGGAACTCGGGATGGATTCCATGGCCATCACCGACCATGGCGTCATGTATGGCGTCATTGATTTTTATAAGGAGGCGGAGAAGCAGGGCATCAAGCCGATTCTTGGCTGCGAGGTGTATCTCACGAGCGGCTCCCGCTTCGATCGCGAGGTCGGGAAGGGAGAGGATCGCTACTATCATCTCGTCCTGCTGGCGGAGAATGATCAGGGCTATGCAAACCTGGTGAAGCTGGTTTCCACGGGCTTTATCGATGGCTTTTATTATAAGCCGCGCGTGGATTATGAGACGCTGGAGCGCTATCATGAGGGACTCATCGCACTTTCCGCCTGCCTGGCAGGCGAGGTGGCGAAAAATCTCAGTCGGAACCTCTATGATGAAGCGAAAAAGGCCGCCCTCCACTACCTTTCCATCTTTGGACCGGATCATTTCTATCTGGAGCTGCAGGATCACGGCTATCCGGAGCAGAAGAAGGTCAATGCAGGCCTCCTGCAGATCCATGAGGAAACCGGGATTTCGCTGGTCGCCACGAACGATATTCATTATACCCGGAAGGAGGATGCAGAGGCCCACGATATCCTGCTCTGCCTTCAGACCGGAAAGAAGATTACCGATCAGGATCGGCTCCGCTATCCGGGTGGACAGTTCTATATCAAGTCCGAGGAGGAGATGCGGGCGCTGTTTCCCTATGCGGCCGAAGCACTGGAGAATACCCATGCCATCGCAGAGCGCTGCCATGTACATATCGAATTCGGGCACTATCATGTGCCGGGCTATCAGGTCCCGGAGGGCTACGATACGACCGGTTATCTTCGGAAGCTCTGTGAGGACGGCCTGCAGGCGCGCTATGGTGCGGCTGGAGAGCAGTACCGGGTGCGGCTCAACTATGAGCTTGAAACCATTGCCAGCATGGGCTTCGTGGAGTACTTCCTGATCGTCTGGGACTATGTGCACTATGCGAAGACCCACGACATTGCGGTCGGTCCGGGCAGAGGCTCGGCGGCCGGTTCCCTGGTGGCCTACTGCATTGGCATCACCGACATTGACCCGATGCGCTATCAGCTGGTGTTCGAGCGCTTCCTGAATCCGGAGCGTGTAACCATGCCTGATGTTGACATGGACTTCGAGTACGAGCGGCGACAGGAGGTTATTGACTATGTCACGCGGAAATATGGGAAGGACTGTGTCTCCCAGATCATCACCTTCGGTACCCTGGCTGCACGCGGAGTGATTCGGGACGTGGGCCGCGTCATGGATATTCCGTATGCAAAGTGCGATATGATTTCGAAGCAGGTGCCGAATGAGCTCAATATGACGCTCGATAAGGCACTCGCCTCGAATCCGGAGCTTCGACGGCTCTATGAGGAGGACCCGGAGACCCATCGCCTTATCGACATGAGTAAACGCCTCGAGGGACTGCCACGGCACAGCTCCATGCACGCAGCCGGTGTCGTGATTTCCGGAAAGCCGCTGGTGGACTACGTCCCGGTATCACGTGCAGGTGATGGAACGATCACCACGCAGTTTACGATGACCACCATTGAGGAGCTCGGCCTTCTGAAGATGGATTTTCTGGGGCTTCGGAACCTGACGGTTATCAAGGATGCCATTCGGGATGTCAATAAGCTCCACCATGCGGATCTCAGCGTAGAGAATATGAATTACGCGGATCCGAAGGTCTACCAGATGATTTCTGCCGGACACTGTGAAGGGGTGTTCCAGCT
>DJEQ01000016.1:0-4870 GCA_002431355.1 Oribacterium sp. UBA5894
TGCGTATCTGCTTCAAGGCATCGAGCGATCTTCTCGGCGGATTCCCGAAGTTTTTCCGGCGTATTTCGGGACGGGTCCTCGAGCACCTCCTCCAGCAGCGCATGCAGTGCTTTTCCGATGCCCGGTCCCTTCGGAATCCCCAGTGCCATCAGCTCCTGTCCTGTGATGTTCAGCGTGGACAGGCCAATGCAGTCGCCCGCGATGCGGATGGCCGCGACCTCATACTGTATCCGCCGAAGGGCATCGAGAAGCGCCTCCCAGCGTGCCTTCGAGGAAGGCTGCTGTGCGGCGGCACACGCTGCATCGGAACGCGTATGCGTACAGCAGCAGGAAGGCTGCTCCTCCGCTCGCTGTGCTTCGGTGGTGCCACAGGAAGCAGTGGCTTCCTCGGAAGGTGCTTCGATGCAGTCACAGGAAGTTGCGGCTTCCTCGGAAGGTGCTTCAGTGCAACCGCAGGAAGCAGCGGCTTCCTCGGAAGCCATCTCAACCCAGTGCAGGGGACTGTGACCCCTGCCGGTCTCGAAGTGGTCTTCTGCGCGAGCTCCCGCTGCGATGACCAGTGCAACGGCCGCTTCCAGGAAGCTTTCATAGGTTTCGTAGCCGATTTCGGAGAGCTTCTTCCGGATCTTATAGCGCGCATTTGGCAGCGGCTCAGAAAAGAGCTGCGCGATGGTGACCGCCTTCTGGATCGTATCATTGTCCATCTTCAGCTCTCGGAGAATGAGACGTGCATGCTCTGGCGTTCCCCGCAGGAATACGCCCCAGCGAACAGCACGGGCTTCTGGAAGCTCCGCCGGCATCCACGGCGTCACCGGATAATACTGTACGGTGCTTTCCGCCGCGGTGAAGGCATCCTCGAAATGCGCTGTGATATATGGGGAGAGGCCGCCCAGGGAGACGAGGGCGATATGCTCTGGATGCTGTGACTGGAGAAGCTTCGTGAGCTCGACCTGAATCCGCTCCTTCGAAACATGCTGGAGGTTCGGTGCCAGCTTCTGAACCGCTGCCCAGGTCGCCGGATCAATGTCGAAGCCAAGCTGCGCCGAAAAGCGAAGGGCACGGAGCATACGAAGCGCGTCCTCCTGGAAACGCTGCTCCGGTACACCGACGGCACGCACCACGCGTCGGCCGAGATCCTCGAGCCCACCGAAATCATCGACGATGCCGCTCCGCTCATTGACCGCCATCGCATTGATCGTAAAATCACGACGCGCGAGGTCTTCATGAAGGGACGGTGTAAACTGCACCTGACTTGGATGCCGCCCATCAAGGTACTCCCCATCGATACGGTAGGTGGTCACCTCATAGCCATCCCAGCTCGGCTTCTCGTTTGCAGGCGTGGTGCTGCTGCACACGCTTGATGTTCTTGTACTCGAGCCCACCTTCTCGATGGCGGGCGTGGTACTGTCTGGTACTGCATGAACCCCCACACGGGTGCTTCCGTCTGGCGTTGTATACAATGGTCCAGCGAATGGCAGCCCCTCATACTGCGGATGGTTCCTTCTTTCGCTCCTGTTTTCAGCGGGCAGCAGGACGGTCACGGTGCCATGCTGGATACCGGTATCGATCGTGCGCTTAAACACGGCCTTCACCTGCTGCGGGCGCGCACTCGTCGTGATGTCCCAGTCGCCCGGTGTTCGACCGAGAAGGCCATCCCGTACACAGCCGCCCACGGCATAGGCCTCGTAGCCTGCCTTTTCGAGCTGTTCAATGATAAATTTTACATTCTTAGGTAATTCGATTTTTTTCATGTGCTCTATTTTAGCATAAAAACGGAGGCGACGGAGAAGAGAATGCCGCAAGCACGTATGCGGCACGCAAGGGCAAATATATACGATTTCTAAAAATGGCTTAAAGTATATAGTTTTTTCCCAAAATCCGCATATTAAAAATGCCGCAGTCCGAAGCTTTCGCCTCGGTCCTGCGACACGTTTCGTTCTGCACCACGGTCTGCCATACTGCATTTTTATTATGCTGTATTGCGTTTGTATTACATTGCGCGGCTTTGTCGCGCCGTGATCCGCTTATGCCACACAGCTCTCTTGCGCCGTGCTTTTTCTGCAGCTATTAATATGCACGTCCCCAGTAAACCATCTTGGTGGCTGGCTTTCCACAGACCACGCAGGTATCGGAGATCTGCTCCTGCTTGAACGGGATGCATCTTGACGTAATGCCGGACATCTCCTTCAGCTTATCCTCACACTCACGGCAGCCGCACCACATTGCCTTTACGAAGCCACGCTTCGTGTTGACAATGTTGACGAGCTCATCCATATTGGTGGCGCTGGAGGTATGCTCCTCCAGGAAGGACTTCGCACGATCGTACATATCCTGCTGGATCTGCTCCAGCAGCTTTCCGGTCTCTTCGCTGAGATCCTCGAAGGAAACCTGAAGCTTCTCGCGGGTATCACGACGTACCAGGACGGCATGACCTGCCTCGATGTCCTTTGGACCCACCTCGATACGAAGCGGAATACCACGCACCTCGCAGTCCGCAAACTTGAATCCCGGCGACTTGTCACCATCATCTACCTTTACGCGGAAGCCGGACTTCTGAAGCTCATCCCGCAGTGCGTAGGCCTTCTCCAGAACGCCCTCCTTCTTCTGCTGAATCGGAACAATGCAGATCTGAATCGGTGCAATCCGTGGCGGAAGCTTAAGGCCAGAGTCATCACCATGAACCATGATGATGGCACCGATCATACGGGTTGTCATACCCCAGGAGGTCTCATAAACCTGCTTCAGCTGGTTGTCCTTATCCAGGAACTGTACATTGAAGGCCTTCGCGAAGTCGGCACCGAAATTATGCGAGGTTGCGCACTGCAGTGCCTGTCCATCATGCATCAGTGCCTCGATCGTATAGGTCGCAACAGCACCGGCAAACTTCTCCTTCTCGGTCTTCTGTCCCTTTACAACCGGAATTGCCAGGATGTTCTCAGCGATGTCCGCGTAGATGTCCAGCATCTGCTTCGTTCTTTCCTCGGCTTCCTCTGCGGTTGCGTGTACCGTATGTCCCTCCTGCCACAGGAATTCACGGGTTCTCAGGAATGGACGCGTCGTCTTCTCCCAGCGAACGACGGATACCCACTGATTGAGAACCTGTGGGAGATCACGATAGGACTTTACGACCTTTGAAAAATAATCACAGAACAGCGTCTCGGAGGTCGGACGAACGCAAAGACGCTCCTCCAGCTTCTTCTGTCCACCCTCGGTTACCCAGGCAACCTCCGGTGCGAAGCCCTCGACATGATCCTTCTCCTTCTGAAGGAGAGACTCCGGAATCAGCATTGGCATCGCGACATTCTGCACGCCGCTTGCCTTGAAGCGCTGATCCAGCTCATGCATGATGTTTTCCCAGATTGCATAGCCTGCCGGGCGAATCACCATGAAGCCCTTTACAGAAGAATAGTCTGTGAGCTCTGCCTTCTTCACAACGTCTGTGTACCACTGAGCGAAATCCTCCTCCATAGGAGTGATCTGCTCGACCAGTTTCTTGTCTGCCATACTATAGCCTTTCTTTTTTTCAATGCAGCTGCACCGTCGCACGTCCATCGTGCCTTGCCGCCGCAGGAATAATTGCGGAACTATTTTAGCATGTCGCTTCCAATAGATAAAGCCCCATTCTGCGTCTCGAATCCTGCCGAATCCTGCAGCCGGAGGGCCATCACCCGAAGTCAATACTCCGAGGCCAGTCGTCCGTTCCAGCTATAGGCACCATTTTCGATATGAAAGGCAGCATGCCTGCAGTAAAGGAATTGAATGAACGGCACTATAGTCACTGGAAGCGCTTTAAAATTCGAATGTGCCTATACAAATAGAAAAAGTATCGAAAAATGCATAGGCATGATGTTGTGATTCATCATGAACATGCCTATGCAATCAGGAAATACCATAGGCACATGTATTGATTTCGGGTCCAAACATGCCTGTATTTTATTTTTGATTATAAAAAAGCTCGCCCGAAGGCGAGTTTTTTCTTAAGGTTCAATTTTGATTTTTATACGGCCTTTTCGTATTCCTTCTCCGGGCGGCCCTCCGCGCATCTGGAGCCCGGCAAAACAGCCTCGCCCGAACGCCGGGCCATGGTTGCCCGGCGTTCGCCCTTCGGGTACAGATCATAGATCTGTGGGATATCGTTACGGAGTTTGCTTGATGCAAACTCCTACACTGCCGCCTGGGGGCATCCACGGTCGCAGGCGACCGTGGATCAATACAAAGAGACGATGCCATGAAAGGCGCCTTCGGCGCAGGCATCGTCGCTTGATTTTGCCACTTACGTGGCAAAACAGCCTCGCCGCCTGGGGGCATCCACGGTCGCAGGCGACCGTGGATCAATACTGCTTTAAATGGATGGCGAAGCCGCCGATCTGCTTCTCGAGGTAGATGAACTTCATGGTGCCGTCCTCGTTATAGGTTGCAGTCTCCTTCTTCGTATGCATGCCGCGCTTCTCGAAGAAAGCAGCTGCGGCATCGACGTCATGGCAGCCGATGGCGATGTGACCCTTCTCGCCTGGGCCATCCTTCTTCATGATCTCGATAAGATCGGAAGCGAAAATGGAGCTGTGGCCGACTCTTGGGATGAAGCCCATCAGGGTCTGGAATTCATCTGCGATTCTCAGTGCATCCTCCTCACCATTTGCATTAATACCTACGTGCAGAACGCAGAGACCAAGCTCCTTCACTGCATCATAATCCTTTGACATCTGATCTGCCATGTTCATATCCTCCTGTGTTTACCTTTCATTTAAGGCTTTCTTTCCGGTTCAGGTCGTGCACCGTTTTCCGGCACTCGCCTGCAGCACCCTGAAAGCCCTTACACATTACCTTACTCTTTCGCGTCGCATTCGTCCAGTGATAATCCCACAATGAT
>DJEQ01000016.1:4919-8856 GCA_002431355.1 Oribacterium sp. UBA5894
CAATGATACGCCGACGCACAGCTATGCTTCGTCTAAACCCCGTCATCCTGCGATTCTGGAAACGAGTCCATCCCGCTCTGCAGGATATCTGCTACCGCTCTTAATCGAGCGGATAAATCTCGTGCAGAAATTCCATCTGCGCACCCATATTCTCGAGGAGTGCATCGAGTACCGTGATGGCCACCATACACTCGACGACGACATTGGCACGCTCCACAACCGTCGGATCGTGACGGCCCTTGATTTCGATCGTAATGTTGTCGCCCTCTTCGTTCGCGGTTTCCTGTGGTCTGCCAATGGACGGAGTCGGCTTAAAGTAGGCGCGCAGCACGATTTCTGCACCATCAGACATGCCGCCCAGAATGCCACCGGCATGGTTCGTCTTCACACGGAAGACCTCCTCCAGGCCATCGAGCTCTCCATTCGCGAGCAGCTCCTCGTACTCCTCTTCGGTGAGCGGCGTCTCATCATGAAGCGCCCGTGCGCGATTTACATCCTCGAGGCTTGGCTCATGCTCGTAATCCTCGTCCTCCTCATCGTCCTCCATCGGTGCAATGGGTACCGCGACGGCCTCGAAGCCATCATTGTTTTCCGAGCCCCGGGCACGTGCGGCCTTCGTTCCGTCCCCGATTTCCACGGCCTTGACGGCACCGATCGACATCACGGCCTGTGCAAGGCGTGCATCCAGCTTATCGAATACCGGCTCGCCAATGCCGGTGGGCATGTTGTTCACGAAGCAGGTCACAACTCCGCCTGCACTGTCCTTCTCGTCGCGAAGCTCCAGGATGCGCTGATCCGCGGCTTCCTGTCCAGCCGGAGTGGTCACGTCAATGCCGGCGAGCTCCGTCACCTCTGCGTCCACCGTAATGCCGAGCTCCGACAGCACCTTCGCTGCCACGGCGCCGCCGGCCACACGTGCGAGGGTCTCCCGCCCGCTGGAACGTCCGCCGCCGCGATAATCCCGGAAGCCGTACTTCTCATAGAAGCCATAGTCCGCATGCCCCGGGCGGAACACATGGGCGATGTCCGAGTAGTCCTTACTGTGCTGATCACTGTTCCGCACGATCATGGCAATCGGTGTGCCCGTCGTCTTTCCTTCGAAGACACCGGAAAGGATTTCGATCTGATCGTCCTCCTTCCGCTGAGTGGTCTTCAGATTCTGGCCTGGCTTTCGCCGGTCCATGTACGGCTGTATATCCTTCTCGGACAGCTCGAGTCCTGCCGGACAGCCATCGATCACGACGCCAAGTGCCGGTCCGTGGGACTCGCCGAAGGTGGTGATACGAAAAAGTTTTCCAAAGCTATTGCCTGCCATAGATGTCCTCCATAAACGCAGAGTGGAGAGCGCAGCTGCTCTCTCCACCCCTCTCTTTCATCTCATGTCCGATTGCTTTTTTAGTGTACATACACCAGACATCGCCTCATTTTTATTTACCGGACGGAAGCTTCACCATGCAGATGCAGTTTGGCTCATCCACTGGAAGCTCCCGTGCACTCATTACGAGAAGTCCCGTCTCATAATCCATCGAGAAGAAGGTGATGGCGCCGGTTTCATTGTTCGCCACTGCGATATGCTTCTCATCTGGGAAGATGCAGAAATCCTTCGGGTACACGCCAGAAATCGGAAGGGAGCTCTTCATGGTGAGCAGTCCGGTCTCCACGTCACGCTCGTACATCGTAACCGTGTCGATGCCTGCATTGGACACAAACAGATGCTTCGCGTCCCGATCTGGTGAGAAGCGCATCTGGCAGGCCGCAATCAGTGGGCTGTTCGACGGGTCATTGTGGGTTGAAATCGTCTGAATCTTCTCAAGATTGATATCGTTTGGTCTCTTGCCCTCGGTGAAGCGGAAAACATCCACGACATTCTTTACCTCATACATGAGATAGAGGAACTTCCGATCCGGAGAGAAACGGAAGTGACGCGGTGCAGACTGAAGCTCACAGCGAAGTGTGTCGATCTGGCGCATACGGCCGTCCGTCTTATCGAAGCGGAAAATGCGGACCTGGTCAATGCCGAGATCTGCGACGAGAATATACTTCTGATCGTCCGTCATACGTGTGCAGGATACATGCGGCCGGAAGGTTCGCTCTGCGACAGAGCCGATGCCCTTGTCAAATACGCCATCGACGATCGGTCCGATCGAGCCATCCGGGTTCAGCGCGAGAATGGTCGCCTTGCCATCATGATAGCCGGATACCATCAGGTACTGGTCAAACTGATCAATCGCGAGGTGACAGCCACGCATGCCGCGGATGTTCTGAGTATTCAGCTTCTGCAGGGAGCCGTTCTCGAGAATACGGAAGGAAACCACGCCTTCATCTGCGATGGAATACAGGGTTTTCTGATCGCGAGATGCCACAAGATACGAGGAGTTGTTCACCTCAATCTCCGTGCGCTTCGTGAAGGTACCCGTCTCCACATCGACATCGCAGACCGTAATGCCCTTCGCATTTCCTGTATAGCTGTACGAACCGATATATGCCATGTACTTATCTTTACTCATATTCTGCCTCTCCGGACGTCCCTACGGGCGTACATTCATAAATTTGACCTTATTTTACCACATCGCGCGCACCTGTTACAATCCTAACAATAAATATCACGGGGGAGTGGCGCCCGAAGGGCGCGGGGGTCCCCGTGATGCCCCCGGGCGGCGAGGCCGTTTTGCCACGAATGTGGCAAAATCAAGCGACGATGCCTGCGCCGAAGGCGCACTTTCATGGCATCGTCTCCTCATTGATCTGCGTCCGACGTCAGGGGAGTGCCGCCCGAAGGGCACCATGACATGCAAAAACCACCGGAAGCTTCAGGAGGTCGCTTCCGGTGGTCTTTGCGTTTTTGACTATTTTATTTAGGGGAACACGTTTTATGTCGGGCCAGAATAGCCTTCTGCGTGTCATTCAGCTTACTCTCTGCTTTCTGCAGGTCGAGCTCATGATGACCGACATGGTCGCAGCCGCTTTTTGCATAGCTGCAAAAGGCGCATGCGCCGCTCTTGGCCACCTCTTTATGAAGTGTTCGGAGGATGAGGATCACCATCAGTGCAATCAGTCCTCCCACGATAAGATCTCCCATACTTCCTCCTTTCCTCCTATCTATTTATGACGTTCTCTGTCACGGTCTCGCAAACCCGATCGAAGGACTCTTTCCTCCGATCTGTTTGTGGCTTTCATTTCTCATGCCACAGCTTCCAGGCTGTTCAAACCAGAAGCCGCTTTTCCTATTATGAATAGGAATGTCTGGGTCTCCACGAAAGTGAAGGCCCAAACGATCGATGGATGATCTTTATTTCTGTGCGACAGCGGCTACATCGTCGAACTTATCGGAAAGCTCTGTTGCTTCGTGATAAGGACGAACGAGTGCCCAGACACCGGCAACCACCATGACAATGGCTACAATTGTGAAGATACCGAAGTGTGCTTCACCGGTGAAGAGTCCGCCGATCTGGTAAACAACCGTACCTACACAGTAGGCAAGTCCACACTCCCAGCCAATGGCTCTCCAGGTCCACTTTGCATTGTTCATCTCACGACGGATGGCACCGATCGCTGCGAAGCAAGGTGCGCAGAGAAGGTTGAATGCAAGGAAGCTGTAGCCTGCAGCAGTTCCGGAGTAGTTCGCCTGTACGAGGTTCCAGATCTGGTCACCTGCCTCGGCAAGCTCCTCTGCACCCTCATAATGGAAGAGGATACCGAAGGTACCAACGACGTTCTCCTTTGCAACGAGACCCGTTACAGCGGCAACGGCGGACTTCCAGTCTGGCCAGCCAAGCGGTGTGAAGATCCATGCAATGGCATTACCGATACCGGCAAGAATGGAGTTATCCATGTCGACCATACCGAACTGTCCGTCCTGTACGCCGAAGGAAGATGCAAACCATACCGCGATCGTGGAAAGAAGGATGATGGAGCCGGCCTTCTTTACGAAGGAAGA
>DJEQ01000016.1:9039-12271 GCA_002431355.1 Oribacterium sp. UBA5894
GCGGATGGTGCCACCCAGGAAGCGCCACCGAATACCGCACCGGCAAGAAGTGCGATGATCGGGAGCTTCGCAGAGCAAGGGATGAAGGTGGTCGTCATGATGGTCATACGACGGTCACGCTCATTCTCAATCGTTCTGGAGGCCATGACACCCGGAACACCACAGCCCGAACCAATCAGCATTGGAATGAAGGACTTTCCGGAAAGACCGAATCTACGGAAGATACGATCCAGGATGAAGGCGATACGTGCCATGTATCCGCAACCCTCCAGGAAGGCCAGGAAGAAGAACAGGACAAGCATCTGTGGCAGGAATCCGAGAACGGCACCGATACCTGCAACGATACCATCCAGAACAAGGCTTGTCAGAACCTCACCCGTGCCCAGAGCACTGAGGACGCTCTCGAAAAGTCCCGGAATCGACGGCAGCTCGAAGAGGCCGAAGAAGGACCATGGGTCTGAGCCGAACAGGACATCATTGACCCAGTCCGTACCGATACCACCAATGGTGGAAATCGAGATGTAGTATACAAGCCACATGATGATTGCAAAAATCGGAAGCGCCAGGAAACGGTTTGTGACGATACTGTCGATCCGATCCGACATGGACATCTGGCCAGCATGCTTCTTCGTATAGGCTGCGGCGATCATGCCCTGGATGTAATTGTAACGCTCATTCGTGATGATGGACTCTGCGTCGTCATCCTCTGCTTCCTCTACAGACTTGATGATGGACTCCACATCTACGTTCTGACCAGCACCAATCATCTCATGACGAATCTTGTCATCCCGCTCGAAAAGCTTCACTGCAAAGAATCTCTTCTCGCCCTCTGGTACGTAGGCTGCAATCTTCTCCTCGATCTGAAGGATGGCATCCATCACGTTCGGTGAAAAGGTATGTACGATCTCTGTGGATCCGGTCTGTGCCTCATGAATGGCAAGCTCGGTTGCTTCCTTGATGCCTGTACCATTCAGTGCAGAAATCTTTACTGCCTTGCAGCCGAGGTGCTTCTCGATCTCATCGAGACGGATCTGATCGCCATTCTTCTCTACAACGTCCATCATGTTGACCGCCATCACGACTGGGATTCCAAGCTCCTTCAGCTGTGTGGTGAGGTAGAGGTTACGCTCGAGGTTCGTACCATCCACGATGTTCAGAATCGCATCCGGCTTTGTATTGATGAGATAGTTTCTTGCAACAACCTCCTCCAGTGTGTATGGAGAAAGGGAATAAATACCCGGGAGATCGGCAATGGTCACGTCGCTGTGTCCCTTCAGCTTGCCTTCCTTCTTCTCTACGGTTACGCCTGGCCAGTTACCAACATACTGATTGGATCCGGTCAGCTGATTAAACAATGTCGTTTTTCCACAGTTTGGATTACCTGCGAGTGCAATTGTAATTGCCATTGGTTGTTCTCCTCTTCAAAAATCCTTGACCTCAGGCCTTCGTCTCGACCTGAACCATCTCTGCATCGGCCTTACGAACTGAAAGCTCATAGCCACGTACGGTGATCTCAATCGGATCGCCCAGTGGTGCAGCCTTCCGCACATGAAGGACGGTTCCCTTCGTGATGCCCATATCCATGATTCTTCTCTTGATGGCACCCTCGCCGGTGATCTTTGCTACAACGCAATCCTCGCCTGGCTGAACTTCTTTTAATGTCTTCAACTCTGTCCCCTCCTGTTTATCTATAAAGCGCAGATTTTCTGCGGGTTATACTGTGTTCATCGTGTGGTCGGATACCGCAGGTATCCGTGGCGACGCATCCATGCGTCCCCCGCCTTTACGGTGCATCGTTCGCGTATTCTGACGATTCTTCCGACGCATCCATGCGTCCCCCACCTTTACGCGCCGATCATGACCTTCCGTGCCATGGTCTCATCCAGTGCAAGTCGTGACTCCTTGACCTGTACGATCAGATTGCCGCGGTTGCAGGAAACGATTTTTACCTTACCTCCAGCATAAAAGCCCAGCGACTCAAGAAAATGCTGGGTTTTATCATTTCCCGTGATGCGCTGAATCTCATATTCTTCGCCCTGCGTTCCCATCGATAATGGCATCATCGTACCTCCTTTTTTGCACTAAAAAATCAAATTAGCCGCCTCTAATTAGACCGTGCTAACTTTACGCTAGTAAGTTAGCACTAACATTTTTTCAAGTCAATAGTCTTGAAGAAAAAAATTAGCGGTATCTAACCTTTGCGGTTTTCCCCATGCATAACGGCTTTGCATCTTATCACGATGCATACAGGGGCCAGCACAGCGTCGTTGCGCGCAAAAAATCCCCCATCGCAATATCTGCATCAGATGCTGGCAATGGGGGACTTTCGCTAAAATAGCGCATGGTTTGATAACGATCTATGGTATACTAAGTCATACATTTACGCTGAGCTTTGTTCCAGAAAAGGAGTTTGAATATGAGTGCATATGAAACACATGAGTCATCTGAGAATTATCTTGAAAGTATTCTGATGCTTGCGATGAGCCAGAAGGTGGTGCGGTCCGTGGACATTGCCAACATGCTGGGCTTTTCGAAGCCGTCGGTATCCGTGGCGATGAAGCACCTTCGTGAGGAGGGGATGATCACGGTTGATGCCAATGGCTACATCGAGCTGACCGAAACCGGAATGGTAGCGGCCAAATCCACCTATGAGAAGCATGTGGTCATCACAAACATGCTGGTACGTCTTGGTGTCAGCGCCTACACGGCCGGACAGGATGCCTGCCGGATCGAGCACGTGCTGAGCCCGGAGACCTTCGAGAAGCTGAAGTCCCATTACATGGCGCAGCCCGGTGTCCTGGACAGCGAGGAATTTCAGAAGCTGAAGGCAATTCAGGACTTCGTGCAGACGGTGCCGGGAAAGCAGGCGGACTGATCGAGACGCGTGGCACTGTCAGGACGGCCCATCGAATCATGTCATGCCATTGCGACACCTCAAGGCGTATGGGGGAAGCTATGTCGTATCAGTGACGGAGGGAGCCCTCGGAAGCCAGTACTCCGATGGCTCCGTCCATCACTGGCAAACATGGCTTCCCCATACATTCTTCAGGATTTTGGATGTCCGCTACTGTTCACTGGCACTTTGAGATGTCGGCCAAACATGGACGCAGCTAGAAACTATATACGATTTTGGAAAACAGCGTTTTGTGTATAGAATTTCCTCGCTCAGTATTTGTTAAAGTAATAACAATATATATGATGAGTCTTTTCCAGAAATTGTATATATCGATTT
>DJEQ01000077.1:0-312 GCA_002431355.1 Oribacterium sp. UBA5894
AAAAGCATATATACAATTTTAAAAACCAACCGATCGTATATAGTCGGATCAAGTTTAAAGCATTTTTCAGACTCGCTTCCAAAACGTATGGGCGGTGTTCAAATCCAATGAATGACCGGTACCGAATTTCAGACTCGCTTCCAGAACGTATGGGTGGCGTTCATCTGCTTATGATCTCATAGGTTATGAGTGAACAGAAACGGGCGGCCTCTTCTACGCCTTCCATCGGCGGAGCAGCTTCTGCAGCCGTCCTGCAAGACGAATCGGTTCTGCCACAGGTTCCACCGGCTTATGCATGGAGGTATGAAGGAA
>DJEQ01000077.1:404-2068 GCA_002431355.1 Oribacterium sp. UBA5894
ATGAGACTTGCCTTCGCGCTGTCACGAAGCTGGGCATCCAGAATCCAGCGAAGCTCTGCGCGGAGCTCCGCATCCTGAATTGGGCAGGCGATTTCTACGCGCCGATTCAGGTTCCGTGTCATAAGATCGGCCGATGCAATGTACAGCTCTGCCGACTCCCCACGGCCAAACTGATAAATACGGGCATGCTCCAGGAAGCGACCGACAATGGAGCTCACATGAATGTTCTCCGTTTCACCGGCAATTCCTGGCCGGATACAGCAGATGCCGCGAATAATGAGCTGCACCTCGACGCCTGCGCGCGAGGCCTCTGCCAGCTTATCGATCACCTCCCGCTCGGTGACTGCATTGGCCTTGATGCAGACATAGCCGTCCCGACCACGCTTGATCTGCTCATCCAGCTTCTGAAGCAGCATGGTCTTAATACCAAACGGGGCCACCAGCAGTCGCTTGTACTCTCCGTCCAGCTTATTCACGAGCATGTTACGGAAGAAGGCGGCCGCATCCTCCCCGATGACCGGGTCCACCGTCATGAAGCTGAGGTCGGTGTACATGGCGTTGGTCTTTTCATTGTAATTTCCGGTTCCCACCTGCGTGAGATAGGTCGTTTTATTGTGACTCCGCATCGTGATGAGGCAGATCTTGCTGTGACACTTGAAGCCTTCCGTGCCATAGATCACCTGGCAGCCCGACTCCTCCAGCATCTTCGACCATTCGAGGTTGTTCTCCTCATCGAAGCGAGCCCGAAGCTCCATGACGACGAGAACCTCCTTTCCGTTTTCCGCTGCACGGCAGAGGGCCTGCGCAATCTTCGAGGAAGAGGCCATGCGATAGATCGTGATTTTAATCGAAAGCACCTTCGGATTCTCTGCCGCTTCATTTAAGAGATGCAGAAACGGATCCACGGCGTCATAGGGATAGAACAGCAGACGATCATGCTGACGAATCTGTGGAATGATCGGCTGATCTCGACGGAAATCCTCAGCCCAGCGTGGGCGATGCACCGGATACTGAAGACGGAGTGAAAGGTCCTTCGGCAGCTCCCCGATGAGCCGAAAGACATAGCGCATGTTGAGCGGACAGGTATCCACAAATACCTGATGCGTCTCCACCCGTACGATCGTGAACAGAAGCTTTCGGAATTCCGCGGAAATGGCAGCATTGAGCTCCACCCGCATGACGGCGAGATGATCCCTGCGCTTCAGCAGCTTCGCCATCTGGTTTCGAAAATCCGCCTCATTATCATCAAACTTATCGTCATCGAAGCTGATATCCGCATTTCTGGTCACGGCCAGCACGCAACGCTCCTTCACCATATAGCCGTCAAACATCGTTGGAAGCCAGCGGAGGAGGATATTTTCGGTGCGCACATAGCGTTTTCCATCCGAAAGCAGCATAAAGGGTGCCGCGGTCTCTGGCATGGGTACCAGACCGATGGCTTTATGTCCCTTCTTATCGTCGAGAAGCGCTACGCCATAGAGCCGCTTATTCACAAGATGTGGCACTGGATGATTTGGCCCGATGAGAATCGGAGACAGCACAGGAAGAAGCTCCTGCTTAAAGAAATGGTTCACCCGTTTCAGCTCCGTGGCATCCAGCGTGTCAATGTCAACGTCCTGGATGCCACTGCGACCAAGCTCCTCCATGACCGCATCATAGATCTG
>DJEQ01000077.1:2241-3437 GCA_002431355.1 Oribacterium sp. UBA5894
AAAAACTCATCGAGGTTACTCGAGAAAATCGAAATGAATTTCAGGCGTTCCAGTGCTGGCACCGATGGATCGGCTGCCTCCTCCAGTACCCGCTGATCAAAGCGTAACCAGCTCAGTTCTCTGTTTTGAGTATATCTGTATCGTTTTTGAGTATTTTCCTGCATAAATAACCTTCCCTTACGCCGTATCTGCTGACCACCAGCTGCTGCGCCTGAAATAAATGTGCGATATGCTGCAGTATCAGAATACCTGGCACCATCGTATGGATGCGCTCTGGCTCGAGCTTCAGAATGAGATCGATCGCCGCCTTATCTCCACTGCAGAGGAAATCACAGAGACCATCCAGCTGCTCTGCTGTAATGCTGCGGCAGTCCTCCGAGCAGTGGTAGTACACACGTGTGAGCTTCAGCACTGCGCGAGCGGTACCGCCGACCGAGACCAGCAGCGGACGTGCCGGCTGTTCTCCTTCCTGCAGATAGATCGTTTCCCGAATCATTTTCCGAATCCGTTTGAGTGACTTCTCGCCCGGCAGAATTTTCTTCACACAGCGACGATACAGGCTGAGGGAGCCGATTGGAAAGCTCTGAAAGTCCACCGGTTTTCCCTCATCGAAGGTCACCACCTCGGAGCTTGCACCTCCGACATCGAGAAAAGCGCCACTGGTCATATGGAGCTCCCGCATGGCACCAGCGTATCCAAGGAGCGCTTCCTCTTCGCCGGACAGAATCTCCACGGAGTATCCCGTCGCGGCCTGGATCACTGCGAGCGCCTGTGCGGTATTCGTAATATTTCGAAGCGAGGCCGTCGCGAATACATGTGCGCCCTCAATGTTCAGGGTCTGCAGCGTCGTTCGGAAGCTCAGCAGCCCGGCGCAGGCACATTCGATCCCCTCTGCACTCAGTCGACCATCTTCCACGTAGCCAGCGAGGCCCGCCATGATTTTCTCCCGAAACAGAATTTTGAAATTCTGCGCGTCTGTTTCATATAAGCTTAAGCGAATCGAGTTGGACCCGATGTCAATGATGGCCTGTTTCATCTTTTCTCCTCCCCTGAGACCATTCCACAATGCTCAATGTAGAACAGCATAAAGCCGGAGTGTAAAGTCCGCACTCCGGCTTTTGTAAAATCTGTGTAAAGTGTAGCTCGATGCTCGTGGCCGGAGGGAGAGCCCTTGGAAGCCAGTACTCCGAAGTCGG
>DJEQ01000077.1:3571-9340 GCA_002431355.1 Oribacterium sp. UBA5894
CTAAGGAAAAATTCTTCAAGTGCCTCTAAAAGGTCCGATTTGGATTTTTCAACGACTTCTTCGTATGGCTTCCAAGGGCTCCCCCTCCGGCCACCGACGCATCAAATTCCCCGCTCGCAGCTGCTCCGTAGCTGAACGGCGACATCCGGGTAATTCGTGATTACGGCTGTCACCCCTGCCTCCATGAGTGCCTTCATATCGGCACGCTCATTGACCGTCCAGACGCGGGTCTTTAAGCCACTCGCAAGGTACTCTCGAAGAAAATCGGCCATTTTCACATGGTATACCGCAGGATGGAGTCCATCCACGCCGCTTTCTTTTGCGTACTGGTCGACGTGCAGGATCACATCGCTGAAGAGATAGGCGGTCTCCGCCTCTGGAACAGTTTCCTTTATTTTCTGCACACTGTAGTGATTAAAGGACGAATAGATCACGCGATCCTTCATCCCGGTCTCCTCCACGATGGCTGCCACCTTTTTCTCGATCTCCGGATACCAGATGATACCAGTTTTCAGTTCGATATTCACCTCTATACCCGATGGTCTGACCGCGTCAAGCACCTCACGCAGGGTCGGGATACGCGCATCCGGATACGCTGTGAAGCGCTCTCCAAGAACCACCATGTCCTTCAGCTCCTGAAGGGTGAAGTCCTTTACGAAGCCCGTCTGACCTGTGACCCGATCCACTGTTTCATCATGGATGACCACCGGCACACCGTCCTTCGACAGCTGTACATCCAGCTCGATCCCATCTGCACCCTGCTTGATGGCGAGCTGAAATGCTTCCAGCGTATTCTCCGGCGCATACCCGCTCGCCCCTCTATGTGCAAAAACCTCTGTCCTATTCACTGCTCCTGCCTCTTTTCTTCGCTCCTGCCCAGATCAACCGTTCACGAGATTGTACTCCTCGATGGACTTGTTGATCTTATCTGCCATGTTCTTCACGGCCGTATCCACATCTTCCTTGCCGTTCAGCATCGCTTCGATCTCCGACTCGACCGTTGCTCTCGCCTCTGGGAATACACTTAAGAGGGCACCGCAGTACTTCGGTGACGAATCATGCAGCTGATCAATGGCCGTCTCAAACTGCGGATATTTTGCGATATTGTCCTTAAATACCTGCTCATCCTGTGCCTTCGTGGTCACTGGGAAGTAGCCGGTCTGCTCATTCCAGTATGCCTGAGACTCCGGGGAAATCAGGAACTTGACGAATTCCCAGGTTGCACGAAGCTTCTTCGGATCGTTGTTCTGAAGTGCCCAGAGCGATGCACCACCGATGGAAACGCCACCCTCATCACTGGACTTGATCTTCGGGAAATAGGCGGTTCCTACCTCAAACTTGCCATTTACATCCTGAAGGATCTGCTTGAGGGACGCCGTGGAGCCGAGGGTAATGGCCGACTTTCCTGCAGAGAAATCTGCAAGGCCTGCATCGCCGCCCTTTCCAACGATCGGGGCATAGCCATCCTGATTCAGCTTCTGCCACTCGGTAAGGATGTTCTTCGCCGCACCGTTCTGGTCGAACTCGACCGCTGTCGCCGCGGCCTCACGCCCATTGCCATTATTGGCATAGGTGAGTCCCTGCTTGCCAATGAACTGCTCGAAGAACCAGCCATAGATGCCAAGGGACATCGCCTCTGCTGCGCCACCCTTTGTGGTCAGCTGTTCACCGATCTGATCGATCGCCTCCAGGCTGTCTGGAATCTCTGTGATGCCGGCCTTCTCAAACATATCCTTGTTGTAGTACATGATCGGTGTGGAAGAATTAAACGGCATCGAATAGAGCTGGTTGTCGATGGTGTAGTATGCAGCCAGATTCGGCTCAATCGATGAAACATCATACTGATCGGCGTCGATCATCTGCTGCATCGGGACGATCCAGCCGGACTCAATCATGAAGCGGGTACCGATCTCATAGACCTGTACGAGGTCTGCTCCCATATTGCCCATCTGTGCGCTCTTCAGCTTGTTCAGGGAATCATCATATTCGCCCTGATACTGTGCATCTACGGTGATACCATATTCATTTTCAGCATTGAACTTCTTGACCAGGGCATCGATGGCCTGGCCATTGACACCACCCATGGAGTGCCAGAAGGTGATGGTCGTACCGCTTACATCCTTTGCATCGGCCATCTCCACAGCTGCGGTCGTGGCCGCCTCCGTTGATTCTGCAGCACTCGAAGCTGCCGTTTCTGCAGTAGAACTCTCTCCGCCTGCGGCTGTCGTCGCCGCTGCCGCATCAGTCGCGGCCGGGGTACCATTGCCACAGCCGGCCATCATGGCGGCGGTCATGGACGTTGCAAGCACTAAGGATAATGCTCTCTTCTTCATTTTTCCTCCTCCGTAATCTTCCGATTACGTTCTGCATCGGTCATTTTTCTATGTTGATAGAAGCTTTTGAACCGATGTTTTCTTTGTGTGCACCTGCACACAGGTTCTATATAGAATCGGGGAATCCCGTTTCTACTGTATAAAAATCCATCCGTAGCACCCGTGCTCTTGTGGCCCTGTCGGATGCCAGGGCGCTGCATCAGCCCTTCACGGCACCACTGAACATGCCACGAATCAGCTGCTTCTGGCCGATGATAAAGATGGAAATGGACGGAATGATGATCATCACCACACCCGCAATCATCAGGGTGATGGACTGAGAATCGACGCTGTCCAGCATGCTGATGCCGATCTGTACAGTACGCATGTTATTGGAGCCCGTCACGAGCAGTGGCCACATGTACATGTTCCATGCATTGATGAAGGTATAGACCGCCATCGCACCGATCGCCGATTTCGTGAGCGGAATCAGAATTTTCACGATAAAGCGGAGATTTCCGCAGCCATCCAGCTTCGCCGATTCATAAAGCGACCTTGGGAAGCTCATATAGAACTGTCGGAACAGAAAGATGCCCATCGCGGAGGTAAGATACGGGATGATCAGCACTGGATAGCTGTCAAGCAGTCCCCAGCCTGCCACGGTCAGGTAGTTTGAAATGATCGTTGCCTCGCCTGGCACCATCATGGTCGCCATCACGAGTGCAAACAGGATGCCCTTGCCTGGAAACTCAAGGAAGGAAAAGGCAAAGGCGGCCAGCGAGCAGGAAATGATCTGTCCGATCGTAATCGCCCCCGCCACGATAAAGGAATTCACAATGAAGCGAAGGAGCGGCACGGTACGCAGCGCCTCTGAAAAATTCTGCAGCGTTGGATGCTTCGGAAAGAGATTCAGCTCTGTGGTGAAGAGCTCGTTCGATGGCATCAGGGCAATGCTGATGGCATACAGAAGCGGGAGGAGCACCAGGATGGCGAACACAGCATTGGCACCAAGGCGGAGCGCAGTCCGTGCCCGGCGGCGTGCCAGGGCCTTTGCATTCATTTCCTTTTTTAAGGCAAGCAGCTCACCTTCAGACAGCTGCCCTTTCATCGGCGCAGCGAGACTTTCGACCGTACTCATCAGTAATTGACTCCCTTCTTTTCTAAGCGAAACATCACGAGCGTGATCAGCATGATGATGATAAACAGAATGACCGACTGCGCCGATGCGCTTCCGAAACGATAATTGAAGAACGCATCGCGATAAATGGAATAGACGATCACATTGGTCGACTCATTCGGACCACCCTCCGTCAGAATCTTGATCTGGCCGAAGGACTGGAACGCCTGAATAATGTTGACGACCAGGGTGTAAAACATGATCGGGGAAAGTCCCGGCAGCGTCAGGCTGAAGAACTGCTGCACGCCACTGGCACCGTCGACGGATGCTCGCTCATAGATGGTTTCATCGATGTTGCCGAGGCCTGCAGAGAAATACAGGAAATTGATGCCGCTGTTCAGCCAGGCGGTGAGCACGGCGACACAGATGAGCGCCGTATGCGGATCATTCAGCCAGTTGATATCAAGGCCGAGCAGCTTATTGACAATACCCACTGCCGGGTGCAGCATGATCTGAAAAATCATGGCTGCCGAGCTCGACGCGATGGCCATAGGGAGTGCATAGGCCGTACTGAACACGCGGATTCCCGGGAAGGCCTTATTGCACAGCACTGCAGCAATAAGGCCGAGGACCATGCCGCCGAGGACGACGATCAGGACGAAGATCAGCGTCACCCTCAGGCTGTTCAGGAAGGAGGCGGAGCTCAGCAGATCCTTATAGTTCTGAAGTCCCACAAAGAGCTTCGCCTGCCCCATCTTGTTGGTCATAAAGAGACTGAGATAAACCGTTTTAAAAAACGGATAAAAAAGAAATATCGCAAAAATCAGAAGGCTGGGTACCAGGTAGAGGTACGAGCTCAGCTGAACATGCTTCTGTTTTCCCATGTGTCTATTTCCTTTCTATATGTACGCTGCTTGATCGAGGCGTTCACGCGCTACGATCGAAGCACTGGAATGTTCGGTCTGTTTCCGTTCGTTTTCCGCTTACCACTCTGTTCGATAGAGCAGGTTTTCTTCTGTTTCCATGTCGAAGACATGGGCGCGGTCCATATCGAAGTAAAGTCGAATGTGCTCTCCGACCTGCGTCCTGTTTTCCGGCTTCAGGCGAACGGCATAGGTCATGTTCTGCTCCTCGAAGTAGAGAATCACCTCCGAACCCAGCACTTCGCGCGTCACGATGCTTTCATCCACATCGACGCTGTTCTCTGCAAATCCACCGGCTGCAGCGTCCTCCTCTTCATAAATATCCTCTGGGCGAATGCCGAGAATCACGCGGCGGCCATCATACTTTTCTCCGATCCGACGAGCATTCTGTCCTGTGAGGTAGACCTTCTTCACCGGTCCCGGTCCTGCAAAAATCAGTGCCGTCTTCTCCAGCTCTACGGATACATCGCACTCGATGAAGTTCATGGCCGGGGAGCCCACGAAGCCTGCAACGAACTTATTGATCGGATTATCATAAATGTTCCGTGGGGTATCCACCTGTTGGATGAGCCCATCCTTCATGACGACGATCTTCGTGCCGAGGGTCATGGCCTCTGTCTGGTCGTGCGTCACATAGATGATGGTCGTGTTCAGCTTCTTATGGAGTTTCTGAAGCTCGACCCGCATCTGTCCACGGAGCTTCGCATCGAGATTTGACAGCGGCTCATCCATCAGAAAGGCCTTCGGCTCGCGCACGATGGCGGCCCCAATGGCGACGCGCTGCTTCTGTCCGCCGGAGAGTGCCACCGGCTTTCGATCAAGCAGCTGTCCGATTTCCAGAATATCCGCCACCTCGCGGACCTTTCGGTCGATTTCCTGCTTCGGCAGCTTCCGGACCTTCAACGCATAGGCAATGTTTCCATATACGGTCATATTCGGGTACAGTGCATAGTTCTGAAATACCATGGACATGTCCCGCTTCCCTGGCTCCAGATAGTTGCACAGATTTCCATCGATCCAGAGCTCCCCATCCGTGATTTCTTCGAGTCCCGCGATCAGCCGAAGTGTCGTCGACTTGCCGCAGCCGGAGGGTCCCACAAACACCACAAATTCATGATCATGGATATCCAGGTTAAAGTTCTTTACACCATAATGTGTCGCATCAAACTGCTTACAGACATTTCTCAGTGCAATTTCTGCCACGCTCTATCCTCCTTTGCCGCCCGCTGAGCCGTTGCTTTTCATCATCACTGCTCTTCCTTTTTCCTGAAAACGGCATTCTTTTTTCATACTTCTTTTCACACGTCCTCTATCTAACCACAGTGCACAGAAGCGATCTATCATGCTTCTGCGAATTTCAGGTAAAATCGGCGTAAGGCACAGAGAGGGAGCGCACCCGTGGCCGGAGGGGGAGCCC
>DJEQ01000059.1 GCA_002431355.1 Oribacterium sp. UBA5894
ACATTGAGCCAGCTTTCGAGGATTTCCTTCTCCTCTGGGCGCTGCTTCGTGAGGTTTGCAGCGGCGACGATCGGAAGCCACTTATGCACGTAGCTCTTGTCGGTGTTCGTCTTCGCGCAGAACTCCTGATAGTACTCCTCCGCGGCATCCTTATCCTCGAGGTAGAGCGTAGTATAGGTTCGTGCCACATCGGCGCTGGCATTGCCCTGCGTTGCATGTACCCAGTCGGTGAGATACAGGGTCCCATCCTCTGCGACAATGATGTTCTCCGGGCAGAAGTCACCGTGCAGAAGCTTAAAGTGCTTCGGCATGGACTCGAGACGGGTTAAAAGCTCGTAACGGGTGCTTGCATCGATGGTATTGAGACCATTGATCTGATAGGTCAGCTTGTCCCGAAGCTTCTGAAGCAGCGGAGCCTTCTTTGTAAACATTCGAAGCTGAAGGTCTACCATTTCGGTGATGTACTCATGCTTCTTTTCCGGATGTGCCTTCATCAGTGCGGCCAGGGTCGTACCTGCGATATACTCACGCTCAATCACCCACTGTCCGTTTTCCTGGTAGATGCCGAGAACCTTCGGCACATGGATGCCTTCGATGTTCTCCACACGTGTGTTCGCGAAGGCCTCATGAAATACCTCGGACTTATCGAAGGAAGCATCAAAGATCTTCAGGATCTTATCGCCCTCATGATAGACACTCTTGCCAGCCTTGCTCGATAATAATTCTCTAGCCATAGTTCGTTCTCCTTTTTTTAAGTATACGACTATTGTACTACACCAGATTCAAAAAGGAACAGATTTTGTTAATAAAATAACGAAATCTTTTGCTTCACTCATGCCTCATAGTGAAAACGGAATACAGCGCAGCCATAGCCTGGAAGCGGATACTGGATACGGTACGGCTTTCCATCACACTCGCTCTTCTTTGCCTGGTAGACATTCTTCCGTCCATTCTTCGGGCTGACGGCTCCGTTTTCATCGAAAATCAGTGTATAGCGCCCATGTGTCGGAACGCCGACCGCATAATCCGGTCGATCCACCGGGGTCATGTTGATCACGAAGACGAGGCTGTTCTTTCCTGTATGATCCTTTCGGATGAAGCTGAAGATCGAGCGGTCGGCATCGTCTGCATTGATCCACTCAAAGCCCTCCCAGCTGTCATCGAGCTCCCACATCGCCGGATATTTCCGGTACATGTGAAGGAGATCCCGCATGAAATTCTGCACATTTTTATGCTCTGGTTCCTCCGTCAGGTACCAGTCAAGTGCAACCTTCTCATCCCATTCGTGAAGCTGCGCAAAATCCTGTCCCATGAAGAGGAGCTTCTTCCCGGCGTGACCAAACATGAAGAGATAGCCGCACTTCAGGTTCCGGAACTTATCCTCATAGGAGCCTGGCATCTTATTGATCATCGAGCACTTGAGATGCACGACCTCATCGTGGCTCAGCACCAGAATGAACTTCTCGGAGGTCGCATAGCTCATGCCGAAGGTCATCTTATGGTGCGCACCCTTCCGGAAATACGGATCCAGCTTCATGTAGTCGAGAAAATCATGCATCCAGCCCATGTTCCACTTGTAGGTGAAGCCGAGACCATCATCCTCTGGCGCAGCAGTTACCTTCGGCCAGGCGGTCGATTCCTCTGCGATGATAATGCTGCCATCCTTTCGGCCTCGAATCACGGAATTCAGATGCTTAAAGAATTCAATCGCCTCGAGGTTTCCATTTCCGCCATATTGATTCGGCACCCACTCGCCGTCCTTCCGACCGTAGTCAAGATACAGCATGGACGCAACCGCATCCACCCGGAGTCCATCGATATGATACTCATCAAACCAGTAGACGGCATTACCGATCAGGAAGTTCTTGACCTCGTTTTTCCCATAATCGAAGATTTTTGTACCCCAGTCCGGGTGTTCGCCCTTTCGTGGGTCCGCATACTCATAGGTCGGCGTTCCATCAAAATCGGCGAGTCCCTGCGCATCCTTCGGAAAATGTGCCGGTACCCAGTCGAGGATTACGCCAAGGCCATGCTGATGAAGGTAATCCACCATATACATGAAGTCCTTCGGGGAGCCATGACGGCTGGTCGGTGCATAGTAGCCGGTCACCTGATAGCCCCAGCTTGCATCAAGCGGGTGCTCCGCGATGCCCATGAGCTCCACATGGGTATAGCCCATATCCTCACAGTAGGCGGCCAGCTCCTCTGCAGCCTCACGGTAGGTATAGAAGCCATTCTTCTCCTCCCGGTTCTTCTTTCGCCAGGAGCCGAGGTGGCACTCATAAATCGCCATCGGCTGTGCAAAGGTCGGGGTCTCCGCTCGATGCTGCATCCAGGCCCCATCGGCCCACGCATATCCTGCGACGTCCGCGGTCTTCGATGCGGTGCCCGGTCGAAATTCCGAAGAGAAGCCATACGGGTCGGCCTTATAAAGGATCTCACCGCGCTGTGTATGAATGGCAAACTTGTAGATCTCATCGTAGCCCATACCTTCGATGAATCCCTCATAGATACCACTGCTCTCGAGCGGCAGCATATAGTTGGCTTCGACATTCCAGTCATTCCGGTCACATACGATGGACACAGCCTTCGCATGCGGTGCCCATACCGCGAAATGCATGCCCTTCTTCCCATGAAGTGTCGCTGGATGGGCGCCCATCTTCTCGTAGATCTTATAATCGCGCCCCTCACCGAAAAGATAGCGGTCGAGCTCTGTAATGAAGACCGGGTCCAATGCTTCCGGCTTCTCGCTCGTCACGGACCTTTTCATCTCGGTCTTCGGAGCGCTCTTATGTGCGGCCCGCTGCGTAGATGATACTGTGCTCGATGCTGCGCTCTTCTCCGGCTTCTTCACCGATGCTGCGCTCTTCTTCACATTCTTCTTCCTTGTATTCTGATCCTCTGGCTGCGCGTTTCCGCGTACGCCTGTATTCTTCCTTCTGGTGGCCATGCTGTCCTCCGTCATCATTCTAGTATAAAAATATTATACAACAAAACGAGGGGTTTTGCCCCCTCGTTTTGGCATTTTTACCACATTTGCAATTCGTGTTCATTAGAGAACAGTTTTCTCAACTTTCGCCGTGCCCAGCGAATCCTCTCCCCCTTATCGAAGCATGGAAGGCCGCCGCGGATGCTCGCTGCGCCTGCCGTCGACACCGAGGCTTACTTCACCTTGATCATGCAGCCTGCATTGGCCTCCAGACGAATCATGAGACGATTTCCGTCCTCGATCGGGAGGGCCTCCTCTGTGAAAAGGTCGAAGGCAAGCTCGGCCTTCATCGGAAGCGTCACATAGAAAACCGCTGCCTGCTCATCGTTGTTCAGCGCCGTCACAACGGCACTGTTATGATCCATCCGCGCGTACGCCCACTGGCGGGTCTGGAGATAGAGCTCCTTATACTGCCCCATGTGAAGCTCCGAATTCTTTCCATGAATTTCTGCGAGCTTCGCGATGTAGGACGTAAGCGCATTCGGCTTCATGTCGTCAATGTCGATGGACGGACGAAGTGGACCGTCATCACCGCCCTGCTTCCGTCCTTCGAGCCCGAACTCACCGCCATAGTAAATGGACGGCTTGCCCGGCAGGGTAAAGAGCGCCATATAGCAGGCGCGGAGATTCTGCTTATTCTCAAGCTTCGAGGCAATGCGGTCGACATCGTGGTTTTCCAGAAAGAGATACAGGTCTCGACTGATGGCCAGATTCCGGTTCACATTGTGTGCAATCTCGAAAAAATTATGGCTGTTGAAGCCGCTGTAGATGGATTTATGCAGCTCATAATTCGTCACGGAATGAAGGGTCTCCGGGTTCACCCAGCGTGCATACTCGCCATGGATGACCTCGCCCATCAGCCAGAACTCCGGCTTCATCTGGTTCGTAAAGTAGCGGAGCGTATGCTGAAAGCCCATGTCCAGCACATCGGCACAGTCGAGGCGCAGTCCATCGATGTCGAAGGCATCGATCCAGTACTGTACGACGTCAATGAGGTACTTCCGCACGGCTTCACAGTTAAAGTTCAGCTCTGGAAGCTCCCAGGCTCCATGCCAGGCGCTGTAATGAAAGCGGTCGCCCCATGGAGAGCCGCTGTCGAAGCCGACGCCCTTGTACCAGTCCTTATATGGGCTGTCCCAGCCCTTCTCCTGGATATCCCGAAAGGCAAAGAAGCCACGGCCGGTGTGGTTGAACACCGCATCCACGACCACCCGGATGCCATAATTGTGCGCGAGATCCACGAAATGACGGAAGTCTTCATTGGTCCCGAGGCGACGGTCCACGGTTCGATAGTCCGTCGTGTCATAGCCATGACTTCCGGACTCAAACAGCGGTCCAATGTAGATCGCATCGCAGCCAAGCACCTTGAGATACGGCAGGAAGGCGTTCAGCTCGGAAAAACGGTGGCGGATCTCTCCACCATCGTTTTCCTTTTCCGCGCCCACCATGCCAAGTGGGTACATATGATAAAAAATCGCACTGTCATACCAGGCCATACTATCCTCCGAATCCTATTTCTGGTCGAGATGACTCACAAATGCCTCGATGCGCTCCAGTGCCTTCTTCAGATCCTCGATGGAGTAGGCATAGGAGATCCGCATGAAGCCCTCACCGCAGGCACCGAATGCCGTCCCCGGCACGATGGCGACCTTCTCCTCCTGCAGCAGTCGATTGGCGAACTCCTCGGAGCTCATGCCGAAACGCTTGATGGATGGGAAGACGTAGAATGCACCATAAGGCTCAAAGCAGTCCATGCCGATCTCCCGAAGGCGGGTCACAAGGAAGCGACGCCGCTGGTCATACGCCTCTCGCATATGGGCAATGTCGTCGTCCCCGTTTTTCAGGGCCTCCACCGCCGCGTACTGCGAGGTCGTCGGTGCACACATGATGGCGAACTGATGCAGCTTCAGGATCTGCTTCAGGATTGGCTTCGGTGCACAACAGTAGCCGAGACGCCAGCCCGTCATCGCGTAGGCCTTCGAGAAGCCGTTGATATACACGGTGCGATCCCGCATGCCCGGGAATTCAATGATGCTGTGCATCTCCCCCTTATAGGTAAGCTCTGCGTAAATTTCATCGGTAAGCACAAAAAGATCATGCTCCTCGATGATCGGCACGAGCTTCTCGAGATCCTCCTTTTCCATAATGGCACCGGTCGGATTGTTCGGGAACGGCAGCACCAGAAGCTTCGTCTTCGGCGTGATCTTCTCTAAGAGCTTCTCCGGCGTCAGGCGGAATTCGTCCTTCTCCTCCAGCTCAATCGGAACAGGAACACCGCCGGCCATAATGGCACACGGTGTGTACGACACGTAGCTCGGCTGTGGGATCAGTACCTCATCGCCTGGATTCAGCATGCAGCGCATCGCAAGATCAATGGCTTCTGAACCGCCGACGGTGACCATGCACTCACTGAGCGGGTCATACTGCACGCCGAAGCGGCGGTCAATGTAGTGGGTAATCTCGGTACGTAACTCCTTCAAGCCAGCATTGGACGTATAAAAGGTGCGTCCCATCTCCAGCGAATGGATGCCCTCCTCCCGAACATGCCAGGGTGTATCGAAATCTGGCTCGCCCACACCAAGCGAGATCGCATCATCCATTTCGGATACGATGTCAAAAAACTTTCGAATGCCGCTCGGCTGAATTTCTGTAATGCGATCATTCAATGGATTTCTCATAAGGACACCTTCATTCTCTCATCCACACGCGGCTGCTCGATGACGGTGCCGTGATCCTTGTACTTCCGTAAAACGAAATGGGTTGCCGTGGAAAGAACAGAATCCATTGGGGACAGCTTCTCGGAGACGAACAGGGCCACTTCCTTCATGGTTCTTCCCTTGATCATCACGGTAAAATCGAAGGAGCCCGACATAAGATAGACGGCATCGACCTCATCATACTGATAGATGCGCTGTGCGATCGAATCAAAGCCCTGGCCGCGCTGTGGCGTCACCTTCACCTCGATCAGTGCATCCACGCGCTCGTCTGCCGTCTTATCCCAGTTGATGAGTGTATGATAGCCACAGATAATGCCCTCCTTTTCCATGGCTTCAATCTCTTCCTGGATGCGTGCCTCATTCTCACCGAGAATGTCCGCGATGTCCTTCGTGGTCAGACGTGAATTTTTCTCAATAATTGCAAGAATCTTTTCTCTCATGGTTCTACTCTCTCTTTCAGATGGCAGGCGTTCCTTCTACAGGTGAAGGGTCCGCGTGCCGATGTATAGGATGTCCGCCCGTGGCGGATAAAT
>DJEQ01000099.1:0-452 GCA_002431355.1 Oribacterium sp. UBA5894
GAACTGCGAAATTCCGCGCAGGGTCTTGCATTCTCCCGGGCTTTGTGGTAGTTTATTAAGGCTTAACTATCATCTAAGCGGTCGAGCCTCCAGGGTGCCCTGCATTCCGTGGCCGATACGCAAGCTGGCATGGTTGGGAACCATGCAGAAAGAGGTACGAAATGAAGGAAGGAATCCATCCAAAGTATTATCAGGCTACCGTTACCTGCAACTGCGGTAACACATTCGTAACGGGCTCCACCAAGCCGGAGATCCACGTCGAGGTTTGCTCTGCTTGCCATTCATTCTACACTGGTAAGGAGAAGGCTACGAGCCTGAAGGGTCAGATCGATAAGTTCAACAAGAAGTTTGGTCTTGCTTAATTTATACGAAGCTGCAATGAAAGTCCCATACCGACATCCGAAGGGGTGTCCGGTGTGGGATTTTTTGTATTTATTCGCGCATGCGACAGC
>DJEQ01000099.1:508-673 GCA_002431355.1 Oribacterium sp. UBA5894
GAATTCGGATGCTTTATCTTCATTTCACTTTTCTGACGATTGAATTAGCGTACGCTTTCGTTTACACTTAGGGCCATGAAAACGAACGAAATGAAAGATGAAAGTATGAAGAATACAGATTTACAGAATAATGTCAGCATACGGGCGCAGGAAGGCGCGCAGAAT
>DJEQ01000099.1:836-10906 GCA_002431355.1 Oribacterium sp. UBA5894
AAGCTGCAGGAAAACGTAGCGAAAAAGCAGATCTACAGTGGTATCGGTGGCCAGGCGGTCATCGAGGGCATGATGATGCGAAACGGAAAGCGCTACTCCATCGGTGTGCGGCGGCCCGATGGAAGCATTGCCGTGATGGAGGATCGCTTCACGTCCATGACCGATCAGCATCCGTGGCTCAAGCTTCCGTTTATCCGCGGCATTTTCTCCTTCGTGGATTCGATGGTGCTCGGCATGCGCTGCCTCACCTGCAGTGCCGCGTTTCTGGAGGACGACCCAGAGGATGCAGAAAAGGAGCCGACGAAGCTGGAGGCCTGGCTGGATCGGATCTTCGGAGACAAGCTGGAGCCGGTGCTGGAAACGATCGTCATGATCTTTTCCTTCGTGGTGGCGATGCTTCTGTTCGTCATTTTCCCGACCTGGATCGCAGGGTTTCTGAAGCCGCTGCTTCCGCACGAATCCCTTCTCGGCCTCATCGAGGGGCTCATTCGTGTCCTGCTGTTTATCCTCTATATTAAAATGATTTCCCGTACACCGGACATCGCGCGGACCTTCCAGTATCATGGCGCAGAGCATAAGTGCATCAACTGTGTGGAGCATGGCCTTCCGCTCACGGTGGACAATGTTGCCGCCTCGAGTAAGGAGCACAAGCGCTGCGGGACGAGCTTTATCGTCTATGTGATGCTGATTTCCATCCTTCTGTTTATGGTGATTCGCGTGGATACGCTCTGGCTCCGGCTTCTGAGCCGGATCGTGCTGATTCCGGTCATTGCAGGCATCAGCTTCGAGGTGCTCCGTCTCGTCGGGACGGTGGACAATGCCCTGACCCGTATCCTGTTCATCCCGGGCATGTGGATGCAGGGCCTCACGACGCGTGAGCCGGACCGCGATGAAATCGAGGTGGCCATCGCCGCGGTCGAGCGGGTATTTGACTGGCGGAGCTTCGAAAAGGAGAGCTTCGGCCTCGATTTCTCCGAACTGCCGTCCGATGTGCATTCCCCGATCGTCGATGTACCGATCGTGGATGGCAAGCCGGTGCTGGAGTAATAGAGGCCGTGGCCGATCGTCGGCGAATACAGCCTGCACGCGCGGATGACTGGTCCGAAAATGAGCATTATATCGCATTTAAGACAAATACTGCCTGCACGCGTGGACGACTGCCGCTGGTCTGCACCGGCATCGACCGTCATGGATGACTTTTCACTGGCACAGGGATCGTTTGTAAAAGGAGCGCTATGTCGTCTTATACCCTACGGCAGCTTCTCGAGGAAGCCGCCATACAATTGGATGAGGTGAAGGTTCCGGACCCGCGCTATGATGCGCGGGCTCTTCTCTTGTCGTCGTTTCAGCTTTCGGCCGCACAGTACCTGCTCTATGAGGGCGAGGTCCTCGACGCACTGATTCCGCGGATCCTTCCGGACAGGGAAGCACTTCATGCCGCGGAAGTACGTTTTCGGAGTTTCCTCGAGCGGCGCCGCCGCCGAGAACCGCTGCAGCAGATCCTCGGTACCACGGGCTTTTATGGTCTGGATTTCGTGGTCACACGGGATGTGCTCTGTCCGCGGGCAGATACGGAAACCCTCGTGGATGCAGTGCTCGGAAACCTGATGCCAGAGCAGATCGCAGCACGCAGCACGCATGCGCAGGAGGAGAAAACCGGCCGGGCGATGCAGAACGTAAAAGCTGCGGAGAAGGAGGCAGATGGGCTACGGGAATCGATGACCTCCACGGTGGATAAGTGGCCAGCTTTTCTCCAGAATGTGGACAATGCAGGCGCCTCGCTCCTCGATGTCTGTACCGGATCGGGCTGTATCGCCGTTTCACTCGCGAAATTCGGTGCTTTTCGGGAGGTGACGGCGGTGGATATCTCCGACGCCGCGCTTGCCGTTGCGCGGGAGAATGTCACACGGCTTCTCACGCCATCGGTGGATTTCACCCTGTTGCGCAGTGACATGTTCTCGGCATTGGCCGAGCGTACAGGAGAGGATGGAGAGCGGAAACGCTACGACGTCATCGTGTCGAATCCACCCTATATTCCGTCGGCAGTCGTCGATGAGCTCGAGCCGGAGGTGCGGGACTATGAGCCGCGCCTCGCACTGGATGGCACGGCCGATGGACTTCACTTCTATCGTATTCTGGCGCAGGAGTCCGGGAAGTATCTGAATCCAGGCGGCCGCCTCTATCTCGAAATCGGTTATGATCAGGGAAGAAGCGTACCCGCACTGCTCGAAGCGGCCGGCTTCCAGGAGGTGACGGTGATCCGTGACTTCGGTGGTCATGACCGCGTGGTCGCCGGGCATCTATAAAAAGGATATCAGCGCTTCGTCTGGGGCCCGGAGGGGCGGCAGACGAGGCCATACGGAGAGAACGTGTAAAATCAAGCCGGGTCCCCTTAGCGGCACTTGGTGTTATCTCTCCTTGGAACCCTCTGGCAACGCTGTGTTTTCATAAAGAAAACGCAGCGATTGCAGAGGGCCTAGTGCCGCTTAGGGTCCCCGGCTTAGAGTTTACCGGTCTCGGAGTACTGCGCCTTAGCTGCCGCCCCTCCGGGCCCCGAACGAACGTTATAAAGGAGTTTTACTATGGATATGTTTGATCGTCTGGAGTCCATCTCCCGACATTATGAGGAAATCCAGCGCTTCATGACGGAGCCGGATATCGTGAATGATACAGAAAAGTACCTGAAGCTGATGCGGGAGTCGGGAGAGCTCGAGCCGCTCTATACCACCTACCAGCAGTATCTTCAGGCGGTGGAAAATGAGAAGGAGGCCCTCGAGATCCTTGGGTCTGAGAAGGATCCGGAGATGCTGGAGCTTGCAAAGGCCGAGCTTTCGGAAGCGAAGGAAAATCAGCCGGCGCTCATCAAGGAGCTGCAGATTCTGCTTCTTCCGAAGGATGAGAACGATGACAAGAACATCATCATGGAGATCCGGGGCGGTGCCGGAGGCGATGAGGCGGCCCTCTTTGCGGCGGAGCTCTACCGCATGTACATCAACTACGCGGAGCGCCGTGGCTATAAGACCGAGCTTCTGTCGGTCAATGAGACCGGCATTGGCGGCATGAAGGAGGTTGTCTTCGTCGTGAACGGAAAGGGCGCCTACAGCCGTCTCAAGTACGAGGCTGGCGTTCATCGTGTACAGCGTGTGCCGGTGACCGAATCGGGCGGACGCATTCATACCTCGACCGCGACGGTGGCCGTGATGCCAGAGGCAGAGGACGTAGATGTCGAGATCAATCCGGCCGATGTCAAGATGGAGGTCTTCCGTTCCTCCGGTGCCGGTGGTCAGCACATCAATAAAACCTCTTCCGCCGTGCGTCTCATTCACATTCCGACCGGCATGGTGGCGGAGTGCCAGGAGGAGCGTTCCCAGCTTCAGAACCGGGAGAAGGCGATGCGACTTCTTCGTGCGCGCCTATATGAAATAGAGTATAATAAGAAGCACGACGAAGCAGCCGAGGCCAAGCGCTCCCAGGTGGGCACGGGCGACCGTTCCGAGAAGATCCGTACCTACAACTTCCCACAGGGACGTGTGACGGATCACCGCATTGGACTGACGCTGTATTCCATTGATAAGGTACTGAACGGAGATCTCGATCAGCTCCTCGACCCAATCATCGCCGCCGATCAGGCCGCGAAGCTCGCCGAGCTGAATAAGGAGGTCATCTAAGGAGAAAACGTGACAAGAAAAGTAAAGCAAATCGAACCGCATCCAAATTCACGGCGGAGACCGGCGCGCGGAGGACGAGGCTGCATGCCTGTGCTCATTGGCCTCCTGATGTTTCTGGTGTTTGCCGCTGCAGCAGGTGGCTATATCTATGAGAAAAAATATGCACCGACGAAGGAGCTCGCGGATCAGGCGGACTACTTCGGTGTCAGCGGAGATGCCGTTACCATCTACCTCGATGAGGAGCAGCAGAAGACGGACGACGGGAAGCTGGTGGAAGCAAAGTGCGTGAATGGTGGCGTCTTCCTTCCGTATGAGTGGGTAATGTCGAACCTGAACCGCCGCTTCTTCTGGGCCTCGGATGTGAATCAGGTGCTGTATACGATGCCGACGGAAACACTGAAGTATGGCATTGGCGACACCCTGAGCGATGGTTCGACGCCGTTTCTGAAGCTCGGAAACGGAACCGAAAATCTTTACCTGAATGTCAAATTTGTGGCGGAGCACACGAATATCCGCTTTTCAAGCTTTGTAAATGATGATACGAAGCGCATTTTTATCTTCGATGACTTCTCTCCGTATACGGAGGCGACGGTCGAGAAGAAGGAGGCCGTACGACTCCTGGGTGGTGTGAAGTCCGCGATTCTTACGACCCTTGAACCGGGGGCCAATGTCAAGGTCCTCGAGGCGATGGAAAACTGGTCAAAGGTTGAAACCGCGGATGGCTACATTGGCTGGCTGCGGAACAAGCGGCTTGGTGAGGAACGGACGACGACACCGGAAAGCAGCTTTACGGCTCCGGAGTATACCCATAAGACCCTCGATCAGAAGGTGGTGATGGGATTCCATCAGGTGACCACGCTGGCGGGCAATGCGAGCTTTTCAAGTGCGACGGCGCAGGCCGCAGGCACCATGAACGTCATCGCGCCGACCTGGTTCGTCCTCAATTCTGACCAGGGAACTTTTGACTCTTATCTGAGTGCAGATTATGTCACGGCTGCCCATGCGGCAGGCTATCAGGTCTGGGCGACGGTCAATAACTTTGATGCCGGCAACATTGACGAATCCGTCTTTCTGGAGAGCACCGAGCTTCGCGAGCAGCTCATTGCCTCCCTGGTCGCTGCGGCGCAGGCGGGTGGCATCGATGGCCTGAACATTGACTTCGAGCTGATCCCGACGACGCTCGGTCGTGCGTATGTGCAGTTCATGCGGGACCTCGGTGTGGCGTGTCGTGCAGCGGGCCTCATTCTTTCGGCGGACTGCTATGTGCCATACAACTACAACAGCCACTATGACATCGCAGAGCTCGGCGACTGCATCGATTATGTGGTGATCATGTGCTATGACGAGCACTATGCCGGTGGCGAGGAGGGCTCGGTAGCCTCCATTGACTATGTGAAGCGGGGCATTTCCGAAGCCACGAGCGCGATGGACAGCGATCGTGTCATCATTGCTCTTCCATTCTATACCCGTGTATGGATCACGGGCGCGGATGGGAAGACGCACTCCGAGGCCCTCAGTGTACAGACGGCGGAAAGCTGGGTCGCACAGAAAGGTGTGGAGCTTCAGTGGCAGGAGGATCTCGGCCAGAATTACGGTGAGATCACCGAGGACAATGAGGTGAAGAAGATCTGGATGGAGGATGATGCCTCCATGCAGAAGAAGGTCGATGCCGTGAAGGCGGCTGGCTGTGGTGGCGTCGCGGGCTGGAAGCTCGGACAGGAGCCGGAGAGCTTCTGGAGCATTCTGAATCTGAACAGTGATGCCGCTACACAGGGATAAAGAAAGTACGCCATGCAGTGAGAATAAACGAGAAGGAAAGCAAATGGAAACGATAGTGAAAGGTATGGAAGGGGTTAAAGAGGCGGCAGAGATCATTCGCCGCGGCGGTCTCGTGGCATTTCCGACGGAGACCGTCTATGGACTTGGGGGCAATGCACTCGATCCGGAGGCGAGCCGGAAGATCTATGCAGCGAAGGGACGGCCATCGGATAATCCGCTGATCGTCCATGTCTCCTGCATCGAGGAGGTGCCACCTCTCGTGTCGGCATTTCCAGCAGCGGCGCGGAAGCTGATGGAGGCATTCTGGCCGGGACCGCTCACGATTGTGATGCCGAAGGCGGCCTGTGTGCCGTATGAAACGACCGGTGGACTGGAAACCGTGGCGATTCGCTGCCCGGAGAACCGCGTGACGCTTGCGTTTATTAAGGAAGCGGGCGTACCGATCGCGGGACCGAGTGCCAATACCTCGGGAAAGCCGAGCCCGACAGAGGCCGCGCATGTCTACCATGATTTGAATGGAAAGATCGATATGATTCTCGACGATGGTCCGGTGGGCATCGGTGTCGAGTCAACCATCCTGGATCTGACGGGTGCGGCGCCGACGCTGCTTCGGCCGGGTGCCATCACCGTAGAGGAGCTGTCCGAGACGCTCGGTACAGAGGTACAGATCGACCCGGCCATCCTTGCGGGTGGTGTCAAGGAGGGCGTGCATCCAAAGGCACCGGGGATGAAGTATCGGCATTATGCGCCGAATGCACGGATGGCGCTCGTGACGACGCATCTCTGCAAGGAGCGGGACTACGCGCTGAGCGCGGAAGAGCGCGCGGAGGCCGATCAGGCTGTGGCCGCCTGCATTGACCGCCTCGTCGCGGCGGATGAAGCAGCTGGACTCAGGGTCGGGATCATCTGCTGTGCGGAGACCCGGGCGCGGTATCAGAGTGCGGAGGACCGGAAGGCGGACATCAAGGTGATCGGCCGTCGAAGTGACCCGCTGTCGATGACGCATGAGCTTTTCCGTGTGCTGCGGGAGTTTGATGCCGATGGCACGGAGCGGATTTATGCCGAGAGCTACAGTGATCGCGGCGTGGGCTTCGCGCTCATGAACCGGATGCGGAAATCGGCGGGCATGCTGGAGGTCTGTGCGGAGGATCAGCCGACGGATGTATTCCGAAATGGCATTTCACCGCTGGCGGGTCTGCAGCCACACGCGGATCGATGAGGCGAAAGAGTCGAAGAGAGGACTGTGCAGAAGCGCAGGATGAAAAAACAGGCGCGGGAGGCGGTCCCTGCAGAGGGGACTCTGCAGCAGAGAACCGATTCACCGGCGATGAAGGAGGACGAATGGAAGACAGCGGAAAGAGACGAGACTATATCACCTGGGATGAGTACTTCATGGGCGTGGCGGAAATGTCGGCACGTCGCTCGAAGGACCCGAGTACGCAGGTCGGTGCCTGCATTGTGAGTCCGGAGAATAAGATTCTCTCGATGGGCTACAATGGCTTCCCACAGGGCTGCTCGGATGACGCCTTTCCTTGGACGAAGATCCATGCGGAGGATGATCCATACAATGCGAAGTACTTTTACTCGACGCATGCGGAGCTCAATGCCATTCTGAATTATCGTGGTGGCTCGCTCGAGGGCTGCAAGCTCTATGTGACGCTGTTCCCATGCAATGAGTGCGCGAAGGCGCTGATTCAGGCAGGCATCCGTACCCTGATCTACTATTCCGACAAGTATGGCGATACCCCGGCGACAAGGGCCAGCAAGCGGATGCTGGATGCGGCAGGCGTGCGGTACTATCAGTACCAGCCGACGGGACGCAAGGTGACACTGGAGCTGTAAACAGCAGGGAAAGCGTGAAAGACGATGTTTGTGCGAGGCGAAAGCAATGAGGCGCGCGAGAAGCGTGTCCGGGAAATCATGAAGCGGCTTGATGCGCATTACGGTGCCGAGCCGCCGATTTTTTTGAAAAGTGAAAATGCGTGGCAGCTGCTCTTCGCAACGATTCTGAGCGCACAGTGTACGGACGCTCGTGTGAACATGGTGACGGAGAAGCTTTTTAAGAAATATACCAGTCTCGAGGATTTCGCAACGGTGCCGATCGAGGAGCTGGAGGAGGACATTCGTTCGACCGGCTTCTACCACAATAAGGCGCGGAATATCAAGGCCTGCGCGGCCGCACTCCTCGAGCGCTTCGGCGGCGTCGTGCCCGATAACATTGACGATCTGACCTCACTTCCGGGTGTCGGACGGAAGACGGGAAACCTCATCCTTGGGCACATCTATGATAAGCCTGCACTTGTGGTGGATACGCATGTGAAGCGCATTTCGAATCGTCTGGGGCTCGCGGCTTCCAATGATCCGACGCGCACGGAGTATCAGCTCATGGAAACGGTGCCGGAGGAATTCTGGATTCGCTGGAATACGCACATCATTTCGCTGGGGCGAAGCTACTGCATGTCGGCGCGCCCGGACTGCGGACAATGCTTCCTTCGGGACCTCTGCCCAAGCTGTGGCCAGACGGCGCTTCTGGAGGCGACCCGCGCGGGTGTGACGAGCGGGAAGAGCCGGAAGGCAAAGGGAAAGGAACTGTAGGGGGAAAGTATGCGCGCGGGTTGAGCGGATGGTAGAGGTCTGCCATGGCGTCGCGGCTATCAACGGCAAGTATGCGCGCGGGTTGAGCGGCTGCGTAGCACCGGGAAACATGGTGCCTTCTGGAGCAGGCGCAGTGCACGGTGGATTTACGGTAAACGAAGGCCTGGTGTGGAAAGTGAGTGAGAATCAATGTCAGAATGTGAAATGTGTTTAAATCTCGTCTATGACGATGACGAGGAGGGGTGGGTCTGTGAGGCCGATATCGATGAGGATGACATGGCCCATATGTGGGGCGGACGCCGCCGGCATTGTCCGTACTGGCGCTCGAACGATGAGTACCGTACGGTAAAGCATCAGTCGATCGGGCACCTGCCAGGCTATCAGGACGATGGTCATTTCGTCGATGACCTGCACGAGGAGTTGTCGGACGGAGAGGCGTAGCTGGAACGCAGATGTAGGAATTACAGGTCGGCGTATGCCGAGAAAGGGAGAGCAGATGCTGCATATTGTGCTTCATGAACCGGAAATACCATTTAATACAGGGGCGATCGGGCGGACCTGTGTGGCGACACATACGCCGCTTCACATGATTCGGCCGTATGGCTTTACGCTCGATGACCGCTATATTAAGCGTGCGGGGATGGATTACTGGGCGAAGCTCGACCTGCATGAGCACCTTGACTATGAGGATTTTCTCGCGCAGTATCCGGAGCTCCGTTTTGCGGATGATTTCGAGACGACCTGGACGCAGGAAATTCTCGAAACACCGAAGCTCTGGTTTGCAACCACGAAGGGACGCCAGGTGTACAGTGATGTACGCTTCGGCCCAAATGATTTCATCATGTTTGGCAAGGAATCGGCCGGGATCCCGGAGGAGATTCTCGTGCAGCACCCGAAGGCCTGCATTCGCATTCCGATGTGGGGCGATATGCGTTCGCTGAATCTCAGCAATTCCGTGGCGATCCTTCTGTATGAGGCCTACCGCCAGAACCAGTTCCAGGACCTCACAAAATACGGGAATTTACATCACTTATCATGGGGTGCTCCGGCAGGAGCGGGGACCCCATGATGCCCCCAGGCGGCAGTGGAGGCGTTTGCATAAAGCAAACGCCGGAGCGATATCCCGCAGATCTATGATCTGTGCCCGAAGGGCGAACATCGGGGGACAGTACCCCGATGTTCGGGCGAGGCTGTTTGGCCGGTAAGATAAAGGAGAAGCATGAAGAAGCACGCGGAAAGAAAAACTGAACAGAGCATCACCGCGGCGCTTCTCGTGACGATCCTGGCGGTCGTCGGCATTGGCCTCGGATGGCAGATGCGGAAGAGAACCGTGGGGAAGTCGGTTGAAAGCGCCGAGGTGGAAACCACGGGGGTGGAGATCCCGACCGAGGAGGAAACGAGTGCAGCGGAGACGCTGGAGGAGACGCTGCTCGATGATCCGCAGGACGATGTGCCGACGGCCTATGTGGCCTATCAGGGTGTGGTCGAGGAGCTGGAGGCGACATATGGGGCAGCCGGCAGCCAGGCGTCTACGCAGGGAGGCTTCAGCTTCGATGCCAGTAGCTCTATGGATCTGACGGGGGTCTGCCTTCTCCGACTGATTGATTTCAATCGAGATGGGCTCGCGGAGCTTGTGGCAGGCTATCGAGCGCCTTCGGATGGGCAGTACCATTTTCGGGTTTATGGCTTTTCGAGAGGTGCGCTTCACCTCTACCTCGATGCGCTTATGGGAGGCAATGGAGAGCCGGAGGTCTATGAGCTTGCGACGGAGCGTCTGAATGATGGACAGATCTACCTCATCACGCATGACGGGATCACGGAGCATCGGGTTTATGGCTTCGATGCGACGGGGAATTTTGTGCCGCTCATTGAAATCGGTCCGCACCGGATCAATGGACAGGCTGTATACGATACCCTCGTCCAGAGGGCGATGCAGGAATGGATTTCTGATGAACAGACGCTGTATCCGATGACAAGGCTGCTTGATACGAGCAGTGCGCTACAGTCGGTGCAGGAGACGAAGGAAGC
>DJEQ01000099.1:10964-11890 GCA_002431355.1 Oribacterium sp. UBA5894
GCAGTATACGGCGAAGCAGCTGATCGAGCAGATCCATGACGTCACGGACGACAGCATTGCCGACTACCTCTATGAGGATTTCGATGGCGATGGCGTGAAGGACATCGTGGCCCTGAGTGTATACTGTACGCCATCCACGGATGCGATGCCGATGCCCCTCTCGAACCGTTATACGGCGCCGGATGGGCGAAATGGCCGAAATAATCGGGACATGCGGATCGGCATGGGAAAGAACTATCTTCTCAGCTGGTGGTTCAATAATGGCGAGGAAATCTACAGCTTCGACAGTCTGGAGGCCCCTCTTGTGACCGGCATGAAGCTCCTTACGCTCGATACGGATGCAGGACTCCAGCTCGCGACGACGGTGTACTGGAAGGATGAGGAAGGTACAGAGGAAGATGCAGACGAGCATGAGGAGGGCGGCAGCAGCGATCGCGTTGAGCAGCATGCGAGTGCGCGGGAGAAAATAGAGGCGGGTGAAAATGCAGATCCGCGGATGGAGATGAAGGCGGGTGCCCGTCGCCTGGCAGGGAGCACGGTAAATGTCGGTGCGAATGCGGGCACGAATGCTGAAAGCACCGGGATGATTTACCGTTTCGACGACGCTGGCGTCACGGAGCTCTGGCGTAAAGACGGCTATCGCTTCTCCAGCCCGGTCCATAACCTCATTCGTTTCGCCGACATTGGCTACACGAAGGACGAAAATGGCAGTGCCGTCGAAAACTGCACCTACGGAACGCTGCATTACAACGTAGACGACGACAGCTATCAGGAGTTTCCGTTTTAGGCAAGGACGTCAGGCCTCTGTATTCGCTTTTGTAATGACAGGTGCTATGCTGGGGACTTTTGTTTTCAGCCTCCAGCTCCTCGATCCGTTCATGTCATGCAGGCGCTACGCTGAGTCACTCCCGGAGGGCTCATGTCAT
>DJEQ01000036.1:0-1794 GCA_002431355.1 Oribacterium sp. UBA5894
GATCGTCTGAAGGCGGCCAATGTTGTCAATACCTCGCTCTGTGATCTCGATACCCTGGTGAAGGTAGCCGTTGAAGAGAACTACATTAAGCCAGAGGATGAGGCGAAGCTTCTCAAGTTCCGTGACAACCCTTCCGATGAGTCCTGGATGACCCACCAGGCATAAGACAGAGACACATCCATGAACCGCCCGCGCCGTGTGCTGGCAGAAGGCCGCACAGGACACGAGGCGGAGACATTGACCGAAAACATAGGACGATAGACAGAAGGCTGTAGGAGGTTATGTGATGGCAAGAAGTATCATTAATATTCTGGATCTTTCGGTGGATGAAATCCATCATCTTCTGGATCTCGCAGACGATATCGAGAAGAATCCGGAGAAGTATCAGGACCGATGTGCGCATAAGCAGCTGGCAACGCTGTTTTTTGAGCCGTCGACCCGTACGAGACTGAGCTTTGAATCGGCAATGCTGGCGCTTGGTGGCCAGACCCTCGGCTTCGCAGGGGCTGCGAACTCCAGTGCATCGAAGGGAGAGTCGGTGTCGGACACGATCGAAGTCATTTCGAACTATGCCGACATCATCGCCATGCGTCACCCGAAGGAGGGTGCACCCGTCGTGGCGGCCATGCATACAGAGGTACCACTGGTCAATGCAGGCGATGGCGGACATTTCCATCCAACCCAGACCCTTGCAGACCTTCTCACGATTCGTCGGACGAAGGGACGCGTGGATGGCCTGACGATCGGCCTCTGCGGTGACCTCAAGTTCGGCCGCACCGTACATTCACTCATCGATGCGATGCTCCGTTATCCGAATAACCGCTACATCCTGATCTCGCCGGAGGAGCTGCGCCTTCCAGAGTATGAAATCGACAAGCTGAAGGAAGCCGGAGCCGAGTTCATCGAGACGAGATCGCTCGAGGATGCCATGCCGGAGCTCGACATTCTGTATATGACCCGTGTGCAGAAGGAGCGCTTCTTTAATGAGGAGGATTACCTCCGTCTGAAGGATATCTACATCCTGACACCGGAGAAGCTGAAGACCGCAAAGGCCGATATGGCCATCCTTCACCCGCTGCCACGTGTCAATGAGATCTCCGTTGCGGTGGACCAGGATCCACGTGCGAAGTATTTCTACCAGACACGCTGCGGCAAGCAGATGCGTATGGCGCTGATTCTGTATCTTTTAGGGCTTGATAAGTAAGGGAGGCATACGAAATGAAGGTAGATGGAATTGAAAATGGTATCGTGCTGGACCATATCACCGCAGGAAAGGCCATGCTGGTCTATAAGTATCTTCACCTGGATCGCCTGTCCTCACAGGTAGCGCTTATTCAGAACTGCAGCTCCCATAAGATGGGAAAGAAGGACATCGTAAAGATTTCCGAGGACCTGGACCTCGATCTGGATGTACTCGGGTACATCGACCCTGGCATCACGGTGAACTACATCAAGGGCGGCGCACGTGTCGAGAAAAAAACGCTGACCCTGCCGGAAACCCTGACGAACGTCCTTGTATGTAAGAACCCGCGCTGCATCAGCTCCACCGAGCAGGAGCTCCCACAGGTCTTCAAGATTGTGGATCGGAGCCGTGCACTCTATCGCTGCGCGTACTGCGACACCATTGTTCGAAACGAAGAGCTGAAGTGATGAAAGCGGCGCACCCCGTGCCCTGTTGAAGCCCCGCTGGACAGCCCCCAGAAGCCATACGAAGCGAGCGTATAAAAATCAAGATCGGACCTTTTAGAAGCACTTGGAGAATTTTTCCTTGGCACCCTCTGACAACGGAGCGTT
>DJEQ01000036.1:1872-11816 GCA_002431355.1 Oribacterium sp. UBA5894
TTAAGGTCCGATCTTAGATTTTTTCGCTCGCGGAGTATTGTGCTTCTGGGGGCTGCCCAGCGGGGCTATAACAGGGCACGGGGTGCGCCGCTTTTTTTATGCGCGAAAAAATGATACACTTAAGGGCATCTTTAGAGTGCAATAAAGGAGAAGCAGTGATGAATGAAGCATTGACCGCGCTTCGGCGGGAAATGAAGAAACAGGATATCGATACGTATCTGGTGCCGACGGATGACTTCCACCAGAGTGAGTATGTGGGCGAGTATTTCCGGGCGATTCGTTTTCTTTCGGGCTTTACGGGAGAGGGAAATCTCGTGGTGACGAAGGACAGGGCGGCGCTCTTTACGGATGGACGCTACTTTATTCAGGCCGAGCAGGAGCTTGCGGGGCGTGAGGTAGAGCTCATGCGGATGGGCGAGCCGGGGGTACCGACGCTCGATGCGTATCTCGCAGATGAGACGCCGGAGGGCGGCTACCTCGGCTTCGATGGACGCTGCGTGGATTTTCAGCATGGCTGTCTGCTGCAGGATCTTCTCGCGAAGAAGGCGGTTGCCATGAAGGCCAAGCATGATCTCGTCGGGAACATCTGGAAGGATCGTCCGGCTCTCGCTGCATCCCGTGTCTGGATCCTGGAGGAACGCTTCACCGGTCGCAGTGCGGCCGATAAGCTGGAGGCAGTACGGGCCGAGATGAAGAAGCAGGGGGCTCAGGTTCATCTCATCACGAGCCTGGATGATATTGCCTGGCTTCTCAATCTGCGGGGCGACGATATCCCGTGTAATCCGGTCTTCCTTTCCTATATGATCATTGACCTTGAAAGGGCCTGGCTCTTTGCCAATCCGGTGGATTTTGATGAGGATGCGCGGAAGTATCTCGCGGATCTCAACGTGCAGCTTGCACCGTATGATCGCTTCTATGAGGCCGTTCGGCAGCTGAAGGATACGACGGTCCTCCTGGAGAGCGGAAAAACGAACTATGCGACGATGACCGAGCTTTCGGACAGCGTCCGCATCGTGGATGCCATGCTGCCGACCTCCCTGTGGAAATCACAGAAGAATGAGGTGGAAATCGAAAACATGAAGCGGGTGCATGTGAAGGACGGCGTGGCCATCACGAAATTCCTTTACTTTATGAAGCATGCCTTCACAGAGGATGGGCAGCTGACGGAGAGTGCACGCGCGCTGCTTCACGGCGAGGACATCGATGAATGGAACACAGCGAAGCTGCTCGAGCGCTATCGCGGAGAGCAGGATGGCTACATTGAACCGAGCTTTACGACGATTTCCGCCTATGGACCGAATGCGGCACTGCCACACTATGCGCCGACGGCAGAGAGCCATCGTGCCATCGAACCGAAGGGCCTGTATCTTGTGGATTCCGGTGGACAGTACTTCGAGGGCACGACGGACATCACCCGGACCATTGCCATGGGACCGATCACCGAGACCGAGCGGAAGCATTTTACGCTTGTGCTGAAGGCCATGCTGCGTCTTGGCGATGTCATCTTCCTTGAAGGCTCCTCCGGCATCACCCTCGATCTCGCGGCGCGAGAGGTCTTCTGGCGGGAAGGACTGAACTTCAACCATGGCACCGGTCATGGTGTCGGCTTCTGCTTAAATGTGCATGAGCGGCCGAATGCCTTCCGCTATCGGCAGGCCCAGGGCCGGATGGAGAACCATCCACTTCATGAGGGCAACATCACCTCCGATGAGCCTGGCCTCTATATCGAGGGCTCACACGGTATCCGAACGGAGAACCTGACGCTGGTGGAGAAGGCCTTTGAAAATGCGTTTGGCCGCTTTTACCGTCTGACCTTCCTCACGATGGCCCCGATCGACCTGGATGCCGTTGATTTTTCTCTGATGGAGTCGCATGACCTCGAGCTCCTGAATCAGTACCATGCAAAGGTGTATGCCGCCCTCGCTCCATATTTCGAGGGGGCGCGTCTTCAGTGGCTTCGTGAAGCCACACGGGAGGTGAAGTAATGGAAAAAAGAGCACTCTATTATGCGTCGTCCTATGTGAAGGAATTTGACGCGGAGGTAACGAGCTGTACAGCACTGCCCGATGCGGCGGAGCCACGTTACCTCGTCGAGCTGAGCCGCCATGGCTTTTATCCGGAGGGCGGCGGTCAGGATGCGGATCATGGAAGCATTGGCGATGCCCAGGTCCTCGATGTACAGGAGGTACCGGTGCTGGATCCGGCGACGGGAGAGAAGCAGCGGGATGCGGTGGGCAATGTCATCGTCCGCGTACTTCATACCGTGGACCGTGCGCTTCCGGTCGGCGCAGAGCTTCACTGCGTAATCGACTGGGCGCGACGTATGCGAAATACCCGAAATCACTCCGGTGAGCACATCGTGTCCGGCCTCGTGCACCGTCATTATGGATACAACAACGTGGGCTTCCATATGAGTGAGGTGATGACCATTGATTTCGATGGCCCGCTTTCCTGGGAGCAGCTCATGGACATCGAGGCAGAGGCCAATGCCATCGTCCTGGAGGATCGTCCGGTCACCGCACTCTGGCCGACCCCGGAAGAGCTGGAGGCAATGGACTACCGCTCGAAAAAGCCGCTCTCGGGCGATGTGCGTATTGTGGATCTTGGCGGCGCGGATCTCTGTGCCTGCTGCGGCACCCATGTTCAGCGGACCGGAGAGATCGGCCCAATCAAGATTCTCTCGATGATCAGTCATAAGGGCGGTGTGCGGCTGGAACTCTTCTGCGGTCTCGATGCGCTTTCCGATGCCGATCGGAAGCATGCGCAGGTGGTTGATCTTTCGAGACTCCTCAATGTGGCACCCTCGGAAGTTGTGGAGGCGGTCAAGAGCTTCATGGCGGACAGTCTTCAGAAGGACCGACGCATTGCCGAGCTCAACACCCGCTACTATGAGCTGAAGGCAGAAAAGCTTCGGGAAATGGAGGGCGTGCTCGTGGATTTCGAGGAGGGCATGAATGCCGTAGAACTGCGAAAGTGCTGCGATTACTTCATGAAGCACACGAAGGCTTCCGTTGTCGGCGTTTTCTGCCCGAAGGAAAATGGGACCACAGGTGAGAATGAGACGAGGACCTGCAGCTATGTGATCGGCTCGACAGCGCTCGATGTCCGTGAAAGGGCGAAGGCCTTTAATGCGCGTGTGCAGGGACGCGGTGGCGGACAGAAGGAAATGATTCAGGGCAGCCTTTCCGGGACCGCGGCGGAAATTCAGCAGGCGATGCAGGAAATCTTTTCGAACTAAAATTTTACAGTTTCAGGACCGGCTCCGCAGGAATTCGTAAGCTGCGGTGGCCGGTTTTCATATTTTCTAAGGAAACGAGCTGTGTTATAATAGCCGCGTCTTTATTATAAAGATACGATAATGTTCGACGATAAAAGAGAATATAAGGAGATCAAAGATGATTCGAATTGGCTTACTTGGCTATGGAAACTTATCCCGCGGCATTGAGGCTGCCATCCGGCAGAACAGCGATGAGGAGCTTGTGGTCGTATTTACGCGTCGTGACCCGGCGACGGTACGGATCCACACCGAGGGTGTGAAGGTGGATTCTGTCGAGAATATTCTGAAGTATAAGGACGACATTGATGTCCTCATGATCTGCGGCGGCTCGGCAACGGATCTTCCGAAGCAGACACCGGAGTATGCGCAGTATTTCAATGTCATCGACAGCTTCGATACGCATGCAAAGATTCCAGAGCACTTTGCAGCCGTGGACAGCGCAGCGAAGAAGGCGGGAAAGCTTGCCATGATTTCCTGTGGCTGGGATCCGGGCATGTTTTCTCTGGCCCGCATTTATGCGGAGTCCATCCTGCCGGTTGGAAAGCACTATACCTTCTGGGGCAAGGGCGTTTCGCAGGGACACAGTGATGCAGCGCGCCGCGTCGAGGGCGTAAAGGATGCCCGCTCCTACACTCTTCCGGTGGAGAGCGCCATGGATGCGGTACGGAGTGGCAGTCAGCCGAGCTTCACTGCGCGTGAGATGCATACAAGAGAAGTGTTTGTCGTGCTCGAGGAGGGTGCCGATGCTGCAAAGGTCGAGCAGGAAATCAAGAGCATGCCGAACTATTATTCCGATTACGATGTAACGATTCATTTTATCTCCGAGGAGGAAATGCAGCGTGATCATGCCGAGCTTCCACACGGTGGCTTCGTCATGCGTTCAGGTGAGACCGGAGAGGGTCATCACGAGCTCATTGAGTACAGCCTGAAGCTGGATTCGAATCCGGAGTTTACCGGCTCTGTTCTCGCTGCCTATGCACGTGCCGTGAGCCGTATGGCTGCGAAGGGAGAGAGCGGCTGCATCAGCGTATTTGATGTGGCACCGAAGTACCTGAACCCGAAGTCGGAGGAAGAGCAGAGACATACGCTGCTGTAAGCCAGACAGAGAGGACGGAGCTCAGCAGCGCATGCTGCTTCTGGGACCGGCCTTCCAGATGATTTGCCCGCGCTTCATGATGAAACGCGGGTCGTTGAGAGGTAGTGGATGAAGAAATGTAAAACGTGGCTGCTGACCCTTCTGGTGGCGGCACTTACCGCTCTTCCGGCGGCAGTGCCAGCCTGGGCGCAGGAGGTGTGGGTGACAGCAGGAGATGGAAACAGCTGTCTGGTATCCGTGGATGAAGCGGGAAGTGTCAGCGCTTATCAGGGCTGGTATCAGAATGCCGACAGTGGCGCCTGGTATTATTTCCGTGATGGACAGCCGGCGACGGGATGGCTCATTGACGCCGGTAAATTTTATTACCTGAATCCGACCGACGGCCAGATGGCAGTGAACCAGCTGGTGGGCAATTTTTATGTCGGAGCGGATGGCGCAGCACTCTGCAGTACGACGACCCCGGATGGCGTTCAGCTCGCCTATAATGGATCCCGCATGGTTGGCGGAAAGCCGGTCGAGGAGCTCAATGAAAAGACCTATACCTATCGGGAGCTCTTAAGGAAAAACCCGAATTTAATTGCAGAGTTCTCTGATCGTACCAGTGGAACAGGTCATCAGATTCTGCGAGAGAGTGGACGTGGGTTCACCTGGATCATCTACGCAACGATGAAGCTTTATGAGCCAACGGCGGATGGACAGAAGGGGAAACGCGTTTTTGAAGGAGACGGTGCCTTTCGTTTTGATGCACTGATTGAGCGGAAGCAGTCCGATGGATCGATCCGCTACATTGGCCCGGGCAGTCTCTTCAGCGATGATCGGCAGCAGTGGACCGCCCGTCATATTGAAATCGATCCGGCAGGCTTTATCAGCTATGCCTCGGATGAGGGATAAGGAGAGAAAAACAGCATGACATTACAGCAGCTTCGTCAGGTGATTGCCGTGGCGGACAGCGGCTCCATGAATGAAGCCGCAAAGCGCCTCTTTATTACACAGCCCTCCCTTTCTGCAGCCATCAAGGAGCTGGAAAAGGAAATCGGACTCGAGATTTTTCTTCGTTCGAATCGAGGCATTGTAACGACCGCAGAGGGCGAGGAATTCCTGGGCTATGCACGACAGATCGTCGAGCAGTATCAGCTCATGGAGGATAAGTATGTCAATGTCGGTACCCGGAAGAAAAAGTTCTCCGTCTCGATGCAGCACTATACCTTTGCCGTGGAGGCCTTCATTCACCTGGCACGCGAGTATGGCATGGATACCTACGAATTTGCGGTCAAGGAAACGAAGACCATGGAGATCATCAACGACGTCCGTAATCAGACCTCCGAGGTCGGCGTCATGTATATGAATGACTTTAACAGCAAGGTCATCGGAAAGATCCTTCGCGAGGATTCTCTGGAGTTTATTCCCCTCTTTGACTGCAACATCTATGTCTTCATGAGTAAGGGAAATCCGCTTGCGAAGAAGGAGCTCATCCATATGGAAGAGCTTCGAGACTATCCCTGCTTAAGCTTCGACCAGGGGGAACGAAACTCCTTCTATTTTTCAGAGGAGGTTCTCAGCACCTACGACTACAAGCAGATCATCAAGTGCGATGATCGTGCGACCTTCCTGAATCTGATGGTCGGGCTCAATGGCTACACGCTCTGCTCCGGCATCATCTGTCAGGAACTGAACGGCGACGAATATACGGCTGTCCGTCTCGATACCGATGAAATCATGACCATCGGGTACATTAAGAAAAAGAAAATTCCGCTTTCGGATATCGGCGCACGGTATGTGGCGGAGCTTCAGAAATATAAGGCACAGGCACGGTAAGGTGCAGAAAGGAATCCCATGAATCAGACCCTTCTCCTTGTGGCGCTGGCGATCCTCGTTCTTTGTATCGCAGCGTACATGATCTATAAGAACCAGAAACGGAAAAATGCTGATAAGCTCAGTCTGAAGCTTCAGGAGGATGAGAAGCTTCATATCACGCTGGATGATACGTCCGATGCAGCCGAGGTGGCCCGCATTCTTCTCGAGGGTCTCGGGGGACGGGACAATGTCTCCGACGTGCAGCATGATGGTGCCCGCCTCAAGGTGGCGATTCGCCAGTACGATGCGGTGGATGAAAAGAAGATTCGCTCCGCACAGGTGGGCGGTGTCCTTCGCCCAGGGAAAAATGCGGTACAGATCATCATTGGACCATCGGTAGAGCCGGTGGAAAGGGAACTTCAGAAGCTGGTACATCATGCGTAAAAACTATGAAATGGACATGACGACGGGCGAGCTTATGCCGAAGATCATCACCTTCGCCCTGCCGCTGATTGCAGCCTCTGTGCTGCAGCTTCTCTTTAATGCTGCGGACATCGTGGTGGTGGGACGCTTCGTGAGTCCCCAGGCGATGGCGGCCGTCGGCTCCACCGAGTCGCTGGTCAGCCTCATCATTCAGCTGTTTGTCGGCTTCTCAATCGGCGTCAATGTCTGCGTCGGACGGTATTATGCCGCACAGCGCACACGTGAATTATCCGAGACGGTGCACACCTCAGTGCTCGTCTCGATTCTTTTAGGCATCCTTCTCAGTGTGGTCGGCATCCTGGTTGCCCGGCCGATGCTTGAGCTCATGGGCTCCCCTGCGGATGTCATCGAGGATTCCGCTCTTTATCTCCGCATTTACTTCCTCGGAATGCCGCTCATCATGCTGTATGATTTTGCAGCGGCGATCCTTCGCGCGGTCGGCGATACGAAGCGACCATTGTATTTTCAGCTGCTGGCCGGAGTGGTCAATGTTTTTCTGAATCTGTTCTTCGTGCTGGTCGTCGGCATTGGCGTCGCCGGTGTGGCCATTGCCACAACCCTGTCGCAGGCGATTTCAGCGCTGGCCCTCCTTGGCACCCTGATGCGGGAGCCAGGAGCGCTGCATCTCGATCTTCGAAAGCTGCGCATCAGCTGGAAGCGCTTCCGGTCCATTGTCGAGATCGGCCTCCCGGCAGGCCTCCAGAGTACGGTGTTTAATCTGTCCAATGTCGTCATCCAGAGCTCCATCAATGCCTTCGGCTCCATTGCCATGGCGGGCTCTACCGCTGCGCAGAACATCGAGGGCTTTGTGTACATCTCGATGAACTCCATCTACCAGACCGACCTTTCGTTTACGGCACAGAATCTGGGCGCAGGAAAGTACAGTCGTATTAACCGCATCCTGAAGGACTGTCTGCTGACCGTGAGCCTCATTGGTCTTGTCATGGGCATCGGTGCGGTTTTACTGGATCCATGGCTCCTTCGCTTCTTCACCGAAGATCCGGAGGTCGTCCGCTATGGGCAGGAGCGACTGCTTGTAGTATGTGCACCGTATTTTCTCTGTGGCATCATGGATGTCATGGTTGGCTCCCTTCGTGGACTCGGTTACTCTGTATTTCCGATGATTGTGAGCCTGATTGGTGCCTGCGGACTTCGGATTCTCTTCGTGCTTACCCTGTTCCGACTGCCGTTTTTCCATCGTCTGAGCTGGCTTTATATGAGCTATCCGATCACCTGGACCCTGACCTTTACGGCCCATCTTCTTACCTTCCTCCATGTCCGTCGGAAATTCCCGACGACCGATGAGGACCAGGCAATCGGCTGAAGCGCTGATGTACGTGTGATAGCAGGACGGACTTAAGGCCTCGACGTGCCACAGGCGACGTGACTCCGAATCCACCTGTGGAAGCATGAAAAAGCACACACCAGGATGCGGTGTGTGCGAAAAGATGATGGCAGAGTCTCAGACCCTACATCGTGGCATACAGCTTCTTCCGAACCAGAAAATAGTAGCTGTATTCAAAGATGACCATGCAGATCCAGCCGATGGCACAGGCATAGGCCTCGCCTGTAATGCCGATCTTCGGGACCAGGAGATAGACGAAGACGGTGCGGATGCTGATCTGAAGGATGGTTGAAATCAGGGTAATGGTCATATTGCCCATGCCACGCATGAAGCCCTGCATCGCGTTGGTGACACAGGGAAGGATGATGGTAAAGGCCTTCACAGACAGGTAGCTGACACCGAGACGGACCATTTCTTCACCGCCTTCGGCTGGCGCAAAGAGCTGAATCAGCGGGTGACGGAAAAGCAGGATGAGGATACAGATGATCGGGTAATAGATGAGCCCGATCACAATTCCCTTCCAGAGCGTTTCCTTCACCCGCTTTTTATTTCCTGCACCACGATTCTGTGCCGTACAGGTCATCATGCCGTGGCTGATCGTCTGGGCCGGGATACGACCATAATCCTCGATTTTACAGCCTGCATTGAAGGCGGCGATGACATCGATGCCCTGAACATTGATCACGCTCTGCACCAGCAGCTTTCCGATCGGCTGACAGGACTGCTGAAGGGCAGTGATTAAGCCGCTGGAGAGGATTTTCTTTAACAGTGCATGATCCATCACGAGCTCCTCCCGCTTCAGCGCGAGTGCCGGGATATGGCGATACACATAGAGGTAGCAGAGAATGGCGGAGAAGGCCTCGGCGATGATCGTGGCCAGTGCCGCACCGAAGACACCCCAGTGAAAGACGAAAATGAAAAGGCAGTCGAGCGCGGCATTCAGTACCGAGGAGATGCCGACAAAGGTGACCGGTGTTTTCGAATCGCCGACTGCACGCAGGGCACTCGACAGGATGTTGTACTGGAAGGTGAAGAAATTTCCAATGAACAGAAGGCGGAGATACACGAGGGACTCCTGCATGATGTCGACCGGTGTATTCATGGCCTGAAGGATCGGCATGGCGAAGAGAATGCCGAGGAAGGTGGTGATGCCACCCGCAAGGATACCGAAGAGAATCGTGGTAGAGAGGGATCGCTTCAGCTTTCCGATCTCGCCTGCACCATAGTACTTGCTCATGTAGACGGAGGCACCGATTCCAAGACCGGAGATGCTCTGGATGAGCAGCACGGAGACCGGATTGGAGACGGATACGGCACTCAGCGCGGCGACACCGGCCCCCTTACTCACCACGATGGAGTCGACAGCATTGTAGGTAAGCTGCAGAAAATTACCGAATATTAAAGGGATGGCATAGGCCAGAAGATGACGGTAGATGCTCCCGCTTGTCATATTTCTCATAGTAGAAACCTCTTTATATGAAATTCACCTCATCATAGCACGGATTCCCACAGGGAGCGAGAATATTCACTGGATATTTATACATTGCTATGGTAGAATGTTGATTTAGACGATTCGGCCTGGGCCGAAAGAATTCTTAGGAATGGAGGAAAAGAGAATGAGTGCAATTGGTTGGGTGATTTATATCGTTGCGATCATCGCAATGTTTTATTTTATCGGCATCAGACCATCACAGAAGGAGCAGAAGAAGCACGATGCGCTTCTTGCATCTGTGGCCGTGGGAGATACCGTTCTGACCACCTCTGGCTTTTACGGCGTGATCATTGACATGACGGACGATACCGTTATCGTGGAGTTTGGAAACAACAAGAACTGCCGTATTCCGATGCAGAAGGCAGCCATCGCGCAGCTGGAGAAGCCGACCGCAGTGCAGGCGGAAGAGAAGAAGTAATTCGCCAGAATCGAGGAACGTCCACCGTGCATGCACGGT
>DJEQ01000036.1:11855-16227 GCA_002431355.1 Oribacterium sp. UBA5894
CGTTTTTTATGGAAGCGAGGTACAGGTATCCTATGAATTTGAAAACATTGAGAGAACTAAAGGGCATCAGCCGGAAAGAGCTGGCCGATCGGTCGGGCATCTCCTTCCGTTCGATTCAGGACTATGAGCAGGAGCATAAGGAGCTTCGTTCAGCGAAGGCTGAAACGATCCTTCGGCTGGCTGAGATCCTGGACTGCTCGATGGAGGACCTCATTTCCGAGGTGGATTTCAGCGAGCTGAAGCCAAGTGAGCTGCAGTCAGAAGAACTTCGACGCCCGGCGGAGAAGGAAAACAGAACGGCATCATGGCGTACAGATGGCGCAGGAGCAGGACAGGAAACGAAGCCCTGGCTCCTGATGCATCGGGACGAGAGGGTGGCCGCGGTGCAGATGGAGGAGGAGACCGGTACGCTGGTTTCACTTTCTCATGTATATGATGCACGACTTCTTCCCTTTGGCATCCGAAGAGACGGAAGGGGACTGAGGGCCTGGTGGCAGCGACGTGCCGTGCCGGTGACGCAGGGCCATATGGGGAGAACCCTGGAGCACCTTGGGCTTCTGACACCCCAGGCCTTTCTCCTCCAGAATCAGGGACTTTCCATGACGGATACCTACTGGATGAGGGCAGAGGGCAGTGACGTTCACTGGTCGGAGCTCAGCTTCTTTCAGCATGATTTTGAGGACAGCATCGGAGCACAGCAGTTTGCACGGTCGGACGACGGGCTGTCCATCCCGCCGACAGGCCTGCGCTTCCCAAGTGCATCGGTACAGGGGGATATGCCGAAGGCATGGATTTCCGTCGAAGATGGAAAGCGTTTTCTCGTGAAGGGCGCGGCACCCGGGAAGACACAGCAGATTTTCAATGAAGTCGTGGCCGCCTGTATGCATGCAAAACAGCACCGCTTTCCCTATGTGAATTATCAGTTTTATACCATTGATGTCGGCCATGGAAAGCAGCTCAGTGTCAGTGCAGAAGCGTTTACCGGAGAAGCGCTCGAGTTCATTCCGGCAGCTGACATCATCCGTGCGGGACGGCAGCAGGATTCGGAGCGTTCTGATTTTGAGCTCTTCATTGAAATCTGCGGGCAGCAGGGACTCAGCCGCGAGGAGGTTCGTGCCTTCCTGGAGTATCAGATTCTGACGGATTTCGTACTGACCAATGTGGATCGGAATTATGGAAACTTCGGTGTGCTTCGAGACACGGATACCCTTCGCTTCGTGCGTCTGGCACCGATCTTTGATTCTGGCAGCAGCATGTTTTATGATCTTGACATGCGGCAGGGAACGCTCGAGCTGAACAATATTCGTGTGGACAGCTTCGCCCCGAGGGAGACAGATCTTCTCCGACTCGTGACGAACCCGGGATGTGTGGAGCTCGGAGACCTCCTCACGAGGGAGGAGCTCGGACAGATCTTATCGGGCGCCAGTCGTACACCAGAGGAAATAAAGCTTCTGCTGACGATTTATGAGCGAAAGAAGGACCTGCTTTTCAAGCTGCAGAAGGGGGATACCCACTGGATGGCCTAGCGACCGGGGCAGAGGCTGAAGAATCGAAGACGAAGGAGGGGCAAAAATGAAAGTAAAAATTGATATGTGGACGCGTCAGACCATCGATGGTGATTCGGATACCATGGAGCACAGTGCAGAGGGCGTGCTGCGGGAGCTCTCAGAGGGACAGCATCTTCTCACCTACTTTCAGGACGGCGTTCATAATGAGATGCAGATCAATGTCGCCGACGAGGAGATTACCGTAGTACGGAACTGGAAGCAGGAAAACCGCTTTTTCTATAAGCAGAATCAGCATCATCATATGCTGTATGAAACCCCGATGGGAGAAATGGAGCTTGGCTTTGATACGAAATATGTGGAAATCGATCGCCTGCATCCGGACAGTCTCCTGAACATTCGGCTCGTGTACACAATCACGCAGGGGGGACGGCCCGTCAGTGAGAATGAGGTTCGCATCCGGATTCGGGAGAAGAAGTGAAAACGACCGGCATCGTGCTCTTCGTGAACATCGGATCAGGTGCAGCAGAAATGTGACGCAGCACGCTGCATGTCCCTTTTCAGGTTGCATTTTAGAACGCTAAATAGTAAGATTAAGGGCAGATTTATGGAAAGACGAGGATTGACTCTATGACATTAATGGCTATCCATTGGAACACCATCGCCACGGTACTTGTGGTGATTGCCATCATTCTTGTGGTACTTATGGCACTTATGTATTTCTACGGGAAGAAGCTGTCCCGGCAGCAGGCAGAGCAGCAGCCGATCATCGATGCAAACACACAGGATGTATCGATGCTGATCGTTGATAAGAAGAAGCTCTCCATCGAGGATGCCATCGCGGCAGGACTCCCGGAGGCGATCAAGGAGCAGACACCATTTTATCTGAAGTGGCAGAAGCTGCCGGTGGTCAAGGCAAAGATTGGACCACGTGTGATGACGCTGATCTCTGATCCGACAGTATTTGAGCAGATTCCGAAGGGCAAGGAGTGCAAGTGCTCCATCTCGGGTCTCTACATTCGCGCGATCAAGTCTGTACGTGGCGGCAGTATTCCGAAGGCCCCGGAAAAGAAGAAGGGCATCTGGGCACGTGCGAAGGCCATGGCTTCCGGCAAATAAGAGAAAGCAGAAGAACGTAAAGGAATCGACGAAGGCCGGTTCCTTTTTTATTGCAAAAAAATAAATTTTGAAAAATGAATTTCTGTATTGACGAAGAAAAGGCTCCATGGTAGGATAAAGTTTGCTTATTTTGGATACGTGGGCTTAGTGTGCCCTTTTTTGGACACGCACGGCACCCATATTCCTTTAGATAAGATGAAACGAAAACCGATTCATTGAAATGTTGATACATCGAAATACAATGCTCGTAACGATGAATGCACATTTTGAAATCCACATCTTTCTATGAATCACAGTGATCAAGTACATGTGTTTTTTCAATGCCACGCAGGCAGGACGGAAACACATTTACTATGGGGTGAACGGTCAATGGAAAAAAGCAAGATGCGTGTCGTTAAAAACGGCAAAAACGTCAGATTTACTTTCTCTCAGCATGACGAAGTACTGGAGATGCCAAATCTGATTGAAGTTCAGAAGGATTCGTATAAGTGGTTCCTGACGGACGGCCTGAAAGAGGCATTTGATGACATCTCACCGATCCAGGACTTCGCTGGACACCTGTCCCTCGAATTCGTAGGCTTTAAGCTCTGCGAGGATGAGAAGAAGTACACCATTGAGGAGTGCAAGGAGCGCGACGCGACCTATTCTGCACCACTGAAGGTGAGAGTACGTCTCATCAATAAGGACAAAGATGAGATCAATGAACACGAGATTTTCATGGGCGATCTGCCACTGATGACAGATACCGGCTCATTTGTAATCAATGGTGCGGAGCGAGTTATCGTATCACAGCTCGTTCGTTCTCCGGGCATCTACTATGGCGTAGACCATGATAAGGTAGGTAAGGAGCTCTACAGCTGCACTGTGATTCCGAACCGTGGCGCATGGATCGAGTATGAGACCGATTCCAATGATATTTACTGGGTACGTGTGGATAGAACCCGTAAGGTTCCGGTAACGGCATTTATCAGAGCAATGGGCGTCAGCACGAATGACGAAATCCTCGAGCTCTTTGGCGAGGAGCCGAAGCTTCTTGCTTCCTTTGAAAAGGAGCAGCCAGAGGCACAGAACTATGAGGGTGGTCTTCTCGAGCTCTATCGTAAGATTCGACCAGGTGAGCCGCTGTCCGTAGATTCGGCAAGCTCTCTTCTGAACGGCATGTTCTTCGATCCACGCCGTTATGATCTTGCGAAGGTTGGACGTTATAAATTTAATAAGAAGCTTCACTTCAAGAACAGAATCAAGGGCCACACCCTTGCGGAAGATGTCATTGACCAGACAACGGGTGAGGTGATTGCACAGGCAGGGGAGCAGGTAAGCTTTGCAAAGGCCGTAGAGATCCAGGATGCAGCCGTTCCGTTTGTATGGATCGAGGGACCGACACGGAAGGAGAAAGTACTGTCCTCCATGGAGGTTGACCTTTCGAAGTATGTGACCTTCAATGCACAGGACATCGATTTCGAGGAAGCGTGCGAGTTTGACCATGTACGCGAGTACTTCCAGCGTCAGGCAGACCGTACCAATGGCATCATGAGCCAGGATCGACAGAGAGAGCTCTGGAATGCACTGTCTCTGGAGGATAAGCAGGCCATCATTGAGAAGGATGTACCGGAGGAGCTGGTATACTATCCGGAGCTTGAGCGTCTCATGCAGGAGCATGCAGATGATCAGCGTGCACTTCGTATCGCTATTCTGAAGGACATCCACGAGCTTGTTCCGAAGCACATCACGAAGGAAGATATTTTCGC
>DJEQ01000067.1:0-5704 GCA_002431355.1 Oribacterium sp. UBA5894
CCAAAAAATCAGCGTTTCATCACTCGATTTCTTCGTACCAAGACGATATTTAGTGGAGTATATATGAATACCTATCAGAATCAGAGCACCTATACTGTGCCAGAGCAGTACAGGGGACATAATACACTCTGGCGTCCCCAGTCCCTTGAGGACATGAATGAGCTTACCCAGGATGCCTGCGGCATCGGCAGCGTTGTCAACATTGACGGCCATCAGGATGCACAGGTACTGGATGATGCATTGCATATTGTGGAAAAGCTCGAGCACCGTGCCGGCAAGGATGCGACAGGCAAGGTCGGTGATGGTGTCGGCATTCTCCTTCAGATCAGCCACAGCTTCTTTAAGAAGGCGGCACTGCAGGAGGGCATTCAGCTGCGCGAGGAGCGGGATTATGGCGTCGGGATGTTCTTCTTCCCGGAGGACCATCTGAAGCGGACCTTTGCGAAGCGGATGTTCGAGGTCATTGCAGAGAAGAATGGTCTTCGCTTCCTTGGCTGGCGTGAGGTGCCGGTGCATCCGGAGATTCTCGGGCAGGTCGCCGTGGACTGTATGCCACACATTGAGCAGTGCTTCATTGATCGCCCAGAGGACGCAGAGAGAGGCATTGATTTTGACCGGCGTTTATATGTACTTCGCCGTGAGTTTGAGCAGTCTTCTGAGGACACCTATATCTGTTCTCTGAGCTCTCGAACCATTGTATACAAGGGCATGTTCCTGGTGAAGCAGCTGCGTGCCTTCTATGATGACCTTCGGGATCCGGACTATCGGACCGCCATCGCCATCGTGCATTCCCGTTTCTCAACGAATACGACACCGAGCTGGGATCGTGCGCACCCATATCGTATGATTGCTCACAATGGTGAGATCAATACCATCCGTGGAAACATTGACCGTATGCTGGCCCGGGAGGAGACCATGTCGAGCCCGCTGCTCGAGAAGGATGTGGAGAAGATTTTTCCGGTCGTTGAACGGAGTGGATCGGATTCGGCCATGCTCGATAATACGCTCGAGTTCCTGTATATGAATGGCATTGAGCTGCCGCTTGCGATGATGATGACGATTCCGGAGCCGTGGAAGCACAATCGCTTCATGGATCAGGAGAAGAAGGATTTCTATCATTATTATGCAACCATGATGGAGCCGTGGGATGGACCGGCAGCAGTGCTGTTCTCCGATGGTGATGTGGTTGGAGCGACCCTCGATCGAAACGGTCTTCGTCCGTCCCGCTACTATATTACGGATGACAATCGACTCATTCTGTCATCCGAGGTGGGCGTTCTGGACATTGATCCGAAGCATATCGTACAGAAGTCCCGTCTTCAGCCGGGGCGCATCCTGCTGGTGGATACCAGGGAGCAGCGCATCATCTCCGATGATGAGTGTAAGCGCACCTATGCTGAGCGTGAGCCGTATGGTGAGTGGCTGGATCGGAACCTTCTCCACATTGAGGACCTGAAGATTCCGAATCGGAAGATTCCGACACATACACAGGAGATGCGGGACCGTCTCTATAAGGTCTTCGGCTATACCTATGAGGATGTGAAGTCCGTCATTCTTCCGATGGCACAGAACGGCATCGAGCAGACGGCGTCCATGGGACATGATATTCCGCTGGCCGTGCTCAGTAAGGGCCACCAGCTCCTGTTCAATTACTTTAAGCAGCTGTTTGCGCAGGTTACGAACCCGCCTATCGATTCTCTTCGCGAGAAGATCGTGACGGATACGACCGTCTACATTGGCTCCGATGGTAATCTGCTGCAGGACAAGTCCGACAACTGCCGCGTGCTCGAGGTATCCAACCCGATTCTTACGGGCGTGGAGCTCATGAAGATCAAGGACCTCGATCAGCCGGGCTTCCGTACCGAGGTGATCTCGCTTCTGTACTACAAGAACACCTCGCTCGAGAAGGCTCTGGAGCAGCTCAATATTTCGGTCGATCGTGCCTACCAACGCGGCTACAATATCATCATCCTGAGCGATCGTGGCGTGGATGAGAACCATGTACCGATTCCGTCTCTGCTGGCGGTGAGCTCGGTAGAGCAGCATCTCGTGCAGACGAAGAAGCGGACGGCGGTGTCGCTGATCCTGGAGTCGGCGGAGCCACGCGACGTGCATCAGTTTGCGACGATTCTCGGCTTTGGTGCCCGTGCAATCAATCCATATCTTGCACATGAGTGCATTTCCGAGATGATTGATATTGGTATCCTTGATAAGGATTACCATACCGCCATCGAGGATTACAATAAGGCCGTGCTGAACGGCATCGTCAAGATTGCGGCGAAGATGGGTATTTCGACGATTCAGTCCTACCAGTCAGCGAAGATCTTTGAGGCCATTGGTCTCAGCAAGGAGCTTGTGGAGAAGTACTTCACCGGTACGGTGTCGCGGGTCGGCGGCATTGGCCTGAAGGACATCGCGGAGGGCGTGACCTGGCGGCATGATCATGCGTTTGATCCGATGGGACTGAGCCTTGACACCGCACTGGATTCGGTTGGCTTCCATCAGCTTCGCTCTGGAAAGGGTGCGGAGGATCACCTCTATGATCCGGAGACCATCATTGCCCTGCAGCGTGCGGTACGAAGCGACGAGGGGGATTACAAGAAATTTAAGGAGTACACGGCGCGGATTGATGATGAGCGTCGTCCGCATACGCTGCGTGGACTTCTGAAGTTTACGGCGAAGAATACGCCGGTGCCGATCGAGGAGGTTGAGCCGGTATCGTCGATTGTGAAGCGCTTTAAGACCGGTGCCATGTCCTATGGCTCGATTTCACTGGAGGCGCATGAGGCGATGGCGATTGCGATGAATCGTCTCGGTGGGAAGTCGAATACTGGTGAGGGCGGTGAAAACCCAGAGCGTTTCGGTACAGAGCGGAATTCAGCCATCAAGCAGGTGGCCTCGGGTCGCTTCGGTGTAACGAGTGCCTACCTGAACTCTGCCGTCGAGATCCAGATCAAGATGGCGCAGGGCGCAAAGCCGGGCGAGGGTGGTCATCTGCCTGGAAAGAAGGTCTATCCGTGGATTGCGAAGACCCGGTTCTCCACACCTGGAGTTTCCCTGATTTCACCGCCACCACACCACGATATCTACAGCATCGAGGATCTCGCTCAGCTGATCTACGATCTGAAGAATGCGAATCGCCGTGCAGCGATCGCCGTAAAGCTTGTGTCAGAAAATGGCGTAGGCACGATCGCCAGTGGTGTGGCGAAGGCCGGTGCACAGGTCATCCTGGTATCCGGCTACGATGGTGGTACTGGCGCTGCACCGATGACCTCGATCCATCATGCAGGACTTCCATGGGAGCTCGGTATTACGGAGGCACACCATGCCCTGATTGAGAGCGGCCTTCGAAACCGTGTGAAGCTGGAGACCGATGGCAAGCTGATGACGGGACGTGACGTCGTGATCGCTGCACTCCTCGGTGCAGAGGAATATGGCTTTGCTACGACGGCACTTGTGTGCCTCGGATGCATGATGATGCGTGTGTGCAATAAGGATACCTGCCCATTCGGCGTGGCAACGCAGAACGATGTGCTGCGGAAGCGCTTTACGGGTAAGCCGGAGTACGTCATGAACTTCATGCGCTTCATCGCACAGGAGATGCGCGAGTACATGGCCGAGCTTGGCTTCCGCACGGTCGATGAGATGATCGGTCGTACGGACTGTCTGACGGTCAATGAGAACGCCGCGCATGTTACGGAGCGTTCTGCCAAGGTGGATCTCCGCGCCATTCTGAATCCGCAGTATGCAGGCCTTCCAGAGGAGCAGCGCCACTTCGATCCGAAGCATGTCTATGATTTCCATCTCGAGAAGACCCTCGATGAGTCGGTGCTTTTAAAGAAGTTTGCACCGGCGATTGCCAGTGGAACGCATCATGAGGAAAAGGTCGAGGTGTCCAGCATCAACCGGACCTTCGGAACGATTCTGGGCTCCGAGATCACGGATCACTATGGGATGACCCCGGAGGGCGATACGCTTCCGGATGATACCTTCGTGGTCGACGCATACGGTGGTGGCGGACAGTCCTTCGGTGCCTTTATCCCGAAGGGCCTCACGATCCGTCTCCATGGCGATGCCAATGATGGCTTCGGAAAGGGCCTGAGCGGCGGTAAGCTGATCGTGGTACCACCAGAGACGAGCCCGTTCCGTGCAAGCGAGAACATCATCGTCGGCAATGTGGCACTGTATGGTGCAACGTCCGGCAAGTGCTATGTCAGCGGTATTGCGGGTGAGCGCTTCTGCGTACGGAATTCCGGTGCAACGGCGGTGGCCGAGGGCTGTGGTGACCATGGCCTTGAGTACATGACCGGCGGTCGTGCTGTGATTCTCGGTTCGACGGGAAAGAACTTTGCAGCCGGTATGTCCGGTGGTATCGCCTACGTGCTGGATATGGATCACTCCCTGTATCTCAAGCTGAACAAGGATATGGTTTCTCTCCTGGAAGTCACCGAGAAGTATGACATTCAGGAACTGAAGGATATTCTGACGGATTATGTAAAGGAAACGAAGTCGGAGCTCGGCACAGAGATTCTGAAGAACTTTGATATGTTCCTTCCGAGCTTTAAGAAGATCGTTCCAAACGACTACCAGAAGGTGCTGACCGCGGTCAGCCACTTCGAGGAGCAGGGCATCTCGCATGACAATGCAGAGCTCGAAGCGTTTAAGTCGTTGTTTAACTAAGTTCCAGGCGCTCTTCGCCCGGCGTTTGTCGGGCGGAGAGGCATGAGACTGAAACCAACGGGGCTGAATACCAGCCCGTGGTAAGAATACTATTCCGTTTAAAGGTGATCGATATGGGAAAAGTAACAGGATTTCTCGATTATGCGAGAGAAGATAATAAAGATGTTCCGGTAGAGGAGCGTATCAAGAATTTTAAGGAATTTCATATTCCGCTTACAGAGGAGGAGCGCCGGAAGCAGGGGGCGCGCTGCATGAACTGTGGCGTGCCGTTCTGTCAGTCCGGAATGAAGCTTTCTGGAATGTATACCGGCTGTCCCCTTCATAACCTCTGCCCGGAGTGGAACGATGAGGTTTATAACGGGCACATTGCCCATGCACTGAGCCGCCTTCTGAAGACGAACAACTTCCCGGAGTTTACGGGACGCGTCTGCCCGGCACTGTGTGAAAAGGCCTGCATTGAGGGACTCGATGATGCGCCGGTGACAACGCATGACAATGAGCTCTACATCATTGAAACGGCCTTCAAGGAGGGCTATATGAAGCCACGGATTCCGGAGGTGCGTTCAGGAAAGCGGGTGGCAGTGGTAGGGGCCGGACCTGCAGGTCTCGCTGCGGCCGATCAGCTGAATCACCGTGGTCACAGCGTCACGGTCTTTGAGCGGCAGGATGAAATCGGTGGACTTCTGATGTATGGCATCCCGAATATGAAGCTTGATAAGTCCGTGATCCGTCGTCGGCGTGCCCTGATGGAGGCCGAGGGTGTGGAATTCCGCACCGGCGTGGATGTGGGACGCGATGGGAAGGCAGCCGCGATCCTTCAGGATTATGATGCGGTGATTCTTGCGTGTGGCGCGAAGCAGGCACGTGGCCTGAATGTACCGTTCATTGAAAAGGCTCATGGCATCCACTATGCCGTCGATTATCTGACGAGTCAGACGAAGGCCCTCCATGAGCAGGGCGAGCATGCCTTTGGGACCATCAGTGCGAAGGGAAAACACGTCGTCATCGTCGGTGGCGGTGATAC
>DJEQ01000067.1:5819-6452 GCA_002431355.1 Oribacterium sp. UBA5894
GAGATGATGCCGGAACCACCGGTACAGCGTACGGCCTCGAATCCATGGCCGGAATGGCCGAAGGTCCTGAAGGTCGATTATGGCCAGCAGGAAGCCATCCAGGTATTTGGACATGACCCACGTGTTTATGAAACGACGATCAAGGCCATCGAGACGAAGAAGGATGGATCCATTAAGGCGGTCATCACCTCGAAGGTGAAGTTTGAAAACCGCCAGATGGTTCTGGTCGAGGGCACGGAGCAGAAGCTTCCATGTGACCTCCTGATCATCGCGGCTGGCTTTACAGGCTGTGAGAGCTATGTGGCCGATGCCTTCGGTGTAGCCCTGACGGAGCGCCACGTCGTGAAAACGGAGGCGGAGCACTATCGTACCGAAGCGAGAGATGCCGCGTCGGCGAAGACACCGGCGAAGGTCTTCACCGCCGGTGACATGCACCGTGGCCAGTCCCTCGTCGTCTGGGCCATCGCGGAAGGCCGCGCCTGCGCCGCCGAGGTCGATGACTTCCTGATGGGCTACAGCTGCTTCGCATAACGGTGAAGCAGAAGCCCGGGCCCCGGCGAGGTGGCACTGGCATCCATACGGAAAGACCGCTAAAAAATCAAAAACGGATCTTTAGAAGCACTTGGAGAATTT
>DJEQ01000067.1:6533-10876 GCA_002431355.1 Oribacterium sp. UBA5894
TTGCAGAGGGCCTAGTGCTTCTTCAGATCCGTTTTTTAGATTTTTTCGGTCTTGCAGTACTGGATGCCAGTGCCACCTCGCCAGGGCCCGGGCTTTTCCTGCATCAGGCTTCTGCCATATAGGCATCTTTCTCAATATATGTACGTTGATGACTGGAGAAGCTCGGATGCTGTGACATTACTATAGGCACTGAAAGCGCTTTAAAATGGCGGCATGCCTATGAAAATCGAGTTCCTTCATAAAAAACATAGTCACGATGGGCCGTTTAAGCTTCATCGTGACTGGGGTTTTCAGAATTTCCATAGGCATGGTAGTTCATTTCGGGCTTCGACGTGCCTATAGGTGCTTCGACGGGAGGTCGAAGATGTGAAAGGAGCCTCCGAGGGGTGGCGTCCGAATCCATACGGAGAGTTCGTAGAGAAATCAAAATCGGACTTTCTAGAAACACTTAGAGTAATTTTACCTTGGCCCCCTCTGTCAACGTCGCGTTTTCATCAGGAAAACGCGGCGATTGCAGAGGGCTTAGTGTTTCTTAAAGTCCGATTTTAGATTTCTCCGAACGCGGAGTACTGGATTCGGACGCCACCCCTCGGGGGCTCCTTCATTTACCTCTAGATCCGTCCCTTCCGTCGAAGCACGAGATAGAAGACGAGGCAGAAAATGGCGCTCAGCAGTGAGCCGGCCGGGGCAGCGAGGCCCATGGCATAGAGGGTATCCGGGAAGAGCTTCGTCGCAAGCCAGGCACCTGGGATGCGGACGAGGAGTACGGAGCAGAGATTATGGATGAAGCTCAGAATCGACAGGCCAGAAGCACTGAAGAAGCCGGAGAATGGGAAGTGCACGCCCGCCACCATACAGTCGAGGACATAGGTACGCATGTACTGCACCGCCAGCTCCTGCACAACCGGATCCTTCGTGAAGAGTGCGAAGAACGGGCCGGAAATGAACTGGAAGAGGATACTGAAGAAAAGCCCGATGCTGACCGTGATACCGATGCCATAGCGTAAGGTTTTTCGAGCACGTGTGAGATCACCTGCGCCGATCGACTGGGCTGCAATCGTCGATACGGTGGAAAGCATGCTGGACGGTACCAGGAAAAGGAAGCTGATGGTTTTCTCAACGATGCCGACGGCGGCTGAAATGTCCAGCCCTCGACGATTTGCAATTACCGTGATCACGAGGAAGGAAATCTGAATGAAGCCATCCTGACAGGCAATCGGGACACCGATTCCAAGAATCTGGCGGAAGAGCTTTCCGTCCAGGTGCAGATCGGATGCATGAATCCGAATCAGGTCTTTCTTCCATATACTATAGAGCGCGAAGGCAACCGAGACCGCCTGAGCGACCACCGTGCCGAGCGCGGCGCCCGCAGCGCCGAGCTGCATCGGTCCCATAAAGAGAACATCCAGCAGGATGTTCACAACGCAGGCCACGGCAATGAAGATCATCGGGCTGCGGCTGTCGCCCATGCCACGGAAGATCGAGCTTAAGACATTGTAGGCAACAATAAATGGAATTCCGGCGAAGCAGATGCGGAGATAGACATTGGCACCCTGGACCGCTTCTGCTGGCGTCGAGAGCGCGGTGGTGATCGGCTGCACGAGGCAGAGGAGACCGGTGGTCGCGATGAGCGCCACCATTACAAAGAGTGAGACTGTATTCCCGATCGCCCGCTGCACACCGGCTTCATCCTCTGCACCGACGAAGCGACCGATCATCACCGTAGTGCCCATGGCGAGGCCCACGATCATGACGGTCAGCATATGCATGACCTGCGAACCGATGGAAATCGCCGAAAGCACATCGGCGCCATTAAACTGCCCGGCGATGAGAAGATCTGCAAGCCCATAGAGCGTCTGAAGAAAATAGCTGAGAAGATACGGAAGCGAGAAGAGCAGCATATTATGGAAAAGATTGCCCTTCGCAAGATTGTGTTGTGTCATAGTGCACCTCGAAACGGTAAGGCTATAAAGCGGGCCGTCGGGATGGCAGGTGGACAAAATCCGAGTGCCGAGACGGCAGGTTCATAAAAAATAGACCGCTGAAAACGGTCTCCTCTATTTTAATAAAGAAAGTGCGGACTTAAAAATAATCTGCACTTATGAGAGATATAACAGGCGGGATGACGCGGGAAGTAGAATACGTTGCATTTCAGCGACCGTGCATACGGCACGGCTCCTCGCGGTACATCCCGATAATTTCTAGCCGTTGCTGCATATTGATAAATACGGCACGCCTCCTTGCGGTACATCCGGTCAACGAATACGAATAAAGCGCACTGTTTGTGAAGAAAATGTGAAATCACAAATTGTTAGCACTCATCTATTGACACTGCTAATAGACCGCCTTATAATACGTCTTGTTGTTGGAAATAGAAAGTCAGACGCAGAACACAGGCGTTCTGTACTTCATATAAACAGCAAACCGAAAGGTAAATGTGAAGGAGGTCAATCAAATGAAATTGGTTCCATTATTTGACAGAGTCGTACTGGAGAAGGAAAAGATGGAAGAGACCACAGCAAGTGGCATCGTTCTTCCAGGACAGAATGATAAGGAAAAGCCGGGTCAGGCACTGGTTGTTGCCGTAGGTCCTGGTGGAGTGGTCGATGGAAAGGACATCACCATGCAGGTGAAGGTCGGCGATCACGTTCTGTTCTCCAAGTATGCGGGATCAGAAGTTGAGGTTGACGGACATAAGTATACAGTCGTAAAGCAGAACGATATTCTTGCAGTGATTGAGAAGTAAGCGAGGAGGATAGAACCATGGCAAAGGAAATCAAGTATGGCGTTGAGGCCAGAAAAGCTCTGGAAGCTGGCGTGGATGCAGTTGCAAATACAGTAAAGGTAACCCTCGGACCGAAGGGCAGAAATGTAGTACTCGATAAGAGCTACGGTGCTCCACTGATCACGAACGATGGTGTTTCCATTGCGAAGGAAATTGAGCTCAAGGATCCGTATGAGAACATGGGTGCACAGCTCGTTCGCGAGGTTGCTTCGAAGACCAATGATGTTGCCGGTGATGGTACCACAACCGCAACCGTTCTTGCACAGGCCATCGTAAAGGAAGGCATGAAGAACCTCGAGGCCGGTGCCAACCCGATCATCCTTCGGAAGGGCATTCACAAGGCTGTGGAGGCTGCGGTAGAGTCCATCAAGGAGCAGTCTTCGAAGGTAAAGGGTAAGGAGCAGATCGCAAAGGTTGCCGGCATTTCTGCGGGTGACGAGCATGTCGGCCAGATGGTGGCCGATGCCATGGAGAAGGTTTCCAAGGATGGCGTCATCACCGTTGAGGAGTCGAAGACCATGCAGACCGAGCTCGATGTCGTAGAAGGTATGGAGTTCGACAGAGGCTATATCAGCGCATACATGTGCTCCGATATGGATAAGATGGAAGCAAATCTCGATGATCCGTTCATTCTGATCACCGATAAGAAGATTTCCAACATTCAGGACATCCTTCCACTGCTTGAGCAGGTAGTCAAGATGGGCGCAAAGCTTCTCATCATCGCAGAGGATGTTGAGGGTGAGGCACTGACAACCCTGATCGTCAACAAGCTGAGAGGCACCTTCAATGTGGTAGCTGTCAAGGCTCCGGGCTATGGTGACAGACGGAAGGAAATGCTTCAGGATATCGCCATTCTGACCGGTGGTCAGGTAATCTCTGGCGATCTCGGTCTCGAGCTTAAGGATACCACGATCGAGCAGCTCGGCCGTGCAAAGAGCGTCAAGGTAACGAAGGAGAAGACCACCATCGTTGATGGCGAGGGTGAGAAGGCCGACATTGACAGCCGTATCAATGAGATCAAGCAGCAGATCGAGACCACGACCTCTGACTTCGATCGTGAGAAGCTCCAGGAGAGACTGGCGAAGCTTTCCGGCGGTGTTGCCGTTATCAAGGTGGGCGCTGCTACCGAGACCGAGATGAAGGAAGCCAAGCTTCGTATGGAGGATGCACTGAATGCAACACGTGCAGCCGTCGAGGAAGGCGTTATCGCAGGCGGCGGATCCGCTTACATTCACGCACAGGCTGCGGTTAAGAAGGTTGTGGAGACCCTCGAAGGCGATGAGAAGACCGGTGCCAAGATTGTTTACAAGGCACTCGAGGCTCCGCTGTTCACCATCGCATCCAATGCAGGTCTTGAGGGCGCTGTCATTGTCAACAACGTACAGAACACCGCGGTTGGTCAGGGCTTCGATGCGCTGAACGAGAAGTATGTCGATATGCTGGAGACCGGCATCCTCGATCCTGCGAAGGTTACGAGAACTGCTCTTCAGAATGCTGCTTCCGTAGCATCTACACTCCTTACAACCGAGGGTGTGGTTGCCGATATTAAGGAACCGGC
>DJEQ01000116.1:0-9141 GCA_002431355.1 Oribacterium sp. UBA5894
GTGATATTTAAGCCAAGCTCATGCTCCGTCTCAGCCAGTGCGATCCAGAGCTTTCTCCAGGTCCTGAACTTATTATCCTGTGAAAAAACATACTGCATCTCCTTCGATGCATACCGACCTGTCAGTGGGCTTGTGTAACGATTATGCTCTGCCATTTTCTTCTCCTTACCATACACCGTTCATATACTGTAGCCTCCAGCGAGTAGAGATCCGCCGCCAGAGAATGCCCTCCCAGGGGGAGGACCTGACTCTTAAAGGGATACCATAAAGACATCCGTCACGCAAGTACGTCCTGCATGGAATAAAGGCCTGCGCCCTTTCCATTCAGGAAGCGTGCTGCACTTAGGGCACCATTTGCAAAAATTGCACGCGAGTATGCCGTATGATTAAAGGTAATGACCTCATCCTCGCCGGCGAAAATAACATCATGCACACCTGGAAGGGAGCCACCACGTACCGCACTGATGCCGAGCTCCTCATGTGGGCGTGCAGCCTTCCGCTGGGAACGATCGTATACATACGTAAGCTTATGATCCAACGCCTCATTCACCGCATCCGCAAGCGCAAGCGCCGTACCCGATGGGGCATCCATCTTCCGATGATGATGCTGCTCTACAATTTCGATATCGAAGCCCTTCTCATACAGCTTCTGTGCAGCTACCTTCACGAGCTCAAGCAGAAGATTCACGCCAATCGACATGTTGGCACTGCGAAGGATCGGGGCCTTCTCTGAAAGCTTCTCGACACGTGCAATCTGCGCCTCGGAAAGGCCGGTCGTACACTGCACCACGGCTTTTCCGCTCTTCTCGACATAATCGAGAAGACCATCGATGGCCGCTGCGACAGAGAAGTCAATGATGACATCGAACTCCTCCTTCACCGCATCAAAGCTGTGGTAGACCGGAAAGCCGATCGCCGGATCATCGAAATGATCCTCGCGGTCCACACCCGCTACGATCTGAACACCCTCCATGGCCTTTGCACAGCTGATTACATTTCTTCCCATCGCGCCCATCGCGCCGAATAATAAAATTCTAGTCATATTTCTCTCCTGTTCACAAAAGAGACGATGCCATGTAATTGCGCCTTCGGCGCAGGCATCGTCGCCTGATTTGGTCACTTCGTAACCAAACGGCCTCGCCGCCCGGGGGCATCCACGATTGCAAGCAATCGTGGATCAATACAAAAAGCAGTGACCTTCACAAAGGTCACTGCTGAAGACGTCACTTACAAAATACCGTACTTCGTCATCTCATCCTTGAGGAGTGCCTTGGTGCTGTCCGTGGCTTCCGTCATCGGAAGACGTAAAGGTCCTACGTTCTTTCCCATAAGGTTCAGTGCTGCCTTGACCGGAATCGGGTTCACCTCTGCAAAGAGGGCCTTGATCAGCGGATAGGCCTTGAACTGTGCCTCACGTGCACCCTTCAGATCGCCATCAAACCACTTCTGGCAGATGGCATGGGTCTCCTGTGGTGCCACATTGGAAAGTACAGAAATAACGCCGGATGCGCCCACACTTAAGAGTGGAACGATCTGATCATCGTCCCCGGAGTAGAGAAGGAAATCCTCATCAACCAGAGACATGAGCTTCGTAATCATTGAAATATTGCCTGTCGCATCCTTGACACCGACGATGTTCTCTACATTCTGATAGAGATAGGCCATCGTTTCCGGCTGGATCGTCACGCCTGTACGGGATGGTACATTGTACAGAATGCATGGGATGTGAATGGCATGAGCAATCGCCTCATAATGCTGAATCAGTCCACCCTGTGTTGCCTTGTTATAGTACGGCGTTACGAGAAGAACACCCTCTGCACCAGCGGCCTCCGCCTGCTTCGACAGGTCAATGGCCGTAGCCGTACAGTTGCTGCCGGTACCGGCAATGACCGGAATACGGTGGTTGGCCACCTTAATGATGAACCGTACCACATCCATGTGCTCCTGCTCGGACATGGTGGCTGCCTCACCGGTTGTGCCACATGCAATGATGGCATCGGTACCACCGGCAATCTGCTCTTCTACCAGCTCCTCGAGCTTTTCATAATTTACGGAACCGTCTGCATTGAATGGAGTAATCAGCGCTACTCCGGCGCCTCTGAAAAGTGCCATAATTCCCTCCGCGTATTTTCTGTGGTATTAAAATCAGCCCTGCTTTCTTGCGAAACCGGCTCTCTTACGAAGAACCGGATCCAGAATCTTCTTACGAATACGAAGGTTCTCCGGGGTTACCTCAAGGAGCTCATCGGTATCGATATAGTCGATGCACTGCTCAAGCGACATGATCTTCTTCGGAACCAGCTTCAGTGCCTCATCTGAGGAAGAGGTACGGGTATTGGTCAGGTGCTTCGTCTTACATACATTGACCTCGATGTCCTCTGACTTCGGGGACTGTCCGATGACCATACCACCATAAACCTTCTCGCCCGGTCCGATGAACAGTGTTCCTCGGGCCTGTGCCTGGAAAAGGCCATAGGTTACGGCTTCTCCGGACTCAAAGGCGATCAGCGCACCATTGTGACGATAGTTCATATCACCCTTGTACTCGCCATAGCCATCAAACTCCGTATTCAGGATACCATTGCCCTTCGTATCGGTCATGAACTCGCCACGATAGCCAATGAGACCACGGGACGGAATTTCAAACTCCAGACGTGTATAGCCGGATGCCAGTGGGCTCATGCCGTTCAGTACGCCCTTTCGCTGGGTCAGCTTCTGAATGACATTACCGCTGAACTCATCAGGAACATCGATGTAGGCAAGCTCCATCGGCTCCATCTTCTTTCCATTTTCGTACTTATAGATCACCTCTGCCTTCGAAACAGCGAATTCAAAGCCCTCTCGACGCATGGACTCAATGAGAACGGACAGGTGAAGCTCACCACGGCCGGAAACCTTAAAGGTATCGGCAGAATCCGTGTCCTCAACACGAAGTGAAACATCGGTCTGCAGCTCACGCATCAGACGATCGCGAATGTGACGAGAGGTAACGAACTTACCCTCCTGACCGGCGAGCGGAGAATTGTTGACGATGAAATCCATGGAAATCGTTGGATCCGAAATCTTCTGGAACGGAATCGCCTCGGCATCACCGGTAATGATGGTATCCCCGACATGAAGATCCTCAATACCGGAAACGGCCACGATCTCACCACAGCTTGCTTCATTTACATCGACTCTGGACAGTCCATCAAAGGTATAGAGCTTCGTGATACGTACACGAGTACGCTTCTCCGGATCATGGTGGTTGACAACATAGGCCTCCTGATTCAGCTTCAGCTTACCATTGTCAATCTTACCGATACCGATTCTTCCCACGAACTCGTTGTAGTCAATGGTGGAAACCAGCATCTGTGTATCCGCCTCCGGATCGCCCTCCGGTGCCGGAATATAATCGAGGATTGCCTGGAACAGTGGCTCCATCGTCGTGGAATCATCGTCGAGGCTGGCCTTGGCAAAGCCCTCCTTCGAGGATGCATACAGGAACGGGCAGTCAAGCTGCTCATCCGATGCATTGAGATCCATCATGAGCTCAAGCACCTCATCCTCCACCTCGGTCGGACGTGCCTGTGGCTTATCAATCTTGTTGATGACAACAAGAACCGGAAGGCGCAGATCCAGGGCCTTCTGAAGCACGAAACGGGTCTGTGGCATCGGTCCCTCGAAGGCATCCACCAGCAGGATGGCACCGTTTACCATCTTCAGAATACGCTCTACCTCGCCACCGAAATCTGCGTGGCCCGGTGTATCAACAATGTTGATCTTTGTGTTCTTATAGTGAACCGCGGTGTTCTTCGAAAGAATGGTGATTCCACGCTCACGCTCGATCGGGTTCGAGTCCATGACGCGAACGCCCATGTCCTGATTGTCACGGAATACACCGGACTGCTTTAAAAGCTCATCCACGAGGGTCGTTTTACCATGATCGACGTGGGCAATAATGGCAACGTTACGAATATCTTCTCTCTTCTGATTCATCTTCACACCTTATTTCTAATCTATATGTTCTGTAAATGCTTACAAAAAAATCCTAGGAATTATACCACCGGCAGGTATCGATTGCAAGTACTACAGTTCCACCAGAGAGCTCCTGTATCTGATTTTGAAATGCTGAAAGAAGCTCCTTCGGCACATGCCAGGTCATTGTAACCTGAGCCCCATACTCTGCGCCGACCTCCAGGATGCCTGCACTTTCCGTCAGATACTTGATTTTCCCAACGAGTGTATACGGAATTTCCGCCTGGACCTCATATCCCTCTACAGCCGTCAGAATCGTAGCCGCATCCAGTGCTGCCTTACTTGCATTTGTATAGCTCCGAACAAGACCACCCGTTCCCAAGAGGGTGCCGCCAAAATACCGCGTCACAACCAGCAGGGCATCATGGATCTCCTGTCCCTTCAGGACATTGAGGATCGGCATCCCTGCCGTCTGCGAAGGCTCTCCATCATCGGACTGCTTCACTGTTTCATATTCATCACCGAGCACGTACGCATAGCAGTGATGACGTGCATCGTAGTATTTCTTTCGCACCTGCTGGATCAGGGTTTCCGCCTCTTCTACGGACGTTACTGGAAAAACCTCCCCGATAAAGCGGGATTTCTTTTCCTCATATTCTGCCGTCGCATAGGACTTTACATATTTCATATTCACCTGTTTTGACAGCGGAGGAGATCCTGCTCTTCCTGTCTCACCTCCGCTGTCCTGTCTTCTGTTTCTTTTTAACCGTTCACCGTTGGTGCCTTGATTTCACGCGGATCCAGTCCCTCGCCCGGTCCATCGGCACCGGATCCACCGGTATTTTCAGCCGCTGCAGCGGGTGGGCTGTCTGAAATCACTTCCTCGTCATCACCCGCACTGGTCTCTGCCTCCGTTTCCTCCGGGAATACGAAGCCACCGTCGTCCGTATAGCCGGATTCCTTTTCTTCCTCTGGAATAATAATGGAGCCCCAGCTCGTATGACGATCACAGTTTACCTTCGGCACCGTTCCTTCCGCAAAATATTCCGTAATGACGGAGCTGCCGCGATAATCCTTATAGCAGCCACTGGTTGGAAGCTTTCCAGACTTGCGGCAGACCTGTGCCTCCACGATTCCATCCGGCTTCGTAAAGCCAAGATCCGGTAATCCCTCATGAACACGGCTCATGATCTTTCGCCAGATGTCCTTATGGAAGCCGGCGCCACCATTATACTCTCCGCTTTCCTTATCAATCAGCGGCTGATTCTCATCGCATCCACCCCAGATTCCAGCGACATAGTATGGAGAATAGCCCACAAACCAGATATCGACATCCTTCGTGGTCGTACCCGATTTTCCTGCGAGGCTCATCCCATCGAAATGGGCTCTGGTAGAGGTGGAGTTCACATTGATGGAGCCACTGTAGGCTCGGTTCGGCAGCATGGACTCCCGCATCGCATCCGTCAGCAGGAACGCGGTCGTCGCCTTCATGGCCTGGCGCGGCTGGTCCTCTGTGGTATCAATCAGTACATTTCCGTTCTGATCCACGATTTTTGTGAAGAATTTGGCTTTATTAAACTGACCACCATTTGCAATCGTGGCGAAGGCCTGCGTCAGCTCCAGATTCGTCACACCATAGGTCAGACCTCCGAGTGCGAGCGCCGGGTTTTCATCACTGTCAGACAGTGTCGTAATGCCGAGATTCTCCGCATACAGGCGACCATTGTGTGGATTCAGCTGCTCCATGAGGCAGCGCACGGCAATGATATTGAGAGAATAAATAATACCGTCACGAATCGTCTGGTACCCGAGGAAGCCAGAGCTGTACCAGTTCTTAAAGGTCTTATTGCCAATGGTATATGCCGTATCGTAAAACGGCGTAGCCAGCGTTGCGCCATAGAGGTCGATGGCCGGTGCAAAGGAGGAAATCACCTTAAAGGTTGATCCTGGCTGACGAAGGGTATCCGTCGCACGATTCAGTGAAAGCGAATATCGTTTTTCTCCACGCCCTCCACTGATGGCCTTCACCTGTCCCGTGTGCTGATCCATCAGGACGAAGGAGACCTGCGGCTCAAGTGTCGTGAAATACTGCTCTCCCAGCTCCTTATCGGTAGAGGAGACAAGCTCTGCCTTATACTGATCAACATAGGATTTCGCCGACTCCTCCGAGCTGAAAAGGCCATTAAATGAGATGCCCTTGACCTCCTTCATCCAGCGGAGGAGATCCTTTTCCGAGTAGTTTACGATCGTTCCGTCTTCGTGCTTCAGGGTATAGCGCCAGGTCACGGAATACTTCGCGGTATCGTAATTATCCGGATTATTGACCTCCTCATCCACGATCGTCTGAAGACTCGGATCCTGCGTGGAATAAATGGTCAGACCACCGGAGTACAGGAGGTCGCTTGCCTTCTCCTTCGTATACCCGAGACGATCCTGAAGCTCCTGAATCACCTGTGCCGTCAGCTCATCCACGAAGTAGGAATAGGGTTCATTTTCCGTCGATTTCTGTACATTGACATCCTGAATGCGCGTATAAACGTCATCCTGCAGCGCATCCTGGTACTCTTCCTCAGTAATGTAGCCCTGCTCGAGCATGTTCTTCAGTACCTGCGCCCGGCGCTCTGCATTGTGCTCTGGATGCGTAATCGGATTCAGGGCAGAAGGGTTCTTCGTGATGGAAGCGATCACGGCGCACTCGGACAGCGTAAGGTCGCTGACTTCCTTATTAAAATACCGCCGCGCAGCCACCTTGACACCGAGGGTATTGGCGCCGAGATTAATGGTATTCAGATACTCTGTCAGAATACTCTCTTTGATTTCCTCTTTACTGAGTCCTGGCTGATTTTCAAGCTCCAGTGCCAGATACTGCTCCTGCAGCTTACGGACATAGCGCTGAAAGCTTCCTTCATGAAGCCCCCCGCCGAAAACATTGTTCTTGATCAGCTGCTGGGTGATCGTCGAACCACCGCCGGCAGAATCATCGTCAGCCACCACGCCACGTACAGCACGAAGGATTGACTTTAGGTCAATGCCGTTATGCTGCCAGAAGCGTTCATCCTCAATGGCCACAAAGGCATTCACGAGATTCTTCGGAAGCTGGTCATAGCTTACCCGCTCGCGGTTCGATCCTGCAGTCACGAGGGTTGCGGTAATGTTGCCATCGGTATCCAGCACCTTGGAAGCATAGGCCGTCGGCCCGATATGAATGGTATCAATATCCGGTGCGGAATCCAGAATGCCCTTCAAGATGCCCAGTCCAAACGATCCACCGAGAATTACGACACAAAGAAGAGAAAGCAGAACGATGGACTTCACAAAATGAGCCAGGCTGTGGCCAAGCTTCACCTTTTTATTGTCCATCTCATATAAGGTCTTATCTACATTGAATTGGCTGTAATTTTTCATTTGTTTTTCACTCTAGTCGTCCACTTAAGTAAGCATTCTCATTATAACGAAGGGGTCCGGCCTTGACAATCCTCATCCCTTACAATTTCCGGCGGCTTTTCATCCAAAAAACAGGACCTGTTCCGAAGAACACAGGTCCTGTACCATTTCTTATGAGCGAGCCTCGATTCATCTTCCATCCTCGGAGCGCGTGCCACGCTCCGTCAGCGGTCTCTGTAATCGAAGCGATCTCGCGTTTTCAGGCAAGCATCGACTTCACATAGGCTGCAATCTTTTCATCCTTACAGTGCGCGAAGAAAAGCTCCTGGAACTTCGCACCCGCGAATGCCCCCTTTACCAGCTCTGGATCCAGCTCCTTCAGTACTTCCACGAGATCCTGACGCATCGTGTGACGACGAACCTCATCCAGAATCTTCTTATTGCGCTGCTCCGGCTCTCTTCTCTCTGGTGGATAGCCTCCGCCAAACGGTGCAGAGAACAGCTTTTCAAAGATGTACTCGAGGTTCAGATCGCCACCCCAACCAAACTTCAGCGCATACGGCAGTGAAACCGAATTGCCATCATTGATCTGTGCAAAGGTAAAGGCATCGATTGGATCCTCCACATGTCCGCAGAGAACACCCGGGAAGGAATTCAGCGCAAGCATTGCTCCTTCTCCCGTACCACAGCCGGTCACGACGAAGTCCGCTGCGCCACTGTTCAGAAGGACTGCCGCCAGAATACCATTCTGAACATAGGTAAGCTGTGCCTCATCGTCCGCGCTGTACATGCCATAGTTGTCCACGCTGTAGCCCTTCTCATCGGCCACCTTCTTCAGGGATGCATAGATCATGCCGTTCTTTGCTGCCTGAGAGTTCTCATTGATTAATGCAATTCTCATATACGTAATTCTCCTGTTTCTCGGTTTGTAAACCGGTTTTCTATCGTTATTGTAGCTGATTCAGTCTGAAAGCACAAGCCGGAGAGGAAAAAAACGCGGTTCCCTCGTACTGAAGAGAACCGCAACCAGAGCTTATTTTTCGAATTTTCCGTCGTACTGATCAATCTTTCCCGCGTCCGCGTCCTGAAAAATCTGATCCATGGTATGCCATCCAAGGACAGCACACTTGACACGCGCCGGCATGTGGGAAATATCCTCCAGAATACCAGCCTCCTCCAGCTCTTCCTTCTCCTCCTCGCTGATCTTTCCCTTGATCATGCGAAGGAAAATCTCGGAAAGACGGAGTGCTTCCTCCTTCGGCTTTCCAATGATGAGATCGCACATCATATCGGCGCTGGCCTGAGAAATCGCGCAGCCGTCCCCATCAAAGGAGGCATCCTCGATCACGTTGTCTGCATTGACCTTGATGTAAAGGACGACATCATCACCACAGCTCGGATTGACGCCCTCGAGTGAATACGTCGCATCCTTCATCGTATACTTATGGGCCGGATGAATGTTATGGTCCGTCAGAACCTCATTGTAAAATGTCACTGCCATCAGTATCCCATCTCCTCTCTCAGCTTTTTAAGGGCAGCCAGGAACTGCTTCACATCCTCCTCCGTATTATATACACCCACACTTGCACGCACGGTGCTTGGTGTATGGCAGAATTTCATGAGTGGCTGCGCACAGTGATGCCCTGCGCGGATATCGACCCTGTGGGAGTCAAATATAGCCGCGATGTCATGTGGATGCACGCCATCCACCGTGAAGGTCACGATGCCATGGTGCTTCTCCGGATCGGTCGAACCCAGGATATGGACATACGGAAGCTTCTGCATTTCTTCCATCATGAG
>DJEQ01000116.1:9247-17573 GCA_002431355.1 Oribacterium sp. UBA5894
GCCGCCAGTCCGACCGCGCCGCCATCATTGACCGTACCGGCTTCGAACTTATGTGGCAGCTCATTCCAGGTCGCGCCCTCGGTGGTGACATATTCAATCATCTCGCCGCCGAACAGGAACGGTGGCATGCTGTCAAGAAGCTCCCGCTTTCCATACAGCACGCCAATGCCCATCGGGCCGTAGATCTTGTGTCCTGAAAAGGACAGGAAATCACAGTCCAGGTCCTGTACATCCACCTTCATATGAGGGACCGACTGGGCTCCATCGCAGACAAATACTGCCCCGTTTTCATGGGCAATACGGGCAAAGGTCCGGATGTCATTTTGAACACCCAGGACATTGGAAACCTGTGTCATCGCGACGAGCTTTACATTCGGGTTCATATAGGAACGGAATTTGTCTTCCGTGATGGTTCCATCCGGCTCTGGCAGAATGTAGCTGAGCTTCGCGCCCTTTTCCTTGCACAGCTGCTGCCAAGGGAGCATGTTGCTGTGATGCTCCATGATGGTGATGACGATTTCATCGCCTTCCTTTATAAATGCACGCCCATAGGTATAGGCTACGAGGTTCAGGCTTTCCGTTGCATTTCGTGTAAACACGATTTCCTCGTGCGAACGTGCATTGAGAAATTGCCGCACGGTCTCGCGGGCATCCTCATAGGCCTCGGTTGCCTTGATGGACAGCTCATAAAGCCCACGCATCGGATTCGCATTTTCCTCGGTGTAGTACTTCATCATGGCGTCAAGCACACACTGCGGCTTCTGTGTGGTTGCGCTGTTGTCCAGATAGGCGAAGCTGCCATCGAGGATCGGGAACTGTCGAAGGATTTCCTGATCCTCACGCTGACGTTCTTCCTTCGTGATCTCAGTCATTGTATCGTTCCTCCTTATGACCCGTAAGCTCCATCGCCACACGATCCCGCGTCTCTGCATCCGGAATCTTATGAATCACGGCGTCAATGCGGGCATCGGCCATCATCTCGTAAACCGCCTTTCGGCTCATACCACGGGACTCCAGATAGAACAGAAGGGCATCATCGATGCGTCCAATGGTTGCACCATGATTTCCTTCCACATCCTCCTCATCGCAGAGAATCACCGGGATCGTCTGATTGATCACATGGTCATCCATCAGGAGGACATCCTCGAGCTCATTTCCGACGGCACCCTTCGCACCCTTTCGAAGATCAATCGTACCACGGAAGAGCTTATGCGCCTCATCACGCAGTACGCCCTTGACATCGATGGCGCATTCCGTCTTTCGGCCAATGTGGTTCGCGATGTAGTTCATGTCGAGATGCTCCTCCTTCTTCAGGAGATAGCCAATGTCGGTCTTCAGGCTGCTGCGCGCACCCAGAAGATCTGTTCGAGCGCCCTGATACGTTTCAGCGCCGCCGAGCACCAGTTCAATCTGCTCGAAGCGTGCATCCTCTTCTGTCTGAGCCGCTACATCATTCAGGAAGCGGAATTCCTCACCGAGGCGCTGGATCTGTACCAGCAGGACGCGTGCACCCTTTGCGAGATGAAGCTTCGTCTGTACCGCAGCAAAGCCGGTCTCTGCCTGTGAGCGAAAATCCATCACGACCGTGACGGTACTGTTTTCTTCTGCGTCAATGAAGACGGCATTGAGCTCGGATGCATTCTCTGCATAATTAAACTCCAGATGCACTGGCTGCACCGCCTTTGCATCCTTCTTCATCTGAAGCTTCAGTACATCCACACCACTCGCTTTCACGAAGCGATCGAAATCATAGCCCATGCCACCGGCAATATGCTGAATTTCCGTATAGCTGGTAACGCCCGCCTCTACATCCGGGGTCCGCGTCACCATCGGATTTCCTTCGGTCACCGTGGCTGGCACCTGTACATCTGCATCATTCATCCGAAGCCAGTTATAGGTCGGTGACGGCAGAACATTTACCAAAAGCTGCTGATTCTCCATTTCTGCCCTCCTTAACCAATGGCACCCTTCATCTCAAGACGGATGAGGTTATTCATCTCCACTGCATACTCGAGTGGGAGCTCCTTCGAAACACTGTCGGCGAAGCCGGAAACGATCAGTGCACGTGCGTCCTCCTCGGAGAGGCCACGCGACATCAGATAGAATACAGCATCATCCGAGATACGGCCGATTTTTGCCTCGTGTCCAACATCCGCATCCTGCGTCCGTACATCCATGGCAGGAATCGTATCGGATCTTGAAATGTCATCCAGCATCAGGGACTGGCAGGATACGGCAGCTTTTGCATTCTTCGCCTTGTTGTTGATCACGACGGAGGAACGATAGGTGCTGATACCACCATCCTTACTGATGGAACGGGTGTTGATGTACGAGCTCGTATTCTTTCCGTTGTGAACCACCTTGGCACCGGTATCGAGATTCTGTCCCTTTCCGGCGAAGGTCACACCCGTGAATTCCATATGGGAATTGTCGCCCTGCAGAATGGTCATAGGATACAGGTAGGAAACATGCGAGCCGAAGGATCCCGATACCCACTCCATCGTGCCGCCCTCTTCCACGATGGCACGCTTTGTGTTGAGGTTATACATGTTCTTCGACCAGTTTTCAATCGTCGAATAGCGAAGCTTTGCATTCTTACCGACATACAGCTCCACGCAGCCTGCATGAAGGTTTGCGATATTGTACTTCGGCGCAGAGCATCCCTCGATGAAATGAAGGCTTGCACCCTCATCCACGATGATCAGGGTATGCTCAAACTGTCCAGCTCCTGGTGCATTGAGACGGAAGTAGGACTGGAGCGGAATCTCTACGGAAACCCCCTTCGGAATATACACGAAGGAGCCTCCCGACCAGACGGCTCCATGAAGCGCTGCAAACTTATGATCGGTCGGTGGAACGAGATGCATGAAATGAGACTGGATCATATCGGCATACGGACCATGCAATGCAGACTCAATGTCTGTATATACCACGCCCTGTGCCTCTACTTCCTTCTGAAGATTATGATACACCAGCTCTGAATCATACTGTGCGCCGACACCGGCCAGGGACTCTCGTTCAGCCTGTGGGATTCCGAGCTTCTCAAAGGTGTTCTTGATATCCTCCGGAACCTCCTCCCAGTCCGCCGTCATCTTCGTCTTTGGCTTCACATAGGTCACGATGTTGTTCATATCGAGACCATCAATGCTCGGTCCCCACTGTGGAACCTTCTTCTGATTGTAAATTTCCAGTGACTTTAAACGGAAATCCCGCATCCATGCCGGGTCTCCCTTTTTCTCTGAGATTTCAAGGACGATATCCTTCGTTAATCCCTCCTGAATCTTATAGAAATCCGTGTCCTTCTCTTCGTAACGGAAATCATACATGGAGCGGTTAATGTCCTGAACCTCTGCCTTTTCCTTGTTTGCCATTGATTCCTTCCTCCATGCCTTACTTATTCAGGAAATCCACGAAGCCGTTCTCATTGATGCGATCCACCATGGATGCATCTCCTTCCGCCTTCATCTGACCACTGACAAGCACATGCGTCTTGTCGACCTTCAGAGACTCCAGAATACGTGTCGAGTGCGTAATGATGATGAGCGCACCATCCATGGACTTCTGGTACTCCTCGACGCCCTTACTTACGGTACGAACTGCATCAACATCGAGGCCGGAATCGGTCTCATCAAGAATTGCAAGTGACGGCTTCAGCATCAGCAGCTGAAGAATCTCCGCCTTCTTCTTCTCACCACCGGAGAAGCCGACATTGAGATCACGATCTGCATAGCTCGGATCCATATCGAGCACCTCCATGGCCTTCTTCATCTCCTTCTTGAAATCCCAGAGGCGAATGTGCTGACCGGTTCTCTGCTGGAGTGCAGAACGGATAAAGTTTCCAAGTGTGATGCCCGGAACCTCGAGCGGATTCTGGAAGGAAAGGAACATACCGAGCTTTGCTCTCTGATCGGTTGGTTCCTTCGTGATATCCTGTCCATTGAAAAGGATCTTTCCACCGGTGATCACATACTGCGGGTTCCCCATCAGTGCATTTCCGAGCGTAGACTTGCCGGCACCGTTCGGTCCCATCAGGACATGCGTCTCACCACGGTTGACGGTAAGATCCACGCCATGCAGGATTTCCTTCTCCTCCACCTTCACCTGAAGCTTCTTGACATTCAGTAAATCAGCCATTTTCATTCCTCCATATTGATCCCCACATGTGGGATACAAAGCTGTATTCGCATAAAGCATACTAACCCGTTTGGCCTTACTCCCTGAGGCCACGATGGGAATATACAAAAAACTACGGATGCCGAAAATTCACATTTTCAGGGCACTCGTAGCATAAATTATAGCCCAGCCGTACCTCTTCTGCAACAGAATTTCCTAGTTTCCCTATGGGATTACGTACCGAATTGGATACACGAGTGGTGGCAGGTGCGCCAAGGGCCGGTAGCAGAAGCCATACGGAGAGGTCGTGAAGAATCAAGGCAGGTCCCCTTAGCGGCACTTGGAGTAATCTCTCCTTGGAACCCTCTGTCAACGCTGTGTTTTCATAAAGAAAACACAGCGATTGCAGAGGGCCTAGTGCCGCTTAGGGTCCCTGTCTTAGATTCTTCCGAGCTCGACGTACAGTGCTTCTGCTACCGGCCCTCGGCGCACCTGTACAGCTTGTCCTTCAGACTCCTTCGCCATTCCAATCGGGAACGAAGCTTTCCTTGGCGACATCGCCTTCCTGGATGAAGGCGTTTGTAACGCCCTTATCGAGTGCGTAGTTCAGGAGTCGCTCGTACTCCCGTTTCGTGACACGACGGTTGATTTCCGGCCACTTTGCAAGACGCGGAAACGGTGTGAACTGATGCATGAGGCTGAGATATACCCGGTCGCCATAGGTATCGTACACGTAGTCCACGACATGCTCTGCATTGTGGACCATGGACGGCATCAGCAGATGACGGACGATCACACCTTTCTGCATCATGCCGCGTGCATCGAAGATCGGTTCTGGGCATTGACGGACCATCTCAGCGAGGCTTTCCTTCGCACGCTCCGGATAGTCTTCAGCGCCCGAATATTTCTTGGCCTTTAGCGGATCCATGTACTTAAAATCATCAAGGTAGATATCCGCAAGTCCATCGAGGCGATGAATGAGCTCCCGTGTTTCATAGCCGGAGCAGTTGATCACGAAGGGAATCTTCAGGCCCCGCACACGACTTCGTTCCATGGCCTTTGCAATGAGCGGAATGTAGTGGTCCGGTGTCACAAGGTTGATGTTATTTGCGCCCTGTCCTTCCAGTTCGAAAAAAATCTCCATAAGTCGCTCGAGGTCGACTCGCTTGCCGACCTCCTGGTGACTCAGCTCATAATTCTGGCAGAACACACACTTCAGTGTGCAGCCGGAAAAGAAAACCGCCCCGCTGCCTTCCTTTCCAGAAATGCAGGGTTCCTCCCAGAAGTGAAGCGCAGCACGCGCGACGTAGATATCTGAGCTCACGCCACATGCGCCCTTCTGCCCGGCGTTTCGGTTGACACCGCACTTGCGCGGACAGAGTCGGCAGCTTTCCAGTGCCGGGTCGTATATCCGGTCCGTGGAATCGGCCTCTGCCGGAGCACCACGCATCGCTCGGTTCACAGCTTTTACTGTCGCATGGTCTCCAGACGGCCGGTTCGTAGATGTCATCTGGGCTCCTGTACTATGCATTTTCATCGGACTTCGCTCCCTCTGCCTTTCGGAACTGTGCGTTTCGACGGTTCTCCTCTGCATTTTTTCTCGCCTGCTCCGATTTCGGCTGTGAGTCCATGCGGGCCTTCTCCTTTGCGAGCTCCTGCTGCTGTCGTCGTGCATCCTCTGCCGCGATTTCTTCATCATTCAGGATACCGATCTTCAGGTCATTCTCATGCTCATACCACTCAAGAAAGCTGTGCTTCACATGCTGCCGCTTATAGCCGAGAATCTTATTCAGACTTACATTTTCCATCGCACTGAAAATGTTCCGCTCTACATACGGATTCGTTTCCTTCAGCTTCTCAATCAGTTTCTTCGTTTCAAGTCGCTTCGAGCTCGTCTGTCCGTCCGTATGGCAGGTCGTGCAGGTCTCTGTGAAATGACAGGCACACTGAATGAAGTTGAGTCCATTATAATCCCGCCAGTGCTTGATCTCTGCTTCGCGAATGAGATACAGCGGTCGTATCAGCTCCATGCCTGGGAAATTCGTTGAGTGAAGCTTCGGCATCATGGCCTCATACTGCCCTGCATACAGCATCCCCATCAGAACGGTTTCAATGACATCATCGAAGTGATGCCCCAGCGCAATCTTATTGCAGCCAAGCTTCTGAGCCTCTTTATACAGGTAGCCGCGTCGCATACGGGCACAGACATAGCATGGAGACTTCGGAATATTATACACAGAGTCAAAAATATTCGTTTCAAAGATGGTCAGTGGAATTCCCAGAAGATCCGCATTTCGTTCAATCACCTTCCGGTTAGCCTCGTTGTAGCCTGGATCCATGCAGAGAAACACGAGCTCAAACGGAATCTTATTGTGGCGCTTCAGCTCCTGGAAAAGCTTCGCCATCAGCATGGAATCCTTTCCTCCAGAGATGCAGACGGCGATACGATCGCCGGGCTCGACCAGCTGATAATCACAGATGGCCTTCACAAACATGCCGAAGAGGTTCCGCTTAAACTTCTTACGAAGCGATTTCTCGATATCCTCCCGACGCTCTTCCGAGTTCATATCCTTCTGAATCTGCCGAAGCACCCACTTGCCATAGCCGCCCGCAAGGCTGTAGGCCTCATAGCCCTGTGCGCACAGCTCTTCGGCTGCTGTGAAGGAGAGATCGCCATATTTACAGTACACCACAATCCTCTTATCCTTCGGAATATGATGCGTGCCCTCTCCGATCTGTGCAGACTCTACACGCATGGCATCGGGCATTTTTCCTGTCTGAAATTCTTCTTCACTCCGCACATCGACAAGATGATAGCTCTCCCGTGGCCACTGCTCGAGCTCCTCTGCCGTCACTTCCTTCGCTGTAAACTCCATCTGTTTCCTCTCTTATAGATCTAACTACGGATACCGCCACACCATGCATGTGCACAATGCAGCATCCCGATCAGCTTTTCTGGCAGGCAGTATATGCCTGTTCCGCTATTATACCCATCTATTCTCAAATAAAAAGCCTGAATCATAAAAATCAGCCACGTATCCTTTCGGACACATGGCTGATGAAAGAATCGACGCATGAAATCATCCGTCATCGTATCGACAGCATCAGAACTTGATGCCGCTCTTCTTCATGATCTCTGCGAAGGAAGAGGTTGCTGCACCCGACTCCTTATAGTTTGCGCGGAAATCCTCACGCTCCTGCTTTTCCTTCCGCTCCTGCTTCTCCGCCTCGAGTGCCTTCATGGAAAGGGAAATCTTTCCATCCTTTACACCGATGACCTGTACCTTGACGGTCTGACCTTCCTTCAGCACATCTGCCGGAGACTTGACTCTCTTCGTTGAAATCTGAGAAACATGCAGAAGACCGGTTACGCCATCACCGAGATCGATGAATGCACCATAATCCTTGACCGTTTCAACGGTTCCCTCTGTAACAAGACCGACCTGAATCGCTGCAGCCTTCTCTGCTCTTACCTTCTCCTGCTCATCACGAAGCACATCGCGGGCAGAAAGCACAAGCTTGTTGTTCTCCGGCTCTGCTGTAATTACACGAACATTCAGTTTCTTTCCTACCCAGTCCTTCAGCTCCTCTTCCTTGACGAAACCAAGAGAAAGCTTGGATGCCGGAATAAATGCTCTCAGGCCATCTACATCCGCTGTCACACCGCTCTTTACAGCTTCCTTGACTTCTACCTCGAAGCTTGTCTTATTCTCGTAATCATCGAGAACCTTCTCCCACTTATTCATGTCCACGCGCTTTGCATTGGCATGCTGCTTGAAGGATGCCTCGAGCTCCTCCTTAAAATCATCCATGGAAGGAATCTTCTCTTCCTTTACGTCCTCGACCTTGATCTCATCTGCCATAGTTTATGGTACCCCTTTTTCTATAGAATGCGTGCCCGAAGGCTCACTTTTCTTAATATATCACAAGTCGTAGGGATGCCACAAGGCTCGGAGAAGAAATCGCGCTGAAGATGACAGCGCTGGCCGGGGCGGAGGGAGCCCTCAGAAGCCAGTGCTCCGAGCTCGGAAAAATCTATGATTGGACCTTAAGAAACGCTAAGCCCTCTGCAATCATGGAGTTTCCCTGATGGAAACTCCACGTTGACAGAGGGTGCTAAGGAAAAATTGCTCTAAGCGTTTCTAGAAGGTCCGATCATGATTTTTCAACGACCTCTGCGCATGGCTTCTGAGGGCTCCCTCCGCCCCGGCCA
>DJEQ01000056.1:0-10226 GCA_002431355.1 Oribacterium sp. UBA5894
ACTTGTTCTGTGCCCGAAGGGCTGAAGTCGGGCATCCTTAGCCCGACTTTAGGGCCGTTTGCATCACAAAAACCAGAAAGGAATCTATATGAACGCAGAAGGTAAGGTATTAAAATACGGCGACAATGTCGACACCGACGTGATCATCCCGGCACGTTATCTCGCCATTCAGGATAAGCAGGAGCTCGCAAGCCACGCAATGGAGGACATTGACGCAGATTTCTTAAAGAAGCTGACACCTGGCGGCATCGTCGTCGCGGGTAAAAATTTCGGCTGTGGCTCCTCCCGTGAGCATGCACCGCAGGTGCTGCAGACGAGCGGCGTCGGCTGCGTGATTGCCGAGAGCTTCGCGCGCATCTTCTATCGGAACGCCTTAAACATTGGCCTCCCGATCATTGAGTGCCCAGAAGCTGCGCAGGCCATCGCGGAGGGCGATGAGGTGAAGGTGGATTTTGACTCCGGCGTCATCACCGATGAGACGACGGGGAAGAGCTTCCAGGGACAGCCGTTCCCGGAGTTCCTGCAGAAAATGATCGCCGCTGGTGGACTGATGGCATACGTCAATCAGAACGGTGGGAAAATTTAAAACAGAAAAAAGCGAAGAATAAACGAGAGGACGCTGCAGGGATGTAGCGGCCTCTTTTTGCAGTACGATTTATCATCGGATCCATCCTCGAAATATGAAATACAAAGCAGAGCTTAGAGTATTTCCAGAAAGGACCTTCCGTAAGCAGAGGCTTTCGCTGCATCCTCCCAGAGCGCATCATGGTACGGCACATAGAGCAGCTTCCCGCGGTAGTCTTCCTGGAGCGCCGGTGTAAATACCTCCCTGTATTCTGGGAGAAAACAGCCCGAGACCCGCTGATAGCAGTTTTTTGCACACGCCTTTTTTCGCGCATTTCGATCCACAAATTCCGCGAGCGACTTGTGGACGACCTGATCCTCCGCCGGAAGATAGTAGTAGTTCTCAACATCCGGAAAGAAGAGCTTTCGTTCCCCCTCGAAGAGCTGGACATAGAGCTCCATATGACAGCCCTCTGCATGAAGTGCCCAGAAATCGCCCTGTGCATCAAAGGGCTTCGGAATCGCTATGGGCGCCGGGGTCGGACAATGTGAACGACAGGACATTGTCACTTCGCGCGTGTGCGGCGCTTCGGCAGCCGCCATGGATCGGCAGGAAAGCCGTGGAGGAAGGGCGAGGAAGGAGAGTCGGAGCACGGGGGCCGTGCCCGCCGACGTCGTGTCCTCCGGGAGAAGCGCATGTGACGCAAGCTCCAATTCGCTGTGAAGCAGCGTCTCATAACGGAGGAGCGGCAGCACGTTCGGAAGATTTTCAATGTCCTCCGCATTATGAAGGAGGAGCATATGGAGAAGCGCCGGATCCTTCGTTTTCTGCCATTCAAAGTAGACCTCGATGAGCTCGCCACCAGAGAAACGATCCTCACGATCGATGCCGAGAAAACGCTCGCAGGTTTTCAACTTCAGATTTTCAAGACCCAGAAGACGCTTTAATGGCCGGAATTTCTTAAAAAGATCGACACTTTCTACGTCATCGAAGGAATACGGAAGGTCATACTGTTCGACCATATGCCGAAGGAAGGGGAGGTCGAAGCCGTCTCCATTATAGGAAAGAAGCACCTTCTTTGTAGAAAGAAGAGAGAAGAAGGCCTGGAGAACGCCTGGCTCATCCGCCACATCCTCACAGAAAAGCTGGAGAAGCTCCCAGTGACCTTCATCGGCTGCGGTCTCGCTGGAAGTGTCGATGCATTTCCGGCCTTCGGTACTGGATGAGAGAGGCTCCAAAGATGGAACCGCGAGGCTCTTCGGAGAGCCTGTGCCTAGGACGTAGTGCAGCATGCCAATCAGGTAGAGACCGGCGCTTCGGGCGGAGAGTCCCGTCGTTTCAATGTCAAAAAAGAGAATGTCTTCCGGAGCCCCGAAATCATAGATATCCGGAGGAAGAGGCAGTGTCAGTGCTTTCGCGATACGAATCATATGGACCTTTCTTGTGGTACTTGATAAACTTAGAAACGATTTTATGCTATAAGTGTAGCGACAGAAAAGTGTAAAATCAATGCAATCGAATTGACGAACAAATGTTTTTAGTATAACATAGAGATACTTTAAAAAGAGATGATGCCAGGTGCAGACATCGTCCGCACAGATACGACGAGGATGACAGCGCTTGCCGGTCTGTGCCTTGCAGGAGAACAGTATGATTCATTTTATCCATGGAACACTCAGTGAAGTTGAAGAGGGTCTCATCGTCGTGGAGGCCGCTGGCGTAGGATATGGCATTCGTGTACCAGCGACGGTGATTGGCGCGCTGCCACCGATTGGTGAGGATCTGAAAATCTATACCTATTTTTCGCTGACGCAGAATGGCGTGGAGCTGTATGGCTTTTTGACACGGCAGGATCGGGAGATGTTCACGATGCTTCTTACCGTCAGCGGCATCGGGCCGAAGGGGGCACTTGGGATTCTGGGCGCGCTGACGCCGGACGACCTCCGTATGGCCATTGTGACAGGGGACAGTAAGGCCATTTCGCGTGCACCAGGTGTCGGAGCGAAGACGGCACAGCGTGTGGTGCTAGAGCTCAAGGATAAGCTGGATGCGACCGAGGTCTTCAGTACGGCGCTGGATCATGGACAGAGCAGCGCGGCAGCCGGAGACGCTGGCGCACTTGCGGGTGTGTATGGCGCACAGAAGGAAGCAGTGGAAGCGCTTGTGGCGCTCGGCTATTCGAATGTGGAGGCAAGCCGTGCCGTGAAGAAGGTTGAGCTTCGGGAGGATATGACCGTCGATCAGATTCTGAAGGCAAGCCTGAAAAATCTGAATTTCTTATAATGCGTGCTTCTGCAGGCACATACGGTGAAGGCATACTTCTTCACGCACATACCGTAGGACAGGTACACATCATTTTTGCATGGAATGCATGAGGTAGGAACGTGGAACGTAGAGTAATCAATACAGATGAAACCGTCGAGGACCGTCAGCTCGAGCCGAAGATCCGGCCACAGACGCTCGACGATTACATTGGCCAGAGCAAATTGAAGGAAATGCTGAAGGTCTACATTCAGGCTGCGAAGCAGCGCGGCGAGTCCCTGGATCACTGCCTTTTTTACGGCCCGCCAGGACTTGGAAAGACGACGATCAGTAACATCATTGCGAACGAGCTGGGCGTGAATATCAAGGTGACCTCGGGTCCGGCCATCGAAAAGCCGGGAGAGATCGCCGCGATTCTCAATGGCCTTTCCGAGGGCGATGTGCTGTTTGTGGATGAGATTCATCGCTTAAATCGTCAGGTGGAGGAGGTGCTGTACCCGGCGATGGAGGATTTCGCGATTGATATCATGCTGGGAAAGGATTCCAGCGCACGCTCGATTCGACTGGATCTTCCGCACTTTACGCTGATTGGCGCGACGACCCGGGCGGGCCTCCTGTCTGCGCCGCTGCGGGACCGATTCGGCATCATCACGAAGCTCGAGTTCTATACGACGGAGGAGCTGAAGCAGATCGTGCTTCGATCGGCGAAGGTACTGAATGTGACGATCGATGACGAAGGGGCCGAACGCATTGCCCTTCGTTCCCGCGGGACGCCACGACTCGCAAACCGCCTGTTAAAGCGCGTACGGGATTTCGCGGATGTGCGCTTCGATGGGCGGATTACCGAGGAGGTCGCGGATATGGCGCTCGACATTCTGGACGTGGATAAGCTTGGACTCGATCAGAATGACCGGAACTATCTTATGACCATCATTGACAAGTTTTCGGGTGGCCCCGTGGGCGTGGAGACGCTGGCCGCTGCACTCGGAGAGGACAGCGGAACACTGGAGGATGTCTATGAGCCCTATCTTCTCATGAATGGCCTCATTAATCGTACGCCGCGCGGTCGCGTGGCGACGCCGCATGCCTACCAGCATTTTGGCCTGCCATATCAGGCGACGATGGACATCTAGGAAGCTGCTATGATATAATCAGAGGTCGAAAACATGAACATCCGCGTCGTACAGGCAGTGCATCTGCCGGTGGGGGCGCCAGAGAAATAAAGGGGTACCAGAAGAATGGCAGGCAAAAATTCCGTAGAGGTCGTAATCAATGGCAAGATCTATCAGCTGGCAGGAAGTGAATCCGAGAGCTATATGCATGAGGTCGCAGGCTATTTAAATCAGAAAATTCTCGATTTTCAGAAGGAAACCATCGGCTATAACAAGCTTGATGATGGCATTAAGGCCCTTCTTCTCGAGGTGAATATCTGTGACGACCTGTTTAAGGAGCGCCAGAGATGCCGTGCGATTCAGCAGGCAAAGGATGACGCAGAGCGGGAGAGCTATGGCGCGAAGCATGACCTTGTGAACATGCAGATGAAGCTCGAGACGACTCTTCGAGAGCTGGAGAATACCCAGAAGAAGCTGGCAGAGCTGGAAGCGAAGCAGGCGGCCCGAGAGGCACGGGACCGTGCACTGGCCTCGGCAAAAAATGAAGCGTAAGAAGTCCGCGGAGCGGCAGCAGGCCGCTCTCTGAAATGTAGAAGCTGTCGATATGCGACACGAATAGGATAGGATGAAAATACAACGAGATAAACGCGTAGAGCTGCTGGCGCCGGCCGGTTCGTTCCAGTCCGTGAAGGCGGCCGTGCATGCGGGTGCCGATGCGGTTTATATGGGCGGACGCAGGTTCGGCGCCCGTGCATATGCCGATTCTGCAACTGCCGAGGAGGAAGATATGGTGATGGAGGCCATCCGTTACTGTCATCTCTTCTCGGTAAAACTGTATATGACGGTCAATATCCTTTTTAAGGAAGCAGAGCTGAAGGAACTTGTATCCTACATTCGGCCCTATTATGAAGCCGGTGTGGATGGGCTCATCATGCAGGACCTCGGTGCCGTACGCATGATTCGGACACATTTTCCAGATCTCGAGGTCCATGCCAGTACGCAGGAAACCATTACGAGCGTCGCGGGCGCACGGATGGCGAAGCACTTCGGCATGACGCGCGCCGTGCTGTCACGGGAGCTGAGCCTTCCGGAAATTCGGAAAATCCATGAGGAAAGCGGGATGGAGCTCGAGGTGTTCTGCCATGGCGCCATGTGCTACAGCTATTCAGGCGCCTGCTTCATGTCCTCACTTCTCGGTGGACGTTCCGGCAATCGTGGGCGCTGTGCGGGAACCTGTCGCCTCTGCTATGAGGTGGCTGGACAGAAGGGCTACTACTTAAGCATGAAGGATATGCAGACCATTGAGCTGCTGCCAGAGCTGATCGAAGCGGGCGCCTATAGCTTTAAAATTGAAGGCCGCATGAAGTCGCCGATTTATACGGCTGGTGTGGTCAGCGTGTATCGAAAGTACCTGGACCGCGCGTTGCGCTTCCTGGATGCCGGAAAGGAAGGCCGCTACCAGGTGGAGAAGGAGGATCTGCAGACGCTGCAGGAAATCTTTGATCGAGGCGGTACGACCAGCTACCTGCGAAAGCATAACGGGGCGGATATGATGGCCCTTTCAGAGAAAAAATTCCGTGCCGTGGACCCGCACGTGACGGAGTATATTCAGAAAACCTACATTGACAAGGCACGTACGCTTTCAGTGGATGCGAGCGTGGAGATGACGGTGGGCGCGCCGGTCGTTCTGACCCTGTACGATGACGCAGGCCGCAGGGTGACGGCAGTATCAGAGGACCCTGTGCTTTCAGCAGAAAAACGACCTATGACTGCAGAAGAAATCGAAGCACGGCTTCGAAAAACGGGCGGCACGGCATTTACACTTCGAGACGTGCAGCTGTCGGTACAGAAGGACGCCTTTTATCCAGTTGGAAAGCTGAATGAGCTTCGGCGGCAGGCCCTTTCAATGTATGAAGAGGAGATTTTACGTGGCGCGGAAAGAAGATAGGCAACAGAAGAAAAGAAAACGAGGCGGAGAGTCGCTGCAGAGGGCGCAGAAATCCCGGGCTCCGATGACGAGCGTGCGTTCTTCGAACGTGCAGCCTCGCGGCGCCTTGCGGAAGTCTTCCGCTGTGCAGGAAAAGCGTGTACACGCTGCAACGAAGCCGACACGTACAGCACAGCTGGAAATGGAAAAGGAAACGGGCTTCCGTGCATCGGACTGGACGATGCCGGTCGTGGCTTCCGTGGAAACGGAAGAACAGCTCGGAGCGGTTCTGCAGCAGGCGGCTGTGCAGTGCATCTATGTGGATGAGGCTGGCTTCCCGAACCTCGCGGAGGCAATCCAGCAGATCCACGCAGCGGGGCGGCAGGCGGGACTTCGCCTTCGCCGAATCCAGAGGGATCTCGATGCGAGTGGCCGGAGAGCGGAGAACAGTGTGGATATTCTTCGGAAGCTGCTTTGTGAAGATACGATTCCGGATGCCGTACTGGTGCGAAATCTCGATGAGGCCATGCTGCTGGAGGATTTCTTCACGGAGGAGCCTGCGTGGAGGGCGCGGATCTGCCGCGTGTTTGATTACACGGTTTATGGCTACAATGAAGAAGCCATGCGTGCACTGGAGTCCCTCGGCGCCATGAAGCTGACCTATCCGATCGAGCTCACCGGCCCAGAGTGCCGTCGACTCCCGAAGCTCCTGCCGATGGAGCTTCTGATCTATGGACACCTCCCGATGATGGTGAGTGCGAACTGTATCCAGCGTACGAGCGCGCACTGCGATCATGGAAATCGTATTCTGCAGCTTCGTGACCGCATGGGAAAGGATATGCCGGTCCGCTGCTACTGCAGCTACTGCTATAATCAGATCTTCAATGCCGACCCGCTCGTCCTGTATGACCTCCCGGAGGAGGTCAAGGCACTGCAGCCACAGTGCGTACGCTATGACTTCTCCGTGGAGACTCCGGCCGTCGTGCGGCAGGTGCTTGAGGGCTGCGTGCCGGTGCATCGAACACGTGGGCATTTTCGTCATGGCATTGAATAAGGAGCAACGATGATTACGCTTTTTATCACGGCATCGAAGTACATCCAGCTTTTGCTGATTGTACTTTATACCTACTGTAATTTCCGCTACCTGTCCATTCCAGACCAGGAGGATGCGGATCCTCTTTGTGACTGGCAGCTTCGCATCATCCTGCTGGTGCATTTTCTGATGAACTGCATCATCTATCTGAAGACGGAGGAGATGAGCACGGTATGGTTTTACCTGATGCAACTCGCCTTTTTTCTGCTGTATACCTTTGGCGCACAGCGCATTTATCGAAACATCAACCGGCTGCTGCTCAACAATACGGTCTTTTTCCTGACCTATGGGCTCATCATTCTGGAACGTCTGGACCCGACGAAGGCATTCAAGCAGTTTGTCATCATCGTCGGTTCCGCAATTCTTACGCTGGTGATTCCGTACCTCATTGATAAAATCTGGGATCTCGTACGCTGGCGTTCCGTCTTCGCCGTCTTCGGACTTCTTCTGCAGGGCATCGTGCTCCTCATCGGTGCGACCAGCTACGGCGCGAAGATGTCCATCTCCATTGGCGGCTTCACCTTCCAGGCCTCCGAGATCGTAAAAATCACCTTTGTGCTGGCCATGGCCGGCATGCTGAGTCGTGCTACGGAATTTCGGGATATTGTGAAAACCTCGGTGGTGGCTGCGCTTCATGTGCTGGTGCTTGTCGCCTGCAAGGACCTCGGCTCCGCGCTGATCTTCTGCATTGCCTACCTCGTGATGCTGTTCATTGCCACGAACCGCGCCTTTTACCTTATGCTGGGTACGGCAGCCATGGGCGGCGCGTCGGTTTTCAGCTACTACGCCTTTTCCCATGTACGAAAGAGAGTCTTTGCGTGGCTCAATCCCTGGTCTGACATGGCGGATCGAGGGTATCAGATTACCCAGTCGCTCTTTGCCATCGGTACCGGCGGCTTCGCGGGCCTCGGCCTCTACCAGGGTATGCCGAAGCGCATTCCGATCGTGGAGAAGGACTTCATTATTTCCGCCATTTCGGAGGAAATGGGCGCCGTGACGGCCATCTGCATTATTCTGGTATGCCTTGGCTGCTTCATGCAGATGATGGTCATTGCCACCTATATGGAGGATAATTTCTACAAGCTGGTATCCGTTGGCCTCGCCATCGAGTACATCGTGCAGTCCTTCCTGACGATCGGCGGTGCCATCAAGTTCATTCCGTCGACCGGCGTAACCCTTCCCTTTGTGAGCTACGGCGGCTCCTCGCTTGTTTCGGCCTTTATCGTGTTCGCGATCATTCAGGCCCTCTACATCATTCAGGGCAATGAAGACGAGGCCGACGAAATGGATGCACTCGAGGACGTGGAAGAGGAAGAGCCGGTCGACGAGGCCGATGACGTCCTCGATGATACAGACGAGGAGGAGATGGAAGAACGCGCTCCGTATCGGACCCGTTACAGCAGGAAGACCACGGAAGTCAGCGCGCATCCGTCCGCATTGAAGACTGATGAGGAGAACGCGTATGCCTCCGAAAAGGTATCCGCGGAGGACCTCGACCTGTAAAGCGTCGGAAAGGAGGACTATGGCGAAACAGAAATCCCGTTCCGGGAAACAGAAATCAAATCGAAATATCATCCGCTTTGTTTATTTCTTCTCCCTTCTGTTCTTTGGAATGATCGGCTATATGATCTATTTCATTGGCTGGCAGGCGGAGGATCTCATGGGAAATTCCTATAATCCCCGGATGGAGGTCTTCAATGACCGCTTCGTGCGTGGCGCGATTCTGTCCTCCGATGGACAGGTACTGGCGCAGACGGCGGTAACGGATACCCGAACGAATGCGGATGGCTCTGTGAATCCGGAGGGCAGCTATACCGAGACTCGGCAGTATCCATTTGGCGAGATGTTTGCACATGCCGTCGGGTATTCCACGAAGGGAAAGACCGGCCTCGAGGCGCTCGCGAACTTCTATCTGATGGAGTCCAATGCAAGCCCCGTGACGCAGGTGGTCAATGAAATCACCGAAACGAAAAGCCTCGGGGATAATGTAGTGACGACCCTCGATGCGGGTCTTCAGAAGGTGGCCTATGATGCCCTCGGAGACCAGCGTGGTGCGGTGATCGCTCTGAACCCGACAACAGGTGCGGTTCTGGCGATGGTTTCGAAGCCAAGCTTCGATCCGAATACCATTGTACAGAACTGGGATGATATTGTGAACAATCAGTCGGCGGCCGCGCCGCTCCTCAATCGCTGTACCCAGGGCCTCTATGCCCCGGGCTCGACCTTTAAAATTGTGATGGCACTCGAGTACATGCGGGAGCATCCGAAGGACTGGCAGAGCTTCCAGTTTGACTGTGAGGGAGAGTACCAGGATCCGGCCGACGAGCGGTATGTCGTGCATTGCTACGATGGCGAGGTGCATGGCGAGGAGGATCTTTCGAAGGCCTTCGCAAATTCCTGCAATGCAGCCTTTGCGAAAATCGGCACTCTGACGGATCCGAAGAAGCTGGCGGAAACCGCGAATTCGCTTCTGTTTAATCAGGACCTTCCGATCGCGATTGCGTCCAGTAAGAGCCGCCTCAGTCTGACAGAGGATGCGGATGCCTGGACGATGATGCAGACGGCCATCGGACAGGGGGATACGATGATGAGCCCGCTGCATGAGGTACTGCTGAGTGCGACCATTGCAAATGGAGGCACGCTCGTGGAGCCGAAGCTGCTCGAGCAGGTACAGTCCGCAGATGGAAAGGTCGTGAAAACCTTCGACAGCGGTGCGAAGCGCACGCTTATGACGACCGAGGAGGCCGAAACGCTCGGTGGCTTCATGCGGCGCGTCGTCACAGAAGGCACCGCCTCGGCACTTCGAAAGGCTGAGTATGAGGCGGCCGGAAAAACCGGCTCCGCAGAGGCTGTGAAGGACGGAAAGAAGAGCACGACCGCATGGTTCACCGGCTTTGCACCCTATGAGAATCCGGAGATCGCGATCTGCGTCGTCGTGGAGGACGGCGAGACCGGCGGGCGCACCGCCGCGCCGATCGCCCGGCAGGTGCTCGATTACTGGCTGGTGGAGCGCAGCGGAAGCTGAAGATCAAGTGGCCGGGGCCCGGAGAGGGATTGCCCGAAACCATACGTAGAGATCGTGCAAAAATCAGAATCGGACCTCCTAGAAGCACTTGAAGCTGATCCATGTGCCTATGGCACATGGATGCCCCCGGGCGGCGAGGCCGTTTTGCCACGTACGTGGCAAAATCAAACGACGATGCCATGATATGCGCCGTAGGCGCATATCATGGCATCGTCTCACTGAAGAATTTTTCCTTAGCACCC